>JBEQBV010000007.1:0-40190 GCA_041639635.1 Novosphingobium sp.
ATCGCTGGCTGGCCGACAGCCGCGATGAAATGACCGGGGAACGCTTGGACGAACTGGAAGACCCGTTCCGCCTCTATCGCTGCCACACCATCATGAACTGCGCCAACGTGTGCCCCAAGGGCCTGTCCCCGGCACGCGCTATCGCTGAAATCAAAAAGATGCAGGCCGAACGTCTCGTCTAAACTGGTGAGCGAACAAGCCTTCCGTTATGAAACGGCCGCGGATCACCCCGGCTGGTTCACCTGGAACCTCATCGATGAGACCCGGTTCAACGCGCAGGCGATGGGCCGGATGCTCACCCGGATCGAGGACCGCGCCGATGGTGTGCGCGTGGCGCGGCTGAGGATGTTTCCGGAACGGCGGCATTCCAACCTGCTCGATGCGGTCCACGGCGGTATCACGCTGGCCTTGATTGACATCAGCCTGTTCGCCGCCATGCGCACGCTGCTGGATGGCGATGCGGCAGGCTCGGTCACGCTTGATCTGTCTACCCAGTTCATCGGCGCGGGCCGGATTGGTGAACCGCTCGATGCGGTGGTCGAAGTGCTGCGCGAGACTGGCCGCTTGGTGTTCCTGCGCGGGCTGGTGGTGCAAGGCGATGATACCATCGCGGCCTTCAACGGCACGATCCGCAAGCCCACCAGACGATGACTTCTGTCCTCCAGCGCTACACCGAACTGGTTGCTGCAGGCGAATTGCGGCCCGACCCGGAACAGGCCGCAGCAGCAGCACGGCTCGATGTGCTGCAGCGCGAACTTGAGGCGCCGCCGCCGTCTGTCGGTTTTCTGGGGAAACTGTTCGGAGCCAAACCGCCCCCGCCGGTGCGCGGGGTCTATCTTTGGGGCGGGGTAGGGCGCGGCAAGTCGATGCTGATGGACCTGTTCCTCGGCAACTTGAACGTGGCGGCCAAACGCCGTTCGCACTTCCACGAATTCATGCTCGACGTCCATGCCCGCCTGCGTGTGGAGCGCCAGAAGGAAAGCGGCGATCCGATCCCGCCGGTCGCCGCTGCCATCGCCGCCGAAACCCGCGTGCTGTGCTTTGACGAGATGGTCGTCAACAACAGCGCCGACGCCATGATCATGAGCCGCCTCTTTACCGCGCTGATCGTGGATTTCGGCGTGACGCTGGTGACTACATCAAACCGCGCGCCGTCAGACCTCTACAAGGACGGGCTGAACCGCGAACACTTCCTGCCCTTCATCGCGCTGGTGCAGGACCGGCTCGACGTGCTGCCGCTGAACGGCCCGACTGACTACCGGATGGAGCGCATGCAGGGCGTCGGCACCTGGCATGTGCCGAACGGGCCGGAAGCGACCGAGAAAGTGCGCGAAGCCTTCTTCCGGCTGACCGACTACCCGCCCGAAGACAGCGCGCACGTGCCCAGCATCGAACTGGACGTTGGCGGCGGGCGCATGTTGCACGTGCCCAAGAGCCTGAAGGGCGTGGGCGTGTTCAGCTTCAAGCGGCTGTGCGCAGAGGCGCGTGGCGCATCCGATTACATCGCGGTTGCGCGTGCCTATCACACGCTGATCATCGTCGGCATTCCCCGCCTGGGCGCCGATCTGCGCAACGAGACTGCGCGGTTCATCACGCTGATCGACGCACTTTACGAGCACAAGGTGAAGCTGATCGCCACCGCCGATGCTGACCCCGCCGACCTTTATGAAGGCAGCGGGAAGGGCGATGAAGAGGGGCGCTTCATGTTTGACCGCACGGTCAGCCGCCTGATGGAAATGCAGAGCCTTGATTATCTGGCGCTGGGCCACGGATCGAACTGAACGTCAGGCCATTTCAGGCTCGCGCACGGATTGCATCGCTTCACCCACGGCAGCCAGAAATTCATCGGTAGCCCGGTCCCAATTGTAACGCGCCCCTTGCACGGCAACGCTAACCCGGTCGCAGCGCAGCGCCTTCTGGATGGCCAGCGCCAAGTCATCGTCCAGCGCACCGATCTGCATCGGCAACGCATCGTCAGGGCCAAAGCCTTTGCTGCCGATCACATCGAGCGGGCCGGGGACGGGGAAGGCCGCAACTGGAAGGCCACAAGCCAGCGCTTCGATCATCACCAGCCCAAAGGTATCGGTGCGGCTCGGGAAGACGAACACGTCTGCCGAAGCATAGGCGCGGGCGAGATCTTCGCCATGCAGCGCGCCGACGAAGCGGACTTGCGGATAGGCAGCCTTGAGGCGGGCGAGATCGGGGCCATTGCCGACCACCACCTTCGTGCCCGGAACATCGGCATCGAGGAAGGCGGTGAGGTTCTTTTCGATGGCCACGCGGCCCACATTCAACATGATCGGGCGGGGCAGATCGGCCAGTTCTGGCAATGCTTCGTGGTGGGGGTGGAACAGGCTGCGATCGATCCCGCGTGTCCACAGCCGAGTGTGGGGAATGCCGTGTTGCGCCAGTTCGGCTGCCAGCGTGGGCGTAGAGACGAGCACCGCGCGGCTGGCGCCATGAAAGCGGCGCATCAGCGGCCAGAAATGCTCTGCCGAAAGCCCGGTGCGCACCGCGGCATATTCAGGGAAGCGGGTGTGAAACGCGCTGGTGAACGGAACAGCATTAGCCTTGCACCAGCTGCGCGCGCTCCAGCCAATCGGGCCTTCGGTGGCGATATGGACGACATCGGGGGCAAAATCGGCCAGCGTGCGGCGCGTGCCAAAGCGGGGTGCCATGGCGAGGCGAATTTCGCTGTAGCCGGGAAGCGGTAGGGTGCGGAACTGGTCGGGGGTGATCAGTTCAACCTCGTGCCCGCGCGTGGTCAGCCGATCGACGGTAGCGGCCAGCGTGCGGACCACGCCATTGACTTGCGGGTGCCAGGCATCGGTGCAAATAGCGATTCTCATGCCGGTTCCTCCTGAAGCTGCGGAATGGGTTTGAGCGTGGCCTTTACCGCAGCCGCACGGCTAATTTCCTCGGCCCAATCGACGATGCTGATCTGACCCAGCTTATCTTCGACCAGCGCGGTGCAGCTTTCGACCCAATCGCCATCGTTGTAGTAGGTGATGTCGCCGATCTGGCGGATTTCGGCGCAGTGGATGTGGCCGCAGACCACGCCATCCACGCCCAGATCGCGCGCGGCATGCGCCACGGCCTCTTCGAAATCGCAGACGAACTGGACCGCGTTCTTGACCCGCTTTTTCAGATACGATGACATCGACCAGTACGGCATCTTGAACTGGCGACGGATCATGTTGACCCACACATTGGTGCGCAGCAGCACCGAATAGGCCTTGTCCCCAAGGAACGCGAGCCAGCGCGCATAGAGCACCACGCCATCGAAGCCATCGCCATGCGTGACCAGCAAGCGGCGGCCATCGGCGGTTTCGTGGATACTATCGAGCGCCAATTCCACACCGCCGAAGCTCATGCCTGCATAGGGGCGCAGCATCTCGTCATGATTGCCCGCGATCAGGATGACGCGCGTGCCGCGGTGGGCCAT
Source organism: Novosphingobium sp. (assembly GCA_041639635.1). Classification (GTDB taxonomy): domain Bacteria; phylum Pseudomonadota; class Alphaproteobacteria; order Sphingomonadales; family Sphingomonadaceae; genus Novosphingobium. Next base: position 3,446 of record JBEQBV010000007.1, read on the forward strand.
CTTGAGAATGCGGCGGATCACTTCGTTGTGCGCGTCGGGCCAGTACCAGCCCTTGCTGAGCCGCCAGCCATCAACGATATCGCCAACCAGATAGAGCGTTTCGCACTCGATAGCGGCAAGGAAATCCAGCAGCAGCGTGGCGTTGCAGCCGCGCGTGCCAAGATGGATGTCCGAAATCCACACGGTGCGATACTTGCGCTTTGGCCGGAAACCGCGCGGTTCGGGCATGTCCAGCCATGTGGGGATGGAGGAGCTGAGTTCTGCGGCGGTCTTGAAAAGCGTCTTGCCGTCATGCTTGGCACGGGTAGCCATGAGCTGCACCTCTTTCGATGTCAGCCCGCTTTGGCGGATTTGCATTGCGCCTGTGTGGCACAGTGTCACGCATATGAAACAAGTAGGGAACGAAACATGACATGGGAGCGTGACGCGGGCGATTGGACGCGCTAGAGAATTGCGCGATGCTGACCAGCCTTTCGATCCGCAATGTCGTGCTCATCGAAGCGCTCGACCTCTCGTTTTCCGGCGGGCTAGGCGTGCTGACGGGTGAGACGGGGGCAGGCAAATCGATCCTGCTCGATGCGTTGGGGCTGGTTCTGGGTGATCGGGCCGACAGTGGGCTGGTGCGCGGGGGTGAGGATCAGGCCAGCGTAACGGCCACGTTTGAATTTGACCGCTTGCCCGAGGCTATCCGTCATGCACTGGGCGAGGCGGAAGTGGACGTGGAGCCGGGCGAACCGCTGATCGTGAAGCGACGGTTGAAGGCTGACGGTGGATCGAAGGCTTTCGTTAACGATCAGCCGGTGGGCGTGGCGCTGTTGCGGGAACTGGCGCGCAGTCTGGTGGAATTGCACGGCCAGCACGATGATCGCGGCCTGGTAAATGCGCGAGGACATCGTGCCCTGCTGGATCGTTACGCCGGGGCGGATACGGCAAGTGTCGAGGCGGCGTGGAGCAAGTGGCGTAAGGCCGAAGACGCGCTGGCGGCTGCGCAGGCGCGGGTGGCCAAGGCGGGCGAGGAACAGGACTTGCTGCTGGCCCATCTGGCGGAATTAGCCGCGCTGGCCCCGGTGATCGGCGAGGAAGAGGAACTGGCCGGCCAGCGCGCCGACATGCAGAAGGGCGAGCGGCTTTCGGGCGATCTGGTGGAACTGCAGCGGCTGTGGGAGGGGTCGGATTCGGCGCTCGCCACGCTGCGCAGCGCGGCGCGCAGGCTCGACCGGATTGCGGGCGAACATCCGATGCTGGCCGAAGCACTGGAGGCGCTCGATCGCGCGGTGATCGAAGCGGGCGAGGCCGAGGACAAACTGGCGCGCGCCGCTGAACTGCTGGCGCATGACCCGGCGTTGCTGGACCGGATCGAGACGCGGCTGTTCGATCTGAGAGCCGCGGCGCGCAAGCATGGCTGCACGGTGGATGAGCTACCGCACAAGATGCACGATATGCGCGCCGCGCTTGACGCCATCGAAGGCGGCGAGGCGCAGATAGCCGGCCTGGAGCGGGCCGCGCGAGAAGCCGCGCTGGATTATCAGGCCAAGGCCGAGACGCTATCCGTGCTGCGGGCCGAGGCGGCGCGGCGGCTGGACAAGGCGGTGGCGGCAGAGCTTGCGCCGTTAAAGCTGGATGCGGCCAAGTTCCATACGGCCGTGCTCCGCCTGCCCGAAGATCGCTGGGGATCTGGCGGCATGGATGCGGTGGAGTTCCTGATCTCTACCAACCCCGGCGCGGATTTTGCGCCGCTGGGCAAGATTGCTTCGGGCGGCGAACTATCGCGGTTTATCTTGGCACTGAAAGTGGCGCTGGCCGAAGAAGGTGGCGCGGCGACGATCATCTTCGACGAGATCGACCGGGGTGTGGGCGGTGCCGTTGCCAGTGCGATTGGTGATCGGTTGGCGCGGCTGGCCAGCGGTGGGCAGTTGCTGGCGGTAACGCACAGCCCGCAAGTGGCCGCGCGCGGCGACCGGCACTACATGATCGCCAAGTCGTCCGAAGGCACGGTCACGCGCACCTCGGTTAGTCTGCTCGATGCAGCGGCGCGCAAGGAAGAGATCGCGCGGATGTTGTCCGGTGCGGAAGTCACCGCAGAGGCGCGGGCGCAGGCAGATCGCTTGCTGGAAAAGGCATGATGTTCGCACGGCGCACGGTTCTCGTCGGCGCGGCCGCTGCGCTTCTGGTTTCGGGAAAAGGATTGGCTGTGGAAGAGGTCGAGTACGAAAACGTCTATGCCCTCATCGGCCAGATGATGGCAGCTCCCGGCAAGCGCGAGGAATTGATCGGCTATCTGCGCGAAAGCTCGAAGGATATGCCCGGCAACCTCGCCTATCAGATCTGGCGCGACAAGGGCGATGCGAACAGCGTGTGGATCACTGAAGTGTGGCGCGATGAGGCTTCGCACAAGGCGAGCCTTGGCCTGCCGCAAGTGCAGGAAGCCATCCGCAAGGCGCGGCCGATCATTGCAGGGTTTGGGGCGCGGGCTGAGGTGGAGAAGGTGAAGGCCTAGATGAGGTTGCCTCATAAATCCGAACTACAAGCGCTAGTCGATATGGCGTTGTTGCCTATCGTGTTCATCGCAGCTTTTTTCTTTGCAGCCCTGTCTATCGCTTGGTGCCTGCTACTCGTCGTGATGTTTACCGACGGCTTTGAATGGAACTGGTTTTCAATCTGGGCGATTTCGTGGACAGTTTGCGCGGTTCTCTGGGGCCAAAATAGTGTCCTTCGTGTTCTGCAGTTTTTGGCCGGTGATAGAGACGCACAAATACTCGGCATGATCCTAGTCCGATCACTCGTCTTGTTCCTGTGCAATCCGATAGCGCTTAGTTTGGCGCTTTCGGAAGTCGGCGGCCTTAAAGGTATCTTCTCGCTATGAACTCTGCGCTTCAAGCCACCGAAGCCGACGCCGCCAACGAACTGATGCGGCTGGCAAAGCAGATTGCCAAGCACAACCGGCTTTATCACGCCGAGGACTCGCCCGAGATTTCGGACGCCGAGTATGATGCGCTCGTTCGGCGCAATGCCGATCTGGAAGCCGCCTATCCACACTTGATCCGGCCTGACAGCCCGAGCGCGCAGGTCGGCCATGAGGTTGCCGCATCACCCTTGCGCAAGGTGGCGCATGAGGTTCGGATGATGAGCCTCGACAATGCCTTTGCCGATGAGGAGGTGGAGGAATTCGTTGCCCGGGTGCGCCGGTTCCTTGCGCTGCCGGACGATGCCGCAGTGGTGATGACCGCTGAGGACAAGATCGACGGTCTATCGTGTTCGCTGCGCTATGAGAACGGCAGGCTGGTCCGTGCTGCAACGCGCGGGGATGGGCAGGTGGGTGAGGATGTGACGGCGAATGTCGCGTATATTGCTGATATTCCGCAGGAATTGAAGGGTGCCGGTCTGTTCGATGTGCCTGCCGTCTTCGAAATCCGCGGCGAGGTCTATATGGCCAAGGCGGACTTCCTTGCGCTCAATGCGCGGCAGGCCGAGGCTGGTGACAAGATCTTCGCCAACCCGCGCAACGCTGCTGCGGGGTCGCTGCGGCAGAAGGATGCTAGCGTCACCGCCAGCCGCCCGCTGCGGTTCCTCGCGCATGGCTGGGGCGCGGCGAGCGAGGTTCCGGCTAGCTCGCAGTATGACATGATGCGCAAGATGGAGGAGTGGGGCGTGCCGGTTTCGCCGCTGCTGGTGCGGTGCGGGTCGGCGGCGGAGCTGGTGGCGCATTATCGGGGGATCGGGGCGCAGCGGGCTGATTTGCCTTATGATATTGATGGTGTGGTTTACAAAGTGGATCGGCTCGATTGGCAGGAGCGGCTGGGCTTTGTGGCCAAGGCGCCGCGCTGGGCCATTGCGCACAAGTTTCCAGCTGAACAGGCTGAGACAACGCTGGAGGCCATCGACATTCAGGTGGGGCGCACGGGCAAGTTGACGCCGGTGGGCCGCCTCAAGCCGGTGCTGGTGGGGGGCGTTACCGTCACCAACGTTACGTTGCACAATCGCGACGAGATCGGGCGACTGGGGCTGCGGGTGGGGGACCGCATCGTGTTGCAGCGCGCGGGCGATGTGATCCCGCAGGTAGTGGAAAACCTGACGCGCGAGGATGTGCGCGAGGCTTATCATTTCCCTGATCATTGCCCGGAATGTGGCTCCGAAGCCGTGGCCGAGGAGGGCGAGGTCGATGTGCGCTGCACCGGCGGGCTGATCTGCCCGGCACAGCGGGTGGAGCGATTGAAGCACTTTGTCAGCCGTGGTGCGCTCGATATCGAGGGGCTGGGCGAGAAGACGATCATCGAGTTCTTCCAGCTTGGCTGGCTGGAAAGCCCGGCGGACATTTTCCGCCTGAAGCAGCGCCGCAGCGAGATTGTGGGGCGCGAAGGGTGGAAGGACAAGTCTGTGGACAACCTGTTGGCAGCGATTGAGGCCAAGCGTCAGCCCGATGCGGCGCGGCTGCTGTTTGGCCTTGGCATTCGGCACGTTGGCGCGGTGACGGCGCGGGATTTGATGAAGCGGTTTGTTACGTTACCGGCTTTGCGCAAGGTGGCGGGAGATCGCGTCTCAACTACACTCGACACGAACGGAGATAGGGGATCGGAACAATCTGAGGCCCTTGTTGAATTGCTCTCCATTGATGGGGTTGGGCCTGTGGTGGTTGAGGCCTTGGCCGACTTCTTTCATGAGCCGCACAACGTGGCGGTGTGGGAGGACCTGCTCACCGAAGTCTCGCCGCCGCCGTACATCGTGGAAACGAAGGCCAGCGCAGTGGCGGGCAAGACCATCGTGTTCACCGGCAAGCTAGAGACGATGAGCCGCGACGAAGCCAAGGCGCAGGCAGAAGCGCTGGGCGCGCGGGCGGCGGGTTCGGTTTCGACAAAGACCGATCTGGTCGTGGCGGGGCCGGGCGCGGGATCGAAGCTGAAGCAGGCAGCGGGGCTGGGCATCGAGGTGATCGACGAGGCGGCCTGGGCGGAAATCGTGAAAGCGGCGGGGTAGTGTGATGCTGGAAGAGCTTGCGGCCATCGGCGCAGAAGCGGGTGCATTGTTGAAGGCGCGTGGCCAGACCATCGCGGTGGTCGATGGATCGACCGGGGGACTGATTTCGGCCAGCCTGCTGGCGATGCCGGGGGCTTCGGCGTTTTTTCTGGCGGGATCGGTGATCTACTCGCTGAAGGGGCGGCGGATTGCTTTGGGGCATGAGCCGGGGTCGCTGCGGGGTTTTACCTCGGCGACCGAGCCTTATGCGCTGGAGCAGGCGCGGTTGATCCGGGCGCGGCATGGGGCGGATTGGGGCCTTGCCGAAACGGGCGCATCAGGTGGCAGTGCGCATCCGCTGGGCGTGGCTTCGGGGACCAGTGCGATTGGCTTGGTGGGGCCGGATGGGATCGCGGCGTCGGTGCTGGTCGTGACCGAAAGCAATGACCGGCTGGCCAACATGCAAATGTTCACGCAAGCGGCGCTGGTGCTGCTGCGCGATACGCTGGCGCGCTAAAGCAGCGGGCGGCGGCGGAGCCACAGGATCGACCAATCCCCCCGTACCATACGCGCGGCCAGCCGCAGGCCTGCTTTGCGATAGGCGGCGCGGACAGTGGCTTCCTGCGTTTCGAGCAAGCCTGCCAGCAGTACCGAGCCGCCCGGCACGACTGCGCGGGAGAAGTCTGGTGCAAGTTCGACGAGCGGCCCAGCCAGGATATTGGCGATGAGCAGGTCATAAGGGCCAGCCGCTTCGAGCAGCGCGTGGTCCATCCCGGCGGCGATGACCATTGCCATGCGGCCGGGGCCATCGCCGAGCACGACTCCGTTATTGGCGGCATTCTCTGCGATCACAGGGGCGCAGACAGCGTCGATATCGCTGCCAATGGCGCGGGCGCGGGGCCACAGATGGATGGCGGCGAAGGCCAATAAGCCAGTGCCAGTGCCGATATCGGCCAGATTGCGCACCACCACGCCCTGCTGCTTCATGTGGGTGAGCATGGCAAGGCATCCGGCGGTGGTGGCGTGCTGGCCGGTGCCGAAGGCCTGACTGGCCGGAATGACGAAATCGCGGACGCCCGGTTCGCCCAATGGCGGATATTCGGGGGTGTGGACGTAGAACACGCCTTCGCGGATCGGCTCGACGCCTTGCTGGCTGAGTGTGACCCAGTCTTCCTCGGGCAGTTCCTCGATCAGCAGTTTGGGCGGCGCGCCTTCGAACAGGTCGGCGATAGAGTTGCGATCCGCCTTGGTGGGTTTGCGGTCCAGCCATGCTTCAAGCTGCCAGTCGTCGGGCTTGTCTTCGGCAATTTCGCTGCCGGCGATGACGATCTCGGCGTCCCAATCCAACGCATCTTCGTGCGCGACAAGGGCGGCCTGAACGACTTCGCGCGGGGCGTAGGCGGTTATTTTCCAGCTCATGGCTTCAGCGCCTTGTCGAGTCGCACCCGCGCTCCGGCGACGAGGGTTTTGCAGGCTGATGGGTCCTGCAGCGGTTGCGCGCCGCTCATGCGTTCAAACATGGCGCTGGCAGAGGGGTGGGGGGTGAGCAGGATGCCGCAATCGAGCGCTTCGACATCATCGAAGGTCTTCCGGAACATCGCCACGCGATCCGGGTGATCGGCAAAGCGATAGGTGCCAAGCGGTAGCGCGGTGATGCTGTCGACATAGGTCATTGTGCGACAAATCTGGGCAGCGCAGGATTGCCATTGCCAACTGGTGGAGCCTTCGGTGTGGCCGGGGGTGGTGATGGCAGTGATCTTCAGCGGGCCGACGCTGAACACATCGCCGGTGCGAAGAATATAATTCACACGCGCGGGCGGTGAGCCGTGAATGCCCTGTGCCTGCGGATCAGCCGGGCTGACCTTGCCACTGCGGATGACTTTGGCTGCCTCTTCCGTGGCAACAAAGCGCGCGCCGGTGGCCTTTTGCAGCGCGGCGAGGCCGCCAATGTGATCGAAGTGTTCGTGGCTCGAAACGATGAGGCCGATATCCTTGGGCCTGAAACCCAGCTTGCGGATGTTGGCAAGGACTTGTGGCACGGCATCGGCCATGCCGGCATCGACCAGAATGTGCCCCTTTGGCCCGGTGATGAGCAGGACCGTGACCGTGCAACTGCCCACGTAATAGACGTTGCTGAAAATCCTTGCGGGCGGTGCGGGATCGGAGAAGCCCTCTTTCCCCTTGCACTGGCGGATGATTTCCCTGGCGGCAGCGGGACTGGCCGGCGTTGGTGAGGCGACGGCAGCCGTGGTCGCAGCGGCAAGCATGGCAAGAGTGAGGCTCATTCCTCGCGGTCTAGGCATCGCTTTGCCGCAGCGCAACCGGCTGTCCTTTTTTACATCCCGCATACGCTTGCGCAGGCGGTCTTTTCGACTAATAGGGCAAGCCATCCATTCGCGGGTTTCCGCGATACCTGTACCTAGTCGAGGGGGTATGTTCATGGCGCAAACGCGCAAGGCACGGCCGATTTCTCCGCATCTCCAGATCTGGCGCTGGGGCCCGGCTATGCTGGTTTCGATCCTGCACCGCATTACCGGAAATGGCCTTGCGTTTGCGGGGCTTGGCCTTTTGCTGTGGTGGATCGGCGCATTGGCGAGCGGTCCTGCGGCCTATCAATCGTTTCTGGACTGGGCATGGCTTGGCACTGGCGGCGGGCTGCAGACGGTGACGGCGATCCTTGGCAAAGTGGTGCTGGTCGGCCTGACTTGGGCTTTCTTCCAGCATGCCGCATCAGGCATCCGGCACCTGATTCTTGATATCGGCGCAGGGTACGAGTTGGAAACCAATGCCCGCTGGTCGAGCCTGACGATCGTCATCTCGATCCTCCTGACCGCCGCATTCTGGGCTTTCGTGCTGCTGCGTTGATCGCCGGCACGGATCGCATTTCAAAAGAGGCATACCACCATGGGTAACGGCACCTCCATCGGCCGCGTTCGCGGGCTGGGCTCCAGCCATCAGGGAACGCATCACTGGTTGACGTCACGGATCACCGCTGTCGGCAATCTTGTCCTGATCACCTTCCTGATCGTCAGCCTTGCGCTGTTGCCGGAATACAGCTTTGCCACGGTGCGCGGCTGGGTCGCGCGGCCGCTGCCGTCGATTGCGCTGATCCTGATCATGATCAACACCTTCACCCATGCCCGTATGGGCGTGCAGGTGATGCTGGAGGATTATGTCCACGAAGAGGGCACCAAGATCGCAGCGTGGCTGCTGGTCAATATCGTGCCCTTCGCTGCGGCTGCCTTTGGCATCCTTTCGGTTCTGCGCATTGCTCTCGGGGGCGCATAAGACATGACTTCTACTCAGCCAGCCTACAAGATCATCGACCATACCTACGACACAGTTGTTGTGGGCGCGGGCGGTTCGGGCCTGCGCGCAACCATGGGATCAGCGCAAGCCGGTCTGCGCACGGCCTGCATCACCAAGGTCTTCCCAACCCGGTCGCACACTGTGGCGGCGCAGGGCGGCATCGCCGCCAGCCTTGGCAACAATTCGCCCGACCACTGGACCTGGCACATGTACGACACCGTCAAGGGGTCTGACTGGCTGGGCGACCAGGACGCCATCGAATACATGGTGCGCGAAGCGCCTCAGGCTGTGTACGAGCTTGAGCACGCGGGCGTGCCGTTCAGCCGCAACCCCGAAGGCACGATCTATCAGCGCCCGTTCGGCGGCCACATGCAGAACATGGGCGAAGGCCCGCCGGTTCAGCGCACATGCGCCGCAGCGGACCGTACCGGCCACGCCATGCTTCACGCGCTCTATCAGCAAAGCCTGAAGTATGACGCGGACTTCTTCATCGAATACTTTGCCATCGACCTGATCATGGAGAATGGTGAGTGCCGCGGCGTGATCGCGCTGTGCATGGACGACGGTTCGATCCATCGCTTCCGCAGCCATGCCGTGGTGCTGGCAACCGGCGGCTATGGCCGTTCGTACTTCACGGCGACCTCTGCCCACACCTGCACCGGTGACGGCGGCGGCATGGTCCTGCGCGCAGGGCTCCCGCTGCAGGACATGGAGTTCGTGCAGTTCCACCCGACCGGTATTTATGGCGCGGGCGTGCTGATCACCGAAGGCGCACGCGGGGAGGGTGGTTACCTGACCAACTCCGAAGGCGAGCGCTTCATGGAGCGCTATGCGCCTTCGGCCAAGGATCTGGCATCGCGTGACGTGGTTTCGCGCTCAATGGCGCTGGAAATCCGCGAAGGCCGCGGCGTGGGGCCGCATAAGGACCACATCTTCCTGCACCTCGACCACATCGATCAGAAGGTGCTGGCCGAACGCCTGCCGGGCATTACCGAAAGCGGCAAGATCTTTGCGGGCGTTGACCTGACCCGTCAGCCGCTGCCGGTGGTGCCGACCGTGCATTACAACATGGGCGGGATTCCGTGCAATTATCACGGCGAAGTCGTGACCATCGGCGCAGATGGCAATCCCGAAACGATCATTCCGGGGCTGTTTGCCGTGGGTGAAGCGGCCTGCGTTTCGGTCCATGGCGCAAACCGCCTTGGTTCGAACTCGCTGATCGACCTTGTGGTGTTCGGTCGTGCAACCGGCCTGCGTCTGAAGGAACTGATCAAGCCGGGCACGTCGCACAATGCGCTGCCCAAGGACAGCGCGGATATGGCGCTGACCCGCCTCGATCACTTCCGCCATGCCAAGGGCGGTTCGCCCACCGCCGAAGTGCGCATCGAAATGCAGCGCACGATGAGCCAGCACGCAGCGGTGTTCCGCACCGACGAGTTGATGGCAGAGGGCAAGGTCAAGCTGGCCGACACCTACAAGCGCATGGAAGACATTCACGTGTCCGACACGTCGCTGATCTGGAACACCGATTTGGTGGAGACGCTGGAACTGGACAACCTGATCAGCCAGGCCGCCGTGACCATGCATTCCGCGCACAACCGCAAGGAAAGCCGTGGCGCTCATGCGCACGAAGACTTCCCCGATCGCAACGATGCCGAATGGATGAAGCACACCGCAGCCTGGTTCAACGGCTGGGGCGGCAAGGGAGGCGAGGTCAAGATCGACTACCGCCCGGTCCACGAATACACGCTGACCGACGATGTGGAATACATCAAGCCGAAGAAGCGGGTTTACTGATCAGCGAACGCGCCTGATCGTATAAACTGAAATAGCGACGAGGCCGGAGTATTAAGCTCCGGCCTCGTTTGATTCGCAGCGTTTGATTCGCAGCAATGACCCGAAGGGTAAATTTACTGGGCGCGCTGGACGACAGCTTTACTCTCAAATTTGACGGACTCGTTTTTGCCAGACTTGGCTTCGTTGCGTTCGTCCTTATCGTCCTTTTTGTTCTGCTTGGCCTTGGCTTCCGCAGCATCGCGGGCGGCGTGAACAGCGGCGGCATCTTTGGCTGTTGCGGCACGGGCCGGGTAGGCACAGCCGCGCTGCTGGCCGACACCTTTCAGGAAGGCGCGGCGGACTGATCCTGCATAAATCGCCTCTTGCCACATGCGCTGCTGAGCATTGGCACCGCTGAGTTCGCGAATGACGCCGCCGAAGGGAATGATCGAGCCGACCACTGATTTGGCCAGATTGCCGATGTTGATCGTGGCGTTGCCATCATCACGCGCCACATCGATATCATCGCCTAGCACGGCATCGAGATTGGATATGGCCGAGGCGATGACCGGACAGCGCTTCATGCCCGTGAGGTCATAAGGCTTTGCACGCGCTGACACGAGAATTTCCGGGATTGCAGCCTTTTTGATGTTGAGGTCGCTGAGCGGTTTGGTGACAACATCGCCTGCCGTCACTGTTTCCTGCGAGACGGCGGTTTGCGCCTGAGCAGGGTTGATGACGCTGAACGCCATTGGTGCAAGGACGGCGAACCTGATGATCGAGCTTGGCATTGAGAATTCCCCTTTGCCGTTAAAACACCACGCCCTGCCTTTCGGTTCCTTGGACGTTACAGGTTGTTGTGGGGTTCAGAGTGACTTGAAGGTATCGCACTGATCTTCGTCAGCCGTTTCAAGCCCGCGCCGCAGCCATTCCATGCGCTGGGCGGAACTACCGTGGGTGAAGCCTTCTTCCACAGGGCGGCGACCGGCGGCCTTCATCAGCGTGTCATCGCCGATCTGGTGAGCGGCGCGCATGCCTTCCTCGATATCGCCCGCTTCGATCCGGTCGCGGTTTTTGCCCGCCCAAACGCCAGCATAGCAATCGGCCTGCAGTTCCAGTGCGACCGATAGCCGGTTAGCCTGGCTGGGGCTGCGCTGCTGCATCTGGCGCATCTGCGTGGAGGTGCCGAGCACGTTCTGGATGTGGTGGCCATATTCATGCGCCATCACATAGACGCGCGCGAAATCACCACCTGCGCCCATTTGCTGGTCCATCTGCGTGTAGAAATCGGTGTCGATGTAGATGCCGTTGTCCGCTGGGCAATAGAACGGCCCCATCGCGCTTTGCGCTGCCCCACAGCCGGAATTGCCGTTCTGGGCATAGAAGACCAGCTTGGGTGGCTGGAACGGGATGTTGGCCTGCTGGAACAGCGGCGTCCATGTCTTGTTGAGCGAGGACAGCGCGTTGCAGCTTTCGCGGCTGAATTCGTTGGCGGAACAGCTTTCGGCCAGCGACGTGCCGCCCGCCTGCTCTTGCTGCACTGGCGCCTGTGTTTGGACTTGTTGCAGTGTGCCGAGCATTTGCGCGGGGTCGACTCCGAACACCACCGCCGCGATCAGCGCGATCACGATGGAGCCGCAGCCCAGCTTTCCGCCACCGCCCATCGGGAACCGGCTGCCACCCCCGCCGCGCTGGTCTTCGACATTGATGGAATTGTCGAAATCATCAAGCCGCATCGGCGAACCCCTCTTTTTGCACTTGCGACTGGACAAGCAGGCAGCGTGCCGCAATGCCAGTGCTATCAACCCGTCCAGAATTCCCGGAGTAATCGAATGTTCCTGAAGGGCAAGTGCGCGCTGATTACCGGTTCAACTTCAGGCATCGGCCTTGCTTATGCGCGGGCGCTGGCTGCCGAGGGTGCGGATATCGTGCTCAACGGCTTTGGCGATGCCGATGCGATTGCGGCGCTGTGTGAGGAACTGGCTGCAACCAGCGGTGGTCGCGCGATTTTTGCCGCCGGTGACCTGACCAAGCGCGAAGGCACCGAAGCGATGGTCGCCACCGCGCTGGCCGAATTCGGCGCGGTCGACATCCTGATCAACAACGCCGGGATGCAGCACGTGGCACCGGTCGAGGAGTTTCCGGTGGAAAAGTGGGACGCGATTATCGCGCTCAATCTGACATCGGCGTTCGATGCCTGCCGCCTGTGTATTCCCGGCATGAAGGCGAAGGGGTGGGGGCGCATCCTGTTTACGGCATCGGCCCACTCGCTCACCGCATCGCCGTTCAAGGCGGCTTACGTTTCGGCCAAGCATGGCATTGCCGGGCTGACCAAGACGCTGGCGCTCGAACTGGCGACTCATGGCGTGACCGCCAATTGCATCAGCCCCGGCTATGTGTGGACGCCGCTGGTGGAAAACCAGATTCCCGATACCATGAAGGCGCGCGGAATGAGCCGCGAGCAGGTGATCAATGATGTGCTGCTGGAACGGCAACCGACCAAGCAGTTCGTGCAGCCTGAGGATGTGGCCGCGATGGCGCTGTTCCTGTGCCGGGATGAAGCGCGCGGGATTACCGGCGCGAATTACAACATCGATGGGGGCTGGGTGGCGCAATAAGGAGAAGGGCAGCACTGCCTGTAAACTCTCGTTCATCCTTTCTGCCCCAATTGGGAACTTGCGCTGCGCTGCGGGTTTTGAGACCAAGGCACTGCGACGAAACGTTTGGGGTCAGCGATGAAGCGTGTGGGGGCAAGGAAGGGGTGGGCAGCGGGAGCATTGCTCCTAGTCGGCTTTCTGCTTGCCGCCGAGTTTGTCGCTGCAGCCCCCGCGCCAAAGCGTGTCACGCCGCTGGAAGCGGCGCTGAAAGCGCATGTCGAAACATTGGCCAGCGATGATTTTGGCGGGCGTGAGCCGGGGACCGAGGGCGAAACCAAGACGCTGCGCTATCTGGCGCGGCAGTGGTTTGATATCGGGCTGGAGGCGGGCACCAACATTCCGGGCAGCGGCTGGTTTGCGCCGGTTGAACTGGTGGAACGGGTTCCGGCCCTGTCGCGCGCCGCATTCACGCGCGGCAAGCGCCGCGTGGTGCTTCCGGCTGACAGCGTATTCGTGGTGACATCGGGCCTGCGCAGTCTGGTGCAGGATGCACCGCTGTTGTTTGTCGGGCATGCCACTGGCGGTATGCTTGGTCGGGCCGAACTGGCCGGGCGTGTGGCAGTGATGCTCGATAGCTTGCCCGCAGGCGTATTGCCCGATGCCGAGGGTGACCGCGCCGGACGACTGCTCGACAAGGGCGCGCTCGCCGTGGTTACCGTGCTTGATGACACACGCGGGCTGGAAGATGTGATCGCGCGGCGACAGCGTGCAGGCTATGCCGTGGCGGGCGAAAGTTTGGGTAGCGAGATCGAGGCGTTTCTATCACCTGCCACGGCAGAAGCCCTGCTGACAGGAACGCCCCATGCCACGATCGCAAAGTTGCGGAGCGACGCCGCTTCACCTGCCTTCGTGCCCTATGCGCTGGGCATTACGGCCACGTTCGAGGCGACCAGCATTGAGACGCGGATCAAGACGCACAATCTGATCGGGCGGCTGCCCGGCCGCAATCCGGGGGCAGGGGCGGTGCTGGTTCTGGCGCATTGGGATCACTTCGGCGAATGCGCCTCTGCTCCGGCCGAAGACCTGATCTGCAACGGTGCGATTGACAATGCTTCGGGCCTTGCCGTGATTACCGAGGCGGCACGGACGCTGGCCAAGGGCAAGCCTTTGGACCGTGACGTCTATTTTCTGGCAACCACGGGCGAGGAGTTGGGGCTGCTGGGGGCTATTGCCTTTGCCGAAAATCCGCCGATCCCGCTGGACCGGTTCGTTGCCGCGTTCAACGTCGATAGCACGGGGCTTGTGCCGCCCGGTGGTCCGATTGGCGTGGTGGGCAAGGGCAAGACATCCCTCGACCCGCTGATTGCCGATGTGGTGAGACGCATGAAGCGCAAGCTGGCGGTGGGCGAGGGGGCCAACGCCTTTATCCAGCGGCAGGATTCGTGGGTGCTGATGAAGCATGATGTGCCCACGGTCATGGTGAGCAACAGCTATGGCAACATGGAGCGGCTGGAACAGTTCATGGAGAACACCTATCACCGCCCGGGCGACAAGGCAGACGGATCGATCAACTACGCCGGGATGGCCGATGACGTGGCGCTGCAAGTGGAACTGGTGCGGGCCTTTGCCGATGTGAAGCGGTATCCAAACAGGCCCGCGCGCACGGCACCATAGCATAGCCAGACAGCCCTACCCTAAACCCCCTAGCGCACCTGCACCTTCCTGTTTACATGGGCCGCCACGAATCTCCCCGGACTTTGGAAGTGGCGCGCATCATGGATATCCCTCTCGGCCTTACCTTCGATGACGTGCTGTTGCGTCCTGCCGAGTCGGACATCGTGCCATCCATGGCTGATACCCGCACCCGGCTGACCCGGGGTATCAGCCTGAACATTCCGGTTATTTCATCGGCTATGGACACGGTGACCGAGGCCGACATGGCAATTGTCATGGCGCAACTGGGTGGCATTGGCGTGCTTCACCGCAATCTTTCGATTGAAGAACAATGTGCTGCGGTGCGTGCGGTAAAGCGTTTTGAAAGCGGCATGGTCGTCAACCCCATCACTATCGCCCCAGAAGCGCCGCTGGGTGAAGCGCAGGCGCTGATGCGCCAGCACAAGATCAGCGGCATTCCGGTGGTGGAAGCTTCGGGCAAGCTGGTAGGCATCCTGACCAACCGCGATGTGCGTTTTGCCGACAATCCGCTGCAGCCGGTGCATGAACTGATGACGCGCGATAATCTTGCCACGGTGAAACTGGGTGCCAGTGGCGATGACGCCCGTCGCCTGTTGCACCAGCGCCGAATCGAAAAGCTGCTGGTGGTGGATGATTCCTTCCACTGCATCGGCCTGATTACGGTGAAGGACATCGAAAAGGCAGTAACGTTCCCCAACGCCACCAAGGACGCCGCAGGCCGCCTGCGCGTGGCCGCTGCAACCACGGTGGGTGAAAAGGGCCTGCTGCGCACGCAAGCGCTGATCGAGGCCGAATGCGATGTGGTGGTGATCGACACCGCGCATGGGCACAACCGCGATGTGGCGCGCGCCGTGGAAGCCGCAAAGAAACTGTCGAATTCAGTGCAGGTGATTGCGGGCAATGTGGCCACGGCCGCCGCCGCCCGCTCGCTGGTGGATGCAGGCGCGGATGGGATCAAGGTTGGCATCGGTCCGGGTTCGATTTGCACCACGCGCATCGTGGCGGGCGTTGGCGTGCCGCAGCTGACCGCCGTGATGGAATGCGCCGAGGAAGCCGAAAAGTCCGGCGTTCCGGTAATCGCCGATGGCGGGTTGCGCACATCGGGCGATGCGGCAAAGGCATTGGCAGCGGGGGCAAGTTCGGTGATGATCGGTTCGATGCTGGCAGGGACCGAGGAAGCGCCGGGTGAGACGTTCCTCTATCAGGGCCGCGCCTACAAATCCTATCGCGGCATGGGTTCGGTCGGCGCGATGGCGCGTGGCAGTGCTGACCGCTATTTCCAGCAGGACATCAAGGACCAGATGAAGCTCGTGCCCGAAGGCATTGAAGGCCAGGTGCCGTTCAAGGGGCCTGCGAAGGATGTGGTCCATCAGCTGGTTGGCGGAGTTAAAGCCGCGATGGGCTATACCGGCAGCCGCACGATCGAAGACTTGCGCAAGCGGGCGCAATTCGTGCGGATCACCAATGCGGGCCTGCGCGAAAGCCATGTCCACGACGTGACGATCACGCGCGAGGCGCCGAATTACAAGGTGGGTTGAGACTGGCCAGTGACCCCCGCTGCGCGTGTTCAGGCCGCGATTGACCTGCTTGACGCAGTCATCGCTGCGGCACGGGGGCAAGGCGCTTCGGCTGACCGGGTTGCGGCCGAGTGGTTTCGTGCTCGGCGCTATGTCGGTTCGAAAGACCGCCGTGCGATCCGCGAACTGGTGTGGAGTGCCATACGGGCCTGCGGGTCGGTTCCGGTGTCGGGCAGGGCGGCGATGCTGCGGCTGGCCGAAAGCGATGCCGCGATCGGCGCGCTGTTCGATGGCTCGAACTATGGCCCTGCGCCGATAGCGGCGGGTGAGGCCGTGGCCGAAGCAGGCGTGGCTCCGGCATGGCTGATCGATCGGCTTTCTGCATCCGGTCTTGATGCCGATGATCAGGCTTCGTTGCTTGGTCGTGCACCGCTGGATATCCGCGCCAATGCGCTGAAGATATCGCGCGAGGAATTGCGCGCCCGCCTACCGGGTGCGGCAGAGCCTGCCATCGCGCCCCATGCCTTGCGCCTGCCAGCGGGCACAGCGGCAGAACGCTGGCCGGAGTTTTCTGACGGACTGTTCGAAGTGCAGGACGCAGGCAGCCAGATCGCCTGTTTGGCGTTGAACGTTCGGCCGGGCGAAGCAGTGGTCGATCTGTGCGCTGGGGCGGGCGGAAAGACGCTGGCGCTTGGCGCTGCGCTGACCAACCGGGGCACGCTGCTTGCCTGCGATATAGACCGGACCCGGCTTTCGCGCTTGCCGGAACGCGCTGCGAGAGCGGGTGTGCTGGTGGAAACCCGCTTGCTCAATCC
The DNA here is from genome assembly GCA_041639635.1 of Novosphingobium sp. Classification (GTDB taxonomy): domain Bacteria; phylum Pseudomonadota; class Alphaproteobacteria; order Sphingomonadales; family Sphingomonadaceae; genus Novosphingobium. The sequence goes on from JBEQBV010000007.1 coordinate 20,105, forward strand.
CAAACAGGAGAGCGTGATGCTGGCTGACTGGCAGGGCCGCGCCGATGCGGTGATGATCGATGCGCCATGTTCCGGCACCGGCACCTGGCGGCGCAACCCCGAGGCGCGGTGGCGGATCGATCCGCCAGCCATCGATCGTTATTGCGCTATGCAGGCTAATGTTCTGGAAATTGGCGCTGCGCTGGTGCGCCCCGGCGGGCGGCTGACTTATGTGGTCTGCTCGCTGCTGGATGCCGAAGGGGCTGATAGGGTGGATGCCTTTCTGCAGGCCAATCAGGGCTGGGACGCGCTCTTGCCGCCCCTACCGGCGGGGCGACAGCATCGGAAAGGCTGGCGGCTCGTGCCCTTTAGGGACAGCACCGACGGGTTTTTCTTCGCAACACTCGTGCGGCGTGTTAATTGAAAGGTCATGCAGGCCGGTTCATTCAGTAAGGCTACCCGGCTCAAGGAGTTGCTGATGCGCTACGCCCCTGTTGCTCTTGCCCTTTCGCTGGTTGTTGGCGTTACCGGCAGCATGGGTGTCGCAAGAAATCCTGTCCCGGTTGATCCGCGCGTGGAGGCCTTGTTGACGGACGGGCGCGCCGAATTGGCCAAGGGCAATGTCGCCACCGCGACAGACAGCTTTGAAGCCGCACTGGTGATCGATCCGGCCAGCAGCGCCGCATTGCTGGGCCTTGCCGATGCCGCGCGCAAAGGAGGCCTGCAGGGCAAGGCAATACATTATTACCGGCAGGTTCTGGCGCGTGAGCCGAACAATGTCCTAGCCATTTCGGGCGAAGGCGGCGCGATGGCAGAGAAGGGCGCGGTTGAAAAGGCGCGCCGCAATCTGGCGCGGCTCGAAGGCCTGTGCGGTAAGGGTTGCGCCGAAACGGCTGAGCTTTCTGCCGCGATTGCACGCGGGCCAGCGCCGAAGGTGCTTTCAGCAGAGGCTGTAACCACCGACGACAAGATCGAGAATAACTGATTTATCGATGAACATGCGAGTCCCCGCGAAAGCGGGGACCTCGGGCGTTTTACGGAAACTCAGTCTTTTCGGCCTGAGGCCCCCGCCTACGCGGGGGCGCGTGCTTTCAGATCAAATCGCGGAATTCGTCCACCACCTGCCGGTAAACCCGCTTCTTGAACGGTACAATAAGATCCGGCAGCAGCTCTGGCTCAACCCACTTCCACGCTTCGAATTCGGCATGTTCGTGGGCGTTTAGATCGATGTCGGCATCTTCACCGGCAAAGCGCACCAGCAGCCATTTCTGGCGCTGACCGCGATATCTTCCGCCCCACAGCTTTCCCATCAGAAAATCCGGGAGATCATAGAAATGCTCCTCCCGGCTTTCGGCGATAATCGTGACAAGCTGCGGCGGGACGCCGGTTTCCTCGTGCAATTCGCGCAAGGCGGCGGGGTGAAGTTCCTCACCTTCGTCGATCCCGCCCTGCGGCATTTGCCAAGCGTCCGCATTGACTTCCCGGTTATCGATCCGCTTACCCACAAACACGCGCCCGGCGCTGTTCACAAGCATGATGCCAACGCAGGGGCGATAGGGTAGCCCGGCAAATTCTGTATTCATTTCAACCTTTCCAGCAGCAATCTCATCGCCTTGAAGATCGACTGCATGTCATTCTGCGCGCTCGGTATCGCCTTGCGCAGCTGGGTGAAGCCATGGATCGTTCCCTTCATTTCAAGGAAAACGACCTCGGCCCCGGCCCGGATCAATTCTGCGCCATAGACCCGGCCGCTATCGCGAATCGGATCGAGGCCTGCGGTCACCAGCACCGTTGGCGGTGTCGCCGAATGTTCGCCATAGAAGGGGTAGGCGCGTTTGTCTCCTGCAACTGCCTGATAGGCCTGTCCAAACCATTGCATCGTGGCCGCATCCAGCAGGAACCCTTCGGCAAAGTGGGTAAAAGATGCGTGATCCGGGCGGTCGTCCGAAAGCGGATAGACGGGCACTTGCATGACCACCGGCACAGCGGCGGGTTGTTCTGCCAGGGCCTGCGTCACCACGATGGTAAGATTGCCGCCTGCCGAATCGCCCATCGGGATCAGGCCCGTAATGTCACGGCCCAAAGCAGCGGAGTTGGCGGCGATCCACCGCGCCGCCGCTTCGCAATCGTCTGGCGCGGCAGGGAACGGGTGTTCAGGTGCCAAACGGTAATCGACCGCGATGACGGGGATATCCATCTCGGCGGCGATTTCGGTGCAGAGGCTATGGTGGCTATCCAGATCGCCGATGACGAACCCGCCACCGTGGAAGAATACGATGGCCGGGCCGGCTTCGCGCTGTTCGCGCAAGTCGTAGAGGCGCAGCGGAATGTCGCCAGCAGGGCCGGGGCAGGTCAGGTTGCGGATCACGGCCAGTTCGCGTGGATCGGCTTCTGCCAGCTGGCCCATGGCAATGTAGCTGGCGCGTGCTGCCTCAAGCCCGATCTGGCTCATCGGCGGGGCACCAGAGGCGTTCAGAAAGCCCAGAAAGGCCTGCACGTCAGGGCGTACGTAGTGGGTCGCTTGGTCAGTCATCGCAGGTTCTCATCCCATTGGCCGGATTCGTTTTTTGACATCACGGTAAGTTTGCCTTTGCAACTTGAAGGGCAAGTGCGGTTGGAATCAAGGGTGCGGCGGGATAATTCTGCGGGCACCCGATCCTCGCCAGTTTTGCAGGTCTCAGCTAGGCAGGGAGTGACTTTGATTCTGACGGGAACGGCATCTGGATAACCTTACTCACAGCCTTGCTGGCTGGGCGCTGGCCGAAACGGGCCTGAAGCACCGCAGTCGCAAGGGGCTTGCCGCGCTCGTGCTGGCGGCGAACATGCCGGATATCGATGTGTTTTTCGGCTGGGCACCGTGGGCACCTCTGGCGATGCACCGCGGGTTTACGCATGGGCTGGTGGGCGGCGTGCTGGTGATGCCGCCGCTGCTGGCCGGGCTGCTCTGGCTGCTGGACCGGTGGCAGGTAGGGCGTGGGCGGATTCCGGAAAGCGCTATGCCCATGCGCATCGGCTGGCTGGTGGCGCTCAGCTATCTCGGCGCGATCACGCATCCCTTGCTCGATCTGCAGAACGTCTATGCGGTGCAATTGATGTCGCCCGCGAGTGAGCGCTGGTTCCACACCGACGGGTTATTCATCGTCTCACCGTGGCTGCTGGCGATGCTTGGCCTTGGCATCTGGCTGGCGCGGCGCAAGGGGAAGGGGTGGCCGGCAGGTGCTGGGCTAGCAGTGGGGATAAGCTTCATCCTGCTTAACCTTGGCATTTCGACATTGGCGTATCGCGCCTTGCGGCTGTCCGAGCCCTATCCGGTGCCAGACCGCATCTTTGCATCGCCAGAGCCGCTGGCCTTCTGGCGGCGCGACATGATCTGGCGGGAGCAGGGGCAGATTACGTTCGGACGCTACGATCCCTTGCGCGGCGCCGGCAGGGTGACGGATCGCAGCGCCCCCGTGCGCGATGACATGGATACCGCTTGGGCAAAGTCCGCCGCAAGCAAGACGCCCGAGGCTGCCAAGTTCCTTGCATGGTCGCAAATGCCAATGGCGCGGATCGAACGGCGCGGCCCATGCAACACGGTTACCTTTGGCGATGCCCGCTTCACCGGTCCGCGCCTCGCCCGCAATTTCAATGTGGCTGTTACCGATTGTGTGGCCAGTGATTAGCCTACTGCCCCAATGTGCAGGTGCCGGCCAGGCCCTCAAGCGTTGCACAGGAACAATATGACAGCTCCAACCATCGTCTGGTTCCGCCGCGACTTGCGCCTTGCCGATCAGGCCGCGCTTCTGGCTGCGGCCTCGGCCGGGCCGGTGATCCCGGTCTATGTGCTCGACGATGATACGCCGCGCCATCACACGATGGGTGGAGCGTCGCGCTGGTGGCTTCATCACAGCCTGGCCAGCCTTGACGCAGCTTTGCGCGAGCGCGGTTCGCGCCTGATCCTGCGCCGGGGCAAGTGCCATGAGGAACTGGCCGCCATCCAGCAGGAAACGGGCGCTTGCGCAGTCCATGCGCTGCACCACTACGAACCATGGTGGCGCAATGCCGAGCGGGCCGTGGCCAAGGCGATGGACCTGGAACTGTACCATGGCAATTACCTAGCGCCTGCAGGCACCGTCCTCACCGGCAGCGGCGCGCCTTACAAGATCTACACCCCGTTCTGGAATGCCCTGAAGGAGCGCATGCCGCCTGCGCCGCCAAGCCCTGCGCCGGAACGCCTCGATACCCCGGCCCAATGGCCCCGCAGCGACGCATTGGAAGACTTGGCACTCCTGCCCACCGCGCCCGATTGGGCTGGAGGCATGCGCAGCGAATGGTCGCCCGGCGAGACAGGCGCTATGGCCCGGCTCGATGCATTTGAAGACCGTGCGCGGCGCTATGGCGAATGCCGCAACCTGCCATCGCAGGAAGGTACATCGCGCCTTTCGCCGCATCTGCATTTTGGGGAGATTTCTCCGGCTACTATCTGGCACCGCATCGCCGATGCGGGCGGTTCGGTCGATGTGTTCCTCAGCGAGCTGGGCTGGCGCGACTATGCGCAGAACGTGATCATGCAGTTTCCCGACTATGGCACTAAGAACGCGCGTGAGGCCTATGACCGGCTGGAATGGCGCAATGCTGCCGATGATCTGAAAGCATGGCAGCAGGGCCGCACCGGCTATCCTATTGTCGATGCCGGGATGCGTGAATTGTGGCACACCGGCTGGATGCACAATCGCGTGCGCATGATTGCGGCCAGCTTTCTGGTGAAGCATCTGCTGATCGATTGGCGTGAAGGTGAGCGCTGGTTCTGGGATACGCTGGTCGATGCCGATTACGGATCCAACGCGGTCAACTGGCAGTGGACGGCGGGCACGGGCGTTGATTCCAACATGTTCGTGCGGATCATGGCCCCGCTCACGCAATCGCCCAAGTTCGATGCGGCAGACTATATCCGCAAATGGGTTCCCGAACTGGCACACTTGTCCGATGCCGACATTCACGATCCGGTATTTCCCCCGCGCGGCTATCCGGCCAAGATCGTGCCCCATGCACAGGCGCGCGCACGTGCCCTTTCTGCACACGATGCGATGAAGGCGGGAACCTGATCTTGCGCCTTTTCTCACCCGAAGACATATCGGCCCGATGACAACGCAAACGCCTTCACAAGGCCCCACACGGGGTGCCCATTTGCTGTCTGGAGGATGGAACATGTCCGCCGCCGGTCGATGGCTGGCGCAGCTGTTTTCCGGCTCTTTCAGCAAAGTGGTGGAGCGGATCGACCGGGGACTGGTGCACGGCACGATCCACGCGGTCCTGCCCGATGGCTCGCACCACAGCGTGGGTGGGCGCGGCGATGGACCGGTGGCGCGCATCCACCTGAAAAGCTGGAACGCCCTGATCCGGCTTGGTACGGCAGGTTCCATAGGCTGGTACGAAGCGTGGGTGGCGGGGGAATGGGATAGCCCTGATCCTGTAGTGATCTTCGACCTGTTCATGCGCAATGCGGCTACGCTGGGCGATGTGGGAAGAGCCAAGGGACCGTGGCGGCTGGCGGGTCGCGCGCTTAATCTGCTGCGCAAGAATTCCAAGGTGCAGGCCCGGCGCAACATCGCTGCGCATTATGATCTGGGCAACGACTTCTACCGCCTCTGGCTTGATGAAACGATGAGTTATTCCAGCGCCTTGTGGCACGGCATCGCGCCCGATGCCTCGCTGGCGCAAGCGCAGGTCAACAAGGTCGATCGCCTGGCTGCGCGTCTCTACTTGTCGCCCGGCGCCGAAGTATTGGAAATCGGCTGCGGCTGGGGCTATCTTGCGCGGCGCTTTGCCGAAACCACCGGTGCACGGGTTACCGGAATCAGCCTGTCTGATGAACAACTTGATTGGGCACGGAATGCACTGACCGGTTCCGGCCTGACCAGCATCGAGTATCGGCATGAGGACTACCGCGATGTCACCGGACAATATGATGCCATCGCCAGTGTGGAAATGGTTGAGGCAGTGGGGCGGGAATATTGGCCGTCCTATTTCGATTGCCTTGCCCGGTGCCTGCGCCCCGGTGGCCGCGCAGCGCTGCAATACATCACTATCCGTGACGATCTGTTCCCGGCCTATGCCGCCAGCGCCGATTTCATCCAGGCCTATGTCTTCCCTGGCGGCCTGCTTATCAGCGAGCGCGAATTCGCGCGGCTCGCTGGCGAACGCGGCCTGACCTGGCAGGATCGTGAAGACTTTGGCCTTGATTATGCCCGCACACTGAAGCTGTGGCGCGAAGCGTTGGACCGCGCAGTTGCTGATGGGCGGCTTCCTGCAGGGTTCGATCAACGCTTCATCGATCTGTGGCGCTACTATCTGATGTATTGCGAAGGTGGCTTCCGGGGTGGCGGGATCAATGTCAGTCAGGTTACTCTGGTCAAGCGATAGGCGTCATATCCGCCGGAAAACCCCATCGCCGCGATAATGGGCCAGAATGTTGTCATAAACGATCGGGCTGAGCAGCTTTTCAAACGCGCAGCCAACGCGCCCTGAATCCCACCAGACCACTTCGGATTGCAGGCTTTCCATGCCCGGCAAGGTCAGCCAGCAGCGATTGCCATGATGCAGCGGTTGCAAGGCGTTGGCGCAAAACCCACCAAGCGAGATGTCGAGAACCACGGTCTGAAAGCTTTTGCCCCCGGCGGGTCGCAACGTGGCCGGCATGTTGATGCGACGGCGGGCGGCGCTGCGGTCCTCCAGCGCGGCTTGCGCGTAGATATCGGTGTTCCAGTCCGTCGCGCTCATTCAGTAGTGCCTCGACTTTATGACGCCATGGTGCCGAAAAGATCGTCCAGCACACACGCGTCTTAAAATCGGACAGCTTTGTTAAGGTCTGCCTATCAGGTCTGGTTAACGCGGAAGCGGTGCGGGCTGGCAAACTGTTCACCAAGCAGCGCGACGATGGCGTCAGCGACCACTTCGGGTGGCTTCACGCTTTCCGGGCTTTCTCCGGGATAGGCCTTGGCCCGCATCTTGGTGCGGGTGGCACCAGGATCGACAATGGCAACGAGGATCGATGCGGTATTGCGCACTTCCTGCGCATAGCAGTTCAGCAGTGTGTCGAACGCGGCCTTTGATGCGCCATAGGCTCCCCAATAAGCGCGGGGTTCGGCGCCGACACTGCTGGTGATGCCAATCACGCGCGCGTCCTTGCTCTTGCGCAGCATGCCGTCAAACCCGGCGAGCAAGGCTTGAGTAGCCAGCACGTTGAGCGTCATCGCCTGATTGAATTCGCGGGCATCAATCTGCCACACCGGGGTCAGCGTTGGCAAAGTGGCGGCGTTGATCACCAGCACGTCAAGCGCACTCCACCGGCCAGAAATGGCCGTGGCCAACCGGGCAATGCCATCGGCTTCGGCCAGATCGACCGGCGCAATCGTGGCCTTGCCCCCCGCTTCGAAGATTTCTTCCTCGACCTGCTCCAGCGCCTTGGCATTGCGCGCAACAAGGATGACGTGCGCTCCGGCTGCTGCCAGTGCCTTTGCCGTCGCAGCGCCGATGCCCTGGCTGGCGCCGGTCACCAGCGCGAGTTGGCCTTCCATGGTCATGTCAGGCAACTTTCCCAACCGGCAGCGTCAACTGGTCCGGCCCGTCCCGCTCGGCCAGATCGGTCAGCCGGGTTGGGTATTCCCCGCTGAAGCAGGCATCACAATATTGCGGGCAAGCCTTGTTGCGTTCAGCCTCGCCCACCGCGCGGTACAGACCGTCGATGGAAACAAAGGCAAGGCTATCGGCGTGGATGAATTCAGCCATCGCGGCCACGTCCATGCGGGCTGCAAGCAGTTTTGATCGTTCAGGCGTGTCTACGCCATAGAAGCAGGAATGCTCCGTCGGCGGGCTGGCGATCCGCATGTGCACTTCGGCCGCGCCCGCCTCGCGCATCATCTGCACGATCTTCAGGCTGGTGGTGCCGCGCACGATGGAATCATCGATCAGCACGATGCGCTTGCCCGCCACCAGGGCTCGGTTGGCATTGTGCTTGCGCTTCACATCGGCGTTGCGGGCGCCATCCGATGGCTGGATGAAAGTGCGGCCCACATAGTGCGAACGGATGATCCCCAGTTCAAACGGAATGCCGGATTGCTGCGCATAACCAAGCGCTGCGGGCACGCCACTGTCGGGCACCGGGATCACCAGATCAGCATCAGCCGGGCTTTCAATCGCCAGCTGCACGCCGATTTCCTTGCGCACCTGATAGACCGAATTGCCGCCCATGACTGAATCCGGGCGGCTGAAATAGACGTGCTCAAAGATGCAGGGCCGTGCTGCGGGCGTTCCGAAGGGGCGATGGCTACTGAGCTTGCCATCAAGATCCACCTGAATCAGTTCGCCGGGCTCCACTTCGCGGACAAAGTCTGCGCCCACCACATCGAGTGCCACGGTTTCGCTGGCAAAGACCACGGCATCGCCAAGCTTGCCCATGACCAATGGCCGTATGCCAATCGGATCGCGGCAGGCAATCATGCCCTGCGGCGTCATGCAAATCAGCGAATAGGCACCTTCGACGAGCCGCAGCGCATCGACGAACCGGTCGAGCAGCGTCGGATAGCGGCTGGTGGCGACGAGGTGGATTATGACCTCGGTGTCGGACGTCGACTGAAAGATCGCCCCCTTGCGCACCAGATCGCGCTTCAGGAACATCGCGTTCGAAATGTTCCCGTTGTGCGCAATGGAAAATCCGCCCGAGGCCAGATCGGCAAAGAGCGGCTGCACGTTGCGAAGGCCCGCACCGCCAGTGGTGGAGTAGCGCACGTGGCCCGATGCGACCATGCCGGGCAGTTCGGCAATGGCAGAGCCTGTGGAGAAATTCGCTGCAACATGGCCGATGCCCTTGCGTGAATAGAACTCCTGCCCATCAAAGCTGGTGATGCCCACCGCTTCCTGTCCGCGATGCTGCAACGCGTGCAGGCCCAAGGCTACTGTCGCTGCAGCGTCACGAACGCCCAGTACGCCAAAGATGCCGCACTCTTCGCGCAGCTTGTCATCATCGGCTCCCGGCCCAATGTCCCAGGGAGTTTCGTCGAGAAGGTTGGTCTGTGAGATCATGGGTCCTGTGGACTCGCGTGGGCGTTTGCGCGCCGGCCAATGCTGCGGCCCAAATGGCGACCTTTGCTTGCCTTGGCAAGTGCAAGGTTGTGTCAGTCTGGTCGACATGGTTCGCAGTCGCACACTGCGTGCGCGGGCGGTCCAGAAGTGAGGGCAGCAAGGATTATGCTTTTACAACAAAGTGAAGATGCAAATAATTAACCAGGAGGCGTGCACAGGAACATGATGCGCAGCGCCCGTTTTTTTGCAAGTCCGGTTGGGGTTTCCCTGACCTATTTCATGCTTGCGACGGCGGCCGTCACGTTTGGCCGGTTGAGCAGTGGCATTGCCATGGCGTGGATCGCCAGCGCGATGCTGGCTGGACGGCTGCTGCACCTACCCAGATTCCGTTGGTTGCCATGGCTTGCCGGTTCATTTTTCAGTAGCCTTATAGCCACGGGGTTTTTCGGACTTGGGTGGGCCACCGCCGTCCCATTTGCCTTCATCAACATCGGCGAAGCCGCTGCTGCTGCCTGGATATGGCGGCGCATCACGCTGGCGTTCTGGCCTCACGATACGCTGGAATGGGTCGCGTCGTTCTATATCGGGATCGGTCTGATGGTGCCGCTGGTAACCGGTGCTGCCGCTTCTTTTTTTGCATGGGCTTTGCTCGATCAGCCCGTTATCGAAAACTTTTCGCGCTGGATCATCGGTCACGCGCTCGGTTTGCTGGCATGCCTGCCGGTGTTCCACTTTATCTACGGGCGGCTGGGGCGCGGAAAAAGCTTTCTGCCACCTGCCAGCATGCGACCACTTACCGCGCTGGTCGTCGGAACATTCGTGGCGGTGACCGTCACCGTGTTCTGGCTCGATATGCGGGCGTTGCTGGTGTTTCCCCTGATCTATCTGGTGGTCTGCGCCGCAACGCTTCCCGGTGCCATAGTCACGCTGCTGCCTTTGCTGCTGATCCTCATCGGCGGCGGCATGACCGTTTCGGGTTACGGGCCGATAGCCGGTATGGATTTGCCGGAAGCGGACAGGCTGCAGTTCTTTCAGCTTTTCGTCGGCGTTACCGTGCTGGCGGCCCTGCCACTGTCGTGCGAACGGACCAAGCGCCTGGTCGAATTGCGGCACATGCGATCGCGTATTGCTGAACTTGAGCGCGAGCGGGCCGATTTCTGAATCAGGTTATACCGACAAAGGGAACCATCCCCGGCCATTGCCGTTTGGTGCAACTGTCTCTACATCGCAGAGTAATAGTCCGGCCGTAGGTTCACGGTTGTCGCATTGCTGCCAAAGGGTTGCTGCTTGATCCTCTCCCCCTTCGAATGGACCATTGCCAAGCGTTACATGCTGCCTGGCCGCGGTGAGGCGTTCATCGCTCTCGTCGCCGGGATCAGCCTTATCGCGGTGATGCTGGGCGTGGCCGCGCTGGTTATCGTGATGAGCGTGATGAACGGCTTTCGCGCCGAACTGCTCGACAAGATCGTGGGGCTCAATGGCCATGCGATCATCCAGGCCTATGGCGGCAGGCTCGATAACTGGCAGGACATTTTGAAAAAGGTCGAGGCGACACCGGGCGTCACGCACACTTCGCCTCTGATCGAACAGCCGCTACTGGCCAGCTTCAACGGCCGCGTTGAAGCGGTGTTGGTGCGCGGCAACACCGATGGCGATATCAAGCGGCTGGAAGACAAGCGCGTTGATGGCGTCATCGCCTCGCTGCGCCCGGGCTCGGGCAATGTCGCGCTCGGATCGCGCCTTGCGCAGAACCTCGGCGCTCGGGTGGGCGATACCATCACCATCATCAACCCGCAGGGCCGCGCCACGCCGTTCGGCACCGTCCCGCGGGAGATCGGCTATGTCGTCTCGGCCATCTTCGAGGTGGGCATCTATGATTATGACAACGCCTATGTCGTGATGCCGATAGCCGACGCGCAAACCCTGCTGCTGACTGGCGATTCCATCGGTATGATCGAGGTGACGACCAGCAACGCCGATACCGTCAGTCAAACCCTTGCCCCCATCACCAAGGAATTGGAAGGCACCGCCGTCGTCACCGATTGGCGCACGATCAACGCCAGCCTGTTCGAGGCGCTGGCGGTCGAACGGGTCGCCATGTTCATCGTCCTGTCGATCATCGTGCTGGTAGCGGTGTTCAACATCCTGTCATCGCTGATCATGCTGGTCCGCGCCAAGACGCGCGACATTGCCATCCTGCGCACGATGGGCGCCACGCGCAAAAGCCTGCTGAAGATCTTCGTGACCATCGGCTTCGTCATCGGCGCACTGGGCACGATTTCCGGGTTGGCCCTCGGCTTCGTGTTCCTGTTCTTCCGCCAGCCCATCGTGAATGCGGTGCAATGGATCACCGGGCAGAACCTGTGGGACCCCTCGATCCGCTTCCTTACCGAACTGCCCAGCCGGTCAGACCCGGTGGAAATCGCCACGATCAGCATCATGGCGCTGCTGTTCAGCTTCCTCGCCACGCTCTATCCCGCGATGAAGGCGGCGAGCACGGACCCGGTTCAGGTGCTGCGTTATGAGTAATCCTGTCGTCGTCCTGAAAGACCTGCGCCGCTCGTTCAGCCAGGGCGGTGTCACCATCGACGTGCTGCGCGGGGTGAACCTCGAAATTCAGCCTGGAGAGATCGTCGCGCTGGTCGGCCCGTCCGGTTCGGGCAAGTCCACAATGCTGCAGGCGATCGGTCTTCTGGAAGGCGGCTTTTCCGGCCTGATCCAAATCGCCGGGACCAATGCGTCCGAACTTTCGGGCGATTCCCGCACCACGCTGCGCCGCGATCATCTTGGCTTCGTCTACCAGTTCCACCACCTGCTGCCCGATTTCAACGCAATGGAAAACGTGGTGCTGCCGCAGATGGTTGCGGGCAAGACCCGCGCTGAGGCCGAGTTGCGCGCCACCGAATTGCTCACCGCTCTGGGCCTGTCCAAGCGGCTCGACCATCGCCCCAGCCAGCTTTCGGGCGGCGAACAGCAGCGCGTCGCCGTCGCCCGCGCACTGGCCAACAGCCCTGAATTGGTGCTGGCCGATGAACCCACGGGCAATCTTGATGAGGCCACCGCCGACCGCGTGTTGGAGGAATTTCTGAAGCTCGTTCGGGGTGAGGGCAGCTCCGCCCTGATCGCCACGCATAACGAACGCCTTGCGCAACGCATGGACCGCGTGGTGCGCCTGCACGAAGGCGTGCTGGAGTAACCCCGCAACCGGAGCAGGATTACCTGATTGATCGGCTTCGGCTGGCATGCAACGCTACAACGAACCACAGCGGAGTCATCCATGAGCCAGCCCACCACCATCGCCGATTTCAAGGCAAAGAAGCCCAATGGCGAGATGATCGACCTTGCCGAAAAGCTGGGCAAAGTCCTGCTGGTGGTCAACACCGCGTCCAAATGCGGCTTCACCCCGCAGTATGACGGGCTGGAAAAGCTTCACAAGACCTATGGCGAACAGGGCTTCGAAGTCCTCGCCTTCCCCTGCAACCAGTTTGGCGGGCAGGAGCCGGGTACAGCGGACGAAATCGAAAGCTTCTGCAAGGTCAACTTTGGCCTCAGTTTCCCGCTGATGGCCAAGATCGAGGTCAATGGCGATAACGCCGACCCACTCTACGATTGGCTGAAAAAGGAAGCCCCCGGCCTGCTGGGTAGCAAGGCCGTCAAATGGAACTTCACCAAGTTCCTGATCGGCCGCGACGGCAAAGTCGTCCGCCGCTACGCGCCCACGGATAAGCCGGAGAGCATTGCGAAGGATATCGAGAAACTGCTCTGATTTTAACCATCCTGCTCCCCCGCGAAGGCGGGGGCCTCAGTCGGTTTACGGGAAGGTTCCGTAACAACACCAAGGTCCCCGCCTTCGCGGGGACGCGATTCTCCCTGAAACAACTGGGGATGATTGCCACACCCCCCTCCTGAATCGCCCCGCAAGTTGCTACCTTGCCAACCATGCCCCACGCCCAATTCGTCCCGCTTCGCATCTTCTCCTCTTACACGATGCTCGATGGCGCGATTGACCCGAAGGCGATTGCCAAAACCGCCGCAGAGCGCGGCTTTCCCGCCGCCGCGATTACCGATCGTAATGGTCTTTACGGCAGCGTCGCCTATGCCAAGGCGTGCAAGGACATGGGCGTGCAGCCGATAATCGGCACGATGCTCGCGGTCGCCCGCCCGGATCGCGATGGCGCTGCCACCGGCTTCGGCCCCGCAGCGCCGACGATCGATTGGCTGGCGCTCTATGCGCAGGATTCTACCGGTTACGATAACCTGTGCCACCTCGTCAGCCGCGCCCACCTTGATCGCCCGCTCGAATTCGAAGCGCATGTCACGCTGGCGGATTTCATCGGCCACACCGATGGCCTGATCTGCCTCACCGCTGCGGGCGAGGGCGCGCTGGTGCAACTGCTGGCAGGGCAACAACAGGCCGCCGCTCAAGCCTATCTTGACCGGCTGCAGGAACTGTTCCCCCAGCGACTCTACCTCGAAGTGGCCCGCCGTAACGATGCGCAAGAGGAAGCCGCCGAGGAAGCGCTGATCGATCTGGCCTATGCCCGCGATCTGCCGCTGGTCGCCACCAACCCTGCGCGCTTTGCTGAGCGCGGCTTCTACGATGCGCATGATGCCATGCTCTGCATCGCCAGTTCCACGCATGTCGACAGCACAGACCGCCCGCGCTCCAGCCGCGAATGGTGGATCAAACCTGCCGAAGTCATGGAGGACCTGTTCAAGGACTTGCCCGAAGCCTTGGCCAACACGCTGGTCGTGGCGCAGCGCTGCGCGGTGATGCCGCCCAAGCGCAAGCCGATCCTGCCCAGCCTTGCTGGCGATCAGGAAGGCGAAGCACGGATGTGTGCCGAAGACAGCCGCAAGGGCCTCGTCCTGCGGCTGAAGCCCTACTATCCCGAAGCGGCCCATGCTGAACTTGAAAAGCTGATCTGCCTCGGCCCCGATGCGCAGCCCAATGCGGCGGACTATCCGCAGCTAAACGTCGCAGGCGTGTGGGAAGAGGTCATCGGCTATCGTGACCGGCTCGAATTCGAAGTCGGCATCATCAACCGCATGGGCTTTGGCGGCTACTTCCTGATCGTGGCCGACTTCATCAAATGGGCCAAGGAGCAGGGCATCCCAGTAGGGCCGGGCCGTGGTTCGGGTGCAGGGAGCCTTGTCGCATGGGCGCTGACCATCACCGATCTTGATCCGATAAAATTGGGCCTGCTGTTCGAACGCTTCCTCAACCCCGAACGTGTGTCGATGCCAGACTTCGATATCGACTTCTGCGAAACGCGGCGCGGTGAAGTGATCCGCTATGTCCAGCGCAAGTACGGGCTGGACCACGTTGCTCAGATCATCACGTTCGGCAAGCTGAAGGCCCGCGCGGTGCTGCGCGATACCGGGCGCATCCTGCAGATGAGCTATGGGCAGACCGACCGCCTGTGCAAGATGGTGCCCAACCACCCGACTGACCCTTGGCCGCTTCCGCGCGCGCTCAATGGCGTGATGGAACTGAAGCGCGAGTACGACCGCGATCCCGAGGTCAAGCGCCTGATCGACCTTGCGATGCAATTGGAAGGCCTGCCGCGCAACAGTTCCACCCACGCAGCGGGCGTGGTGATCGGCGACCGGCCCTTGGCGCAACTGGTGCCACTCTACCGCGATCCGCGTTCTGACATGCCGGTCACGCAATTCGACATGAAGCATGTCGAGGATGCGGGGCTGGTGAAGTTCGACTTCCTCGGCCTCAAAACACTGTCCGTCCTGCGCAAAGCCGTGGACCTGATGGGCAAGCGCGGCATCGAAATCGACTTGTCCGCCCTCGCGTGGGATGATGAGCAGACCTACAAACTGCTGCAATCGGGCGATACGGTGGGCGTGTTCCAGCTTGAATCCGAAGGCATGCGTCGCACGCTGGCGGCGGTGAAGCCCACCAATTTCGGCGACATCATCGCGCTCGTCTCGCTCTACCGCCCCGGCCCGATGGACAACATTCCGCTGTTCGGCCGTCGTAAGAACGGGCTGGAAAGCATCGAATACCCGCATGAAAAGCTCAGCGGCATTCTGGCGGAAACGTACGGCATCTTTGTCTATCAGGAACAGGTCATGCAGGCCGCGCAGATCCTGGCGGGATATTCGCTGGGCGATGCCGACCTTCTGCGCCGCGCGATGGGCAAGAAGGTGCAGGCCGAAATGGACGCACAGCGCCAGCGCTTCGTCGATGGCTGCAAGGAGGTGTCCAGCATTCCTGCGGCCAAGGCCAACGAACTGTTCGATTTGATCGACAAGTTTGCAGGGTACGGCTTCAACAAATCCCACGCCGCCGCCTATGCTCTGCTCGCCTATCAAACCGCGTGGCTGAAAACGCACTACCCGCACGAATTCTATGCGGCCTCGATGTGCTTCGACATGCACCAATCGGAAAAGCTTTCGGTCTTCGTCGATGACATGCGCCGCAATGGCGTGGCTCTGGCCGGGCCAGACATCAACCATTCCGAGGCGGAATACACGGTTGAGAAAACCAGCGACGGCTTTGCCGTGCGCTATGCCTTGGCGGGCCTGCGCAACGTTGGCGAAAAGGCGATGGAGCAGATCGTGGCCGAGCGCGAGGCCAATGGCCCGTTCACCTCGCTCGACGATCTGTTCAAGCGCATTCCCGCTGGGTCAATGAACCGCCGCCAGCTGGAAGCCTTGGCCGCAGGCGGCGCGCTCGATGGCCTTGAGCCGAACCGCGCGCAAGTGATCGCCAATGCCGAACTGCTGATGGCCGTGGCCGATGAAGCCGCGCGTTCACGCACATCGGGGCAGGGGGGGCTGTTCGGCGGCGATGATCATGCCGCGCCCGCTACCCGTCTTGCCGAAGCCAAGCCATGGAGCCGGGCCGATCAGATGGCGGCAGAGCGTGAGAACTTCGGCTTCTATTTCGCTGCACACCCTGTGGAGGAATACCGCGCGGTCGCCTCGGCCAATGGCGCGCGCAGCTATGGTAGCCTGATGAGCGGTGAGGGTGAACCCGGTGGGCGCTCAGGCGCCGTCATGGCAGCGCTGGTGGAGAACGTGCAGAAGCGCAAGACGAAGAAGGGCAAGGACTTCGTGATGGCCGATTTCTCTGACAATTCAGGGCTTTTTTCGGCGTCCTGCTTTGAAGAGGCGTTGGTCGAACCGTTCCAGCAATGGGCGCGCGAGGGCACGTGCGTGCTGCTCAATGTCGAACTGGACCGGCCCAACCCGGACGAGCCGCCGCGCATCACCGTGCGCGGTGCGCGCCCACTGGCTTCGGTCAGCAGCGCCTCGCAGATGCAGTTGAAGCTTGATGTCAGCAGCCCGCAGGCAGTTGCCGAACTCGCCTTGCTCCTGCCGCGCGGCGGTGGCGCGCGGGGCGAAGTGCTGGCGCGACTGCGCACCGGCGGGCCGAAGGAGCCGCTCATTCGGCTTGGCAATGATTTTAAACTGGACAGCGACTTAATCGAACGATTGATTCCGATAGAGGGACTCGCCAATGTGTCCCTGACCGCAAGACCGGAAAGGCATCTGCGGCTCGTCGAATAGACGCCTATCGGGAGAGATAAAATGCAGCAGGCCCAAGGCCATCTTGGTTCGATGCAGGACTGGAAACTGCGTGTTACCCACCTGATCGATCACGCCGCGCGCGAACATTCTGCGCGTGAAATTGTCAGCCACTGGGCCGATGGCAGCGAAACCCGCACCAATTGGGCAGGCATTCGCCACGATGCGCTGAGGATGACGCAGGCCTTGCGCAAGCTGGGCGTGCAGCCCGGAGATCGCATCGCCACGCTGGCGATGAATCATCACCGGCACTTGGTCAGCTGGTATGGTGCGGTCGGCGTTGGCGGCATCTTGCACACGCTGAACCCGCGCCTGTTCGATGATCAGCTCGAATACATCGTCAATCACGCCGAAGACCGCGTGATGCTGTTCGACAAGATGTGGGCTCCGATTGTCGAGCGCATGAAGCCGCGTTGGCCAACCGTGGAACACTACATCTGCTATGACAGCAGCGAACCTGCGATCCATTTCGAAGAGTGGATCGGCCCCGAAGACGGGCAGACCGAATGGCATGATGGGGATGAGCGTGATCCGTGCATGCTCTGCTACACCAGCGGCACCACCGGCAATCCCAAGGGCGTTCTGTACGAACACCGCTCCACCATGCTCCATGCCATGGTAGCGATTAGCCCGGTCGTGTTCGGCATGGATTCGCGCACCGTCATGCTGCCGATCGTGCCGATGTTTCATGCCGCCAGCTGGGGCCTGCCGTGGGCGGGCGCGGCGGCTGGGGCCAAGTTTGTCTATTCGGCGGTCAACGATGGTGCCACGCTGTGCGGGTTGATTGATCGGGAAAAGGTCACTTGCTCGGCGGGTGTGCCAACGGTTTGGCTGGCCTTGTTGCAGCATGTCGATACCCATTGCGGTGGCGAAATTCCGCAATCTTTGCAGACAATTGTGACCGGCGGTTCGGCCATGCCGCGCGCGATGATCGAACGCTTCATGCGCTCTGGCTGCCGTGTTGCCCATGCCTGGGGCATGACCGAAACTTCACCCATCGGCACCACCGGCGCCGAAACGTGGGATTGGGATGAGCTTACGTTTGACGAACAGGTTAGCGTCAAGGCGATGCAGGGACGCCCGCCTTTTGGCGTGGAAATCCGCTGCGTTGATCTGGACGATTCCGAAAAAGTCCTGCCGCGCGATGGGGTTACATCCGGTGCCTTGCAAGTGCGCGGGCCGTGGGTTGTGAAGCGCTATTTCAAGGCCGAGGCCGATGCCGTGGTGGCTGGCCAGTGGTTCGATACTGGCGATGTCGGGTTGATCCATCCTGACGGCACGCTGCAGCTTACCGACCGCACGAAAGACGTGATCAAGTCGGGCGGCGAATGGATCAGTTCGGTAGAACTGGAAAACGCGGCTGTGGGCCACCCTGCCGTGGCGGAAGCGGCGGCGATCGGGGTCTATCACCCCAAGTGGGACGAGCGCCCCCTGCTTATCGTGGTGACCAAGCCGGGCAAGCATGTCACGCAGGCTGAGCTGAAAGCCTTTCTTGCCCAACATGTTGCCAAGTGGTGGGTGCCCGATGCGGTCGCCTTCGTGGACCAGATTCCGCACACTGGCACCGGCAAGATCAGCAAGAAGGACCTGCGCGAACAGTTCCGCGAATACACGTGGGATCAGGTGGCCTGAAGTGCACCTAGATGCACCTAAGTGCGCAAAAGGTGCCTCAAAACAGGTTCAGCTGTCCGTCAAGACTGGGTTTTCTGAACTGCGTGCAATCCAGATCGACGTGCGCTTTGCCGATGCCGTGTTTTGTGCGGGCGATGCGGAAGCGGGTGCGAGTGAGGTCGGCCCAGGTGCCCTGGGGCTTCATGCGGGTGAAGAACTGCGAGTCGTTGTCTTTCCCGCCGCGCACCGATTGGACAATGGACATGACTTTGGCCGCGCGATCGGGGAAATGCGTGTCCAGCCATTCGCGGAACAGCGGCGCGACTTCGTGGGGCAGGCGCAGCATGATCCAACTGGCGGAGCGGACGCCGCGCGCGGCGGCGGCCGAGAGGATACCTTCGATGAACTGGTCGGTTATCGCCGGGATGATCGGCGATACCGATACGTGGGAGGGCACCCCTGCGCCTACAAGTTTTTCCAGCGCGTCCAATCGCTTGGCGGGCGATGACGCGCGCGGTTCGAGCAGGCCTGACAGGCGCGGATCGAGGCTGGTGACCGAGATGCCAACAGCGGTCAGCCGATGGCGCGCCAGTTCGGCCAGCACATCAAGATCCTCGAGCACTCGGGCGGACTTTGTGGTGATGGTTATCGGGTGACGCAGTTCAAGGCAGAGTTTGAGCACGGCCCGCGTGATACGGTAGCGTGACTCAATGGGCTGGTAGGGATCGGTGTTGGTGCCCATGGCGATGGGGGCGGGGACATAGCCCTTTTTCGCCAAAGTCTGCCGCAGGAGTTTCGCCGCGTCGGGTTTAGCGAACAATTTCGTTTCGAAATCAAGGCCGGGGGACAGATCGTGGAAGGCATGGCTGGGGCGGGCGTATCAATAGATGCAGCCATGTTCGCAACCGCGATAGGCATTTACCGAACGATCGAACGGAATGTCGGGGGAGCGGTTGAACGTCAGGATCGAGCGGGGGTGTTCTTCGGTGACAGTGGTGCGCAGTTTGGGGCCGGAGCCGTCGATGCCTTCGCGTTCGTCCAGCCAGTCGCCATCAGCCTCGCGCGTGGCGAGGCCGAAGCGAGTGGGGACGTTGCTGGATTGCGCGCCTCTGCCATGGATGGACATGGCGGATTTAGAACATAAGTGGAACACAAGCGCAAGTGTCTGTTGATACTCCGACGTCACCCTGAACTTGGTTCAGGGTCCATTTCTCACAATGCACGGCAGCTTGTGTAGAGAAATGGATGCTGAAACAAGTTCAGCATGACGGTTAAGCGTGGCTATGTGGCAATTGTTAGATACGCTTGGGGTGACGAGTGAAGCCACGCCATTTGTAAAGAAAGCCAGCCTTACTTTTCCAGCAGTCTCGGCATCAGTTCCACGAAATTGCAAGGGCGGTTGCGGCTGTCCAACTGTTCGTCGAGGATGCCGTCCCAGCCATCTTTTACCGCGCCGTTCGATCCGGGCAGCGCGAAGATATAAGTGCCGCGCGCCACCACAGCGCAGGCGCGGGACTGGATTGTGCTGGTGCCGATGGTCTTGAAGGAAAGCCAGCGGAACAACTCACCAAAGCCCGGAATATCGCGGGTTTTCACGCGGTCCAGCGCTTCGGGTGTAACGTCACGACCGGTTAGCCCGGTGCCGCCGGTGATGATGACGGCATCGACGCCGCGATCATCGATCCAGTTGTTCAACCGGCTGACGATGCGGTCAGCTTCGTCCTTTTCAATGGCGCGGGCGATCAGCTTGTGGCCCTTGGCCTTGATCCGCTCGGCCAGAATGTCGCCCGAGGTATCCTCTGCCGGGCCGCGCGTGTCGGAAACGGTCAGCAGGGCGATGTTGACGGGCTTGAATTCACGCGAGGTATCAATTGCCACGCCAGGC
>JBEQBV010000008.1:0-39642 GCA_041639635.1 Novosphingobium sp.
CGATCAGTGCAAATCGGATCACGGCTGCGCGCAACGTTACGGTGAGCGGCCCAGCCGCAGCCCGTGCCACCAGCTTCACAGCGGATACGGTTTCAGCCGGCACAGGATCAGTTGACGTAAAGGCCACGACCATTGACATTTCCGGCGTTTCGGCCGGGGTTGATATGCTGGCGGATGGCAACACCGTGGCGATTGGCAGCGTAACAGCTGGCCGCGATTATCGGATTAGCGCCGATGGCAATGTGACGCTGGGCAAGTCGTCGTTCCAGACGCAGGCCGCAGGCGGTGCGATATCGATTGTCAGCACCGGCGGATCGATTGCGCGCGGCGCGAATGCCAACAGCTTGACGCTGACTTCAAACAGCGATGGCGCTGGCGGTGGCGACATGCTGCTTGATGCGCAGGGCGCTGCTGGTGCGATCACGCTTGATACGGCCACGCTGAATGGCGGCACAATGGCACAGCGTACGGCAGTTACGCTGCGGTCTGTTACCGATACCGTGGTGGCCAATACCAATTCTGCGGCGCTGACGGCCACGGCCCGTGACTTTACCAGCACCGGCAACATTATGGCGGTAGGCGATGCCACGATCACGGCTTCGCGCAATGCCTCCGTCAATGCGATTGAGACGATCGGTGCAGGAAGCGATATCGGCATCACCGCAGCCAGCGCGCAGATCGGCATCGCCGACTCTGCAGGCAACTACACCGTTACCACTTCTGGTGCAGGCGGGGTGACCCTGGGCGAGAGCGTGGGGCAGACTCACGTTGCGGCTGGGGCGATTTCGATCACGGCCAATGGAGGCGGATCGATCACGCGCGGGGCCGACAGCCTGACGCTGACATCGAACGCTGATGGTGTGGGCGGCGGATCGCTGTTGCTCGATGCAGCAGGCGGGATTGCACTGGCAGGGGCAACGCTTAACGGCGGCACTGCGGCGCAGCGGACGGCGGTGACGCTGGACGCGGGCACCGATATCCGCTTTGCCAATGCCAATTCTGCAGCGTTTACGGCCAGCGCCGGGGGCGATTTCACGAGCAATGGCGGGATCATTGCAGCGGGCGTGGCCGGGATCACAGCGGGTGATGCCGCCTCGATCAACGCGATCGAAACCACGGGCGCGGGCAACGGCATTACGGTGAACGCCGCCAGTGCCAGCATTGGCCGGGTCACGTCCGCAGGCAGCTATGCTGTCACTGCAACGGGCGCGGTCGTTCTGGGCAATGGCGCAGGACAAGTGCAGACAGCGCGTGGTGGGATCACGATCAATGGCGCATCGATCAGCGAAAGTGCCACGGGCCTGACGCTGACTTCTGACAGCGACGGCAGCGGCGGCGATGCGCTGGCGCTGACGACAACGACCGGCGCGATTGCGCTTGGCAATGCCACGCTCAATGGTGGGCCGGCCCGGCAATCGGCGATTACGCTGGCTTCTGGCACGACCACCACGATTGGCGCGGCAAATGGTCGCTTGGTGACGGTCACCGGTGACGGGCTTACCGCAAATCGCGAGATTTCGGCGGCCACCGATATTACGGTTACGGTCGATGGCGCCGTTGCGCTGATGCAGGGTGCCAACGCGGTGGAGGCGATCAGGCTTTCGGCAACCGATGCTATGATCGGTGGCGCTGTCGATGCTCGCACGATCGACATCACCAATTCGGGCAGCGGCAATCTGGTAATCGGCGGAACGGCAGCCTCCGAAACCGGCAAGTTCGTGCTTAGCCGCACGGAAACCGCACAGCTCCGGGCCACCGAAGCGCTCACCTTGGGCGCGGATGGCAGTGATAATGTCGAAATCAGGCAGGTTGATTTCACCGTACCGCAAACGGTCCGGGTGCTGGCCAACGGCAGACGGATTGACATTACCGGACGCATTACGTTCGATGCTGACACCACTTTGAAACTTGGCGGCAGCACGGCGGCGAATTCGATCATCCGCCTGCAGACCGGAACCGGTGGGACGGGCGGGGCAATCGTCAGCAATGGCGGGGTGCTTGAACTGACGGCGGCCAGCATCGTGGCCGGCACGCAGGCCTTCGCCAATGATCTGCAAGCTGTAAGCGGCGCAGGCTCGGTCACCGAAGCGGCCCGCCTGAACCTCACACCAGGCAGTTCGCTTTACAATAATGTTGGTGGCACTGGCGAGACGATGATCGATGTCGGTGCGATGAAGGTCAGCTTCTCGAACTTCGCCATGTTCCAGAATACCAGCGATGCTGCGCTCAGCCTACTCTCCACCGGGGTGAAGCTCGGCACTGGAAGTCAGCAGACAGTCGCGCTGGATATCCAAAGCGGGGCCAGCCAGCCGGTCTTTGCCATGTTCGGGTCGATCAATGGCGTGATCAACATCGCGACATCGCTTTTGGGCAATCCGCCGCTGGCACATTACGACAATATCAGTGCATCGCGCATCAATGGCTGTCTGATCGGTGGCGGCAATTGCCAGTCGGTGCAGAACCTGACGCCGTCGCTGACTGCGCTGGATAATATCAGGACGTCGATCTTCACTGTGAAGCCTGACTTCCAGGTGCCGTTCGATCCGCTGGTCGGCACCAACAACGATGCCCTGTTCGACGATGTCGGATCGTTCGGCCTTGGCGAGCTTCCAATGACTCCGATCGAATGCAGCGATCCCAATGGTGCCTGCGAAGTAAAGAAGGGTGGCAACTGATGAAGCGCTTGTTTCTGGCCTCACTCTCGGTAGTGGCGCTTGCGGTTTCGGCCGCGCCGGTTGCGGCCAAGCCTGCCGACCTCCCGGACCAGCTTGAACTTGGGCGTAACGGTGCGGGTAACCCTTGCGTGGCAACGCCATTCTGGAAAGAAGATGCGTTCAAGGGCAGCTACACTTTCACGTGTCGCGGCCCCACGGCGAACCGCTATCTTGGGATCGTCCGCGCGGTCCGGTCCAGTTCCATCGATACGATTGACGGCCTGCTGGATTGCGGGCCGGGCATGGCCGTGACCATTCCTGGGATTGGTCCGGCAACGGCGCGGCGCTGCTTTGACAAGCTGCTGGGGCAGGAAACCATCGAAACGCGCTTCTCACGCGATGGCCGGGTGTTTTCGTCAAGCGCCATTGCCGTGGCGCAAGGGCCGGCAGAGGAAGGCCTTCGGTTTCTGGCCGGGGCTGCTGCGCCAAACAATGATCGTGGGCGGACCACGACGGCTGCGGTAGAAATCGGCGTGCTTGCGCCATCGCCTGCGGTGAACACGTCTGCGGCAGGGGCCGTGGCCAATGCCGAGGATGCCTTACAGCAGGGCTTGCGCCTGGCGCGGCAGGGGCTTCATCTGGATGCGGCGCGGATCGTCAGCGATGCACTGGCGCGTTTGCCTGCAGACACTGCTCCGGCCACGCGGATCGATCTGCTGTTGCTGGCCGGTCTTGCCGATTCCAATTTGCGCTTCTTTGATTCTGCTGACGATTACTTTGGCCGTGCCAACGCTCTGCTGGGCCAGAACGCGGGCATTCCCGGCGCAGACGTGCTGCAGATGAAGAGCCGCAACTATGCGGCTCTGCACCTGATCAACAAGCGTGAGTTCGGTGTCGCCGCGTCTACGCTGGATACGTCGAGCATGTCTGCCGCTGCCGAAGGCCAGCCGCTGATGGACACGCGCGAGGTGCAGAAGCTGAACGAGGCGCCGAACAGCGGCTCGGCTGGATCGGCGCTTGCATCGGCATGGGACAACCGCAGCCGCACGCAACTGGTGATTGACGCGCAGGCAGGCTGGGCACGCAGCGTGGCGCTGCTTGGCCAGAACCGCCCTGAAGAAGCAACGACTGCACTTGCCTTTGCCGATTCCAGCTTTGAAGCGCTGCGCAAGCAGCCGATTCCGCAGCAGCAGTTGTTGTGGCTGGCCGCGCGGATCGAACGGCAGCGTGCTCGCATCCAGTTGCGGGGCGGAGACCGGACATCTGCTCTGGCATCGCTGGACAAGGCCATCGGATACTTGCGCCTGGCCGAAGATGCGGGTGACAATGGACCTGCGCTTGCGCAAGTGCAGCTTGAGCGTGCCGCAGTGCTTTCCGGCGGCGGTGGTTCCGCTGAAGAAGTGTTGGCCCAGTTCGATGATGCGGTTACCAGCCTGATTTCGGCCGATGCGGGCGTTGGCGGTCTTCCGGCCCAGACCCGCAGCTATCTGGATGCGCTGGTGAACGACGCAGCGCGGCGGCCCGATGGCGCTTCGCCGGAACGGTTTTTCCGTGCCATGCAGGCCGCATCGACCCCCGCCATTGCACGCCAGTTCGTTGAACTGCAGTTCCTGATTGCGTCGGACCCGGCGCTGGCGGCGAAAGTGCAGGACCGTCAAGAGGTTGAGCGTGAGATCAACCGGCTGCGCTTCGAGATCGCCTCAACCACTGATGCAGCAAAGATTGCGGACCTCGAGACACGCAGAACGGCGCTGGAAAACCGTTCGCTTGGCTTGCAGAATGAACTGGCGGCCAACGGGTCGTTCCGGCAGGTCGTTGATACACCGGCTTCGATGGCGGAAATTCGCACCGTTCTGAAACCAGGCGAAGGCTATTTGAAGCTAAGCAAGGTTGGCGGGTATGTGTTTGGCGCATTGATCGACGCGAACGGATCCCGCATCTACCGCGTTGCTCGCCCAGCGGTGGAGATTGAGCCGCTGATCAAGACCGTGCGCGCATCAATTACCGGTGGCGGTGATAACGTGCCGGTGTTTTCAGTTGGGGGGGCTAACGCGCTTTACAAGCTGCTGATCGGCCCTGCGGCGAGCCGTGTTGCAGGCTATTCAGCGCTGGTGATTGATGGTTCGGGCGTGCTCGATACCTTGCCGGTGGGCGTGCTGGTTACCGATGATGCATCAGCATCGAATTTCGCCAAGAACCGGCGCAAGGATCCGTACAACTACACGTCAGTCGCTTTCCTTGCCCGCAAGATGGCGCTTTCGACCGCACTTTCGCCTCGTTCGCTGATCGTGTCACGCAATCTGGCACCGTCCAAAGCGCCTTATCCGTTCATCGGCTTTGCCCAGCATATGCCGACGCCGGTGGAGGCGGCTGCGGGCGGGACGATGGTGAGCATCGGCACCAATTGCGAAGTTGAATTGAGCAAGGTGGCCGAACTGAGCCGCATGCTTGAGCCGATTGACGCTGTGGAGTTGAAGGAGGCCACCACCGCGCTTGGCGTGGAGAATGCGCCCGAAGTGACGGGTGCGGAATTCACGGATACGAACGTGCGGAGCCGCACCGATCTCGATCAGTTTCAGGTGCTGCACTTTGCCACTCATGGTCTGACGGAAGGGCAATGGGGCTGTGCCAAGGCTCCGCCCGCGCTGGTCACCAGCATTGGCGAGAGCAATTCCGACGGCATCCTCTCGTTCGAAGAAGTGGCGCAACTGCGGCTTGATGCGAACCTTGTGGTGCTTTCGGCGTGCGATACGTCAGCTGGTGTGAACATCGGTGCTGCGCGTGCAGCAGGCCAGGAAGATGTAGGGGCCTCGCTCGACGGGCTGGTACGCGCGTTTTTGGCCGCGCGGGCGCAGGCTGTTCTTTCCACCTACTGGCCGATCTCGGACGCGGGTGAGAGCGTTCAGCTGATCTCCGATTTCTATGCCAACGCCCGCAACGATACCATTGGCGGTGCTTTGCAGAAGGCGCAGGTTTCGCTGATGGCCAATCGGGACAGTTCGCACCCCTTGTTCTGGGGCGCGTTTGTGCTGGTTGGCGATGCGCAGAAGCCTTTGCTGAGCGGACAGGCAAGGGCGGCGCTCAAGCCAAGCGATGTTGCGCCAGTGGCAGCGGTGGCTCCGGTTGCGGCGGGGGCGGTAACGGCTGGCAGATAGTCGTTCTGCCGCTCTTGCAATAAAGCCTGCCATGGTGTGATCTTGCGCACGGCAAGCGGCGGCTTGTCGAACAAGGATAGGCGTTATGGGTAAACCTGCCGCGCGCATCACCGATATGCACACTTGCCCGATGGTGACGGGCGTGGTTCCGCATGTCGGCGGTCCAATCCTGCCCCCGGCGGCGGTGCAGGTGCTGACAGGTTCACTCCCGCAAGCGCGCGTTGGCGATCAGGCAGTTTGCGTTGGTCCACTCGATGTGATTGCGATGGGCGCCTTTACCGTGCTTGTCCAAGGCATGCCGGCGGCACGAATGGGCGACATGACCGTTCACGGAGGCGTGATCGTACTGGGCCTTCCCAATGTCCTGATCGGCGATGCGGGCGGCGGTAGCGCAGGCAGTCTGTCACAGGCTTTGGTCAGTTTGCCCATCGGGGTTGAGGGACAAGGCACGGCCTTTGCCGAAATGGCCGATGCCATGATTTCTGCAGCCAAGGAGGGCCTCCCGTTCTGCGAACAGTGCAGCAAGGCCCAGATGGGGTAGGCGCAGGATGGAAGCCGCCTGGTATGCCGTCATTGATTGCGCACAAGATCCGCGGCTGATCGATCTTGTCCGTTCTTGCCGCGATCACATGTGCCTTTTCAAGGGTCGTGACCTTGATCAGCGCTTGCTAGCAGCATCGCCATGGCTGGTGCGCATTCATGATGCAGACCCCTTGCTTGGCATCTGGCAACAGCACGGACACGGGGCCAGCTGGGGCATCATGATCCTTTCCGAGCTGACGATGGAGCAGCTCCACCGTCACTTGCGCCGATTCCTGCAGGCCAAGCTGCCCGATGGGATGATCGTTCTGTTCCGTTATTATGATCCGCGCGTTTTCAACACCTACATTCGCGCTGCAACCGTGGAAGAGCGGACGCCGTGGTTTGCGGGCATTCAGCAATTCTCTGTGGAATCGGCAGGCGGAACCGCGCTTCATCACTATCGTCTGGCCGAAGGAGCTTTGTTGGATGGCGCAACCCGGATCGGTTGATGGCGCGGTACCGGTTGTTCCGGACGTTCCCGCCTGGCGGCAATGGTCTGCGATTGGCCTTGGCTTGTTGCTGACCTGGAGCTGGGTGCTGGTCATCGTGCATTTTGCGCCCGACATTTTGGGGCCAGAAGCGACGGCTGGCATCATGGCGGTGTTTACGCTGCTCCTTTATGGGGCACTGCTGCCATTCGCGCTCTTTGCCGGTTGGTTGAGTGGGACGAAAGTTCTGCGGGCAGGTGAAACGCCAGCACGCTGGGCCTTGATTGGTCTGGTTTTGGGGTCAGGGGGGCTTGGTTTTGCGCTGTTCATGAGCTGGCTGAACGGCGCAACCGTGTCTGGCGCAGGCGCGACAGGCATTGGCGGGCTCGTGATGGCCGGGATCGCGCTGACGCTTGTTCAGTCGGCGATGGAAGAAGTGCTGTTCCGGGGATGGCTTCAGCCCGTGCTGATCCAGCGGATCGGGGTGATCGGCGGAGTTATTGCCAGTTCGGTTACCTTCATGGCGTTTCACCTGATAGGTGGCGCGATACAGCCGATGTCGATGCTCGTCATTGCGCTGGCAGGAGCGGTATTCGGACTGCTGGCACTGCGTAGCGGCGGGATCGTTGCGCCGATCATGGCGCATGCCGCGTGGAATGCCAGCGAGGATTCCGTGTTCGGGCTGGTGCCCAATCCCGGCAACGAGATGTTCGGGTCGATACTGGATTTCGATCTTGTCGGCAGTGCGTGGTGGGGGGGCAGCGACGAGGGCTTGAATGCCAGCCTTGGAGCCGCCGTTGTGCTGTGCGCCATCATACTCCCGCTGCTCATTGGCAAGCGCCGCTTGCCAGTGGCGGCACATGCCTGAGCTTACGAAGCGCCCTGGCTGCGCGCAGCATCAATGCGGTCGCGTTCTTTGAGGAACGCCTGCAATGCTGTGCCTTCGAGGCGTTTGCGGCTGGCTTCGTCGACCGGGATGCTTTGCGGGTCAACCCGCTCGCCATTAATGTGGACTTCGTAATGGAGGTGCGGCCCAGTAGACCGACCGGTGGTGCCGACATCGCCGATGCGCTGCCCCTGCATTACGCGCACACCCGTTGCAATTCCGGGGGCAAAGACATTCTGATGAAGGTAAAGTGTCTGCCAGCCATTTTCGTGCCGCAGCACGGTAAGATTGCCGTTGGCCCCTTTCATTGCCGCGAATTCTATCGTCCCATCGGCTGCGGCATAAATCGGCGTGCCAGTGGGGGCTGCAAAATCGGTGCCGCCGTGCAGCTTGTTATAATGCAGCACCGGGTGGAAGCGCATGCCGAATTTGGAGGAAATGCGCGCGCCATCAACCGGGGTGCGCATCAGTCCGCGCTTGGTGGTCGCTCCGTTTCCGTCAAACCAACCCGCTTCTGCTCCCGGCGTTTCGAAGCGGTAGAGCGCGAGGCTTTTTTGCGGGGTGGTAAGCTGGGCGAACAACAGCTTGGGCAGCCCGATGGCCTGCCCCTGCGCGTTGACTTCCTGATCGAAGGCGACCTCGAAAACATCGCCGGGGCTGACTTCGGAGGCGAGGTTGAAGTCATAGGAAAAGGCGTTGATGAATTCGGGGATCAGCGAATCGATCAGGCCTGCCGAAACGGCAGACGAATAGAAACTGTCACTATCGATTTCACCGCGCAGCACTTCGATCTTGCGGGTAATCGAGGCAAGCAGGGGGGTCACCGCATAGCTGCCATCGGCACCCCGCGTGAGCATTGCGCCCGAACCATCGATATGCGCGGCGCGCAATTGCTGCAGTTGAGCACCGCCGGTGCCGGTTGCCAGCACGAGAATGGCGTGGATTTCCCCTCCACTGGCAAGGTATGGCGCTGCCGCCGCAGCGGCAGCCGACGCATCTTCAGGCCGTACTCCGGCAGAAACAAGAGCGCTGGCCAATTGCCCCGGACCCGCCAGATTCAGCGCGCGTTCCTGCAGCCCGCTGCTGGTTTCGGAGCCGGTAGCAGGAGCGGTCACTGGCAAGGTGTCGGTGTTGCGCGTTATCCACGCTGCGGTTGCGCCCAGGGCAAGCAGAGCCACCGACCCTGCAATGGCAATGGGCAGGCGCCTGTCAGCGGTCGGCTGAACGGAATTCCGTTGCCCGGAGCTTTGCTGCGCATTTGTGCGTTCGGGCTGCGACGCGCGCGGTGCAGCATTGAACGGTTTGGCCGCAGTGCCGCCCGCCTCGCGCCAGAAATCGCTCACCGCTTCTGTGGCGCTGCTGCCCTCACCTTTGACAGATGGTTCGCTTGCCGCTTGCTTTACCCATTGTTTGGGATCGAAAGAATCATCGCTCATCACAATTCTCCTCTCGAAGCGGGACAAGTTGCCGTGAAATATTCACACACAGCTATAACCATGCTTTTGCGATGGGTGAAGCTGTGCTTTACAGTATGCTGCTGATTATCGGGGGGGCAGATGTCGTTCGGAAGTCGTGTCGCCTGGCGTGAAGGGCAATTTCTTCGCCCACAACATTTCCAGCAGGCTGATCGTGCTCTGCTGGGGCAGTTGCGTGCGCGCGCAGATTCGCTGCGTCCGCACCCCTGGGGCTTGACCGAGGTTGAGGTGGACGAAGATCTTGCCGCAATTGGCAAGTTCGTGCTGGTGCGCGCAAAGGGGGTGATGCCTGATGGCACGCCGTTCTCGATCCCGGATGATATTGCGCCGCCGCATCCGCTCGATGTCCCGCTCGATACGCGCGATGCAGTGGTGTTCCTGACCCTGCCCGCTGCGCAGATCGGCGCGCAGGAATTTGATGAGGCTGACAGTGCCGGGCCGGACATCCGTTTTCTGGTGGAAGAAAGCGAGATTGCCGATTGCTTCTCGCAAGACCGCAGTCAGGAGCCGATTGAGGTGGCGCGGCCTAATCTGCGGCTCGGTGTGACGCGCGACCAGACGTATGGCCGCATTCTGTGCGGGCTGGGCCAGATCCGCGAAATGCAGGGCAAGAAGGTCATGTTCGATGACCGCTATATTCCGCCGCTGCTTGATATCCGCGCCTCGCGCCCTTTGCGCAATGGATTGGTGGATATTCTGGGGCGGTGCGAACAGCGGTCTGATGAACTGGCACTGCGCGCGGTTGAGGCGACCGATGGTGGTGCGGAAACCTTTGCCAGCTTCCTTTTGCTGCAGGCGCTGAATCGCTGGATACCGGTGCTGCGCCACCTGGAATCGCTGCCGATGGTGCATCCTGAACGCATGTATCAGGAACTGGCCAGCCTTGCCGGCGAAATTGCCACACTGGTAAAGCCAGAGCGCAAGGCTCCGCCGCTGCCGCCCTACGATCACGAAAACCTGCGTGGCACGTTCGAGCCGTTGTTTGATCTGCTGCAGTCTATGTTGTCTGCGGTGTTTGATCGATCTGCCGTGCAATTGCCGCTTGAACCGATGGGGCCGGGGGCGTGGACATCCACGATTGCCGACCGCAATCTGTACCAGCACGGCTATTTCTATCTCGCCGTGCGCGCGGCCGCATCGGGTGATGAAGTGCGGCAGATGTTCCCGGCAGTGGCCAAGATTGGCGCGGTCGAAAAGATGCGCCAGATCGTTGATTCCGCGCTGCCGGGGGTGCCGCTACGGCATACGCCCACGCCGCCATCGCAGCTGCGCGTGTTGCCGGGCTTCGTTTACTTTGAACTGGACCGTGGCGTGGCAGATTGGCGCGATTTTGCCACCGCCACGGCGCTGGGCCTGCACGTGGCGGGCGATTGGCCGCAGCTTCGTATGGAATTGTGGTGCGTGAAGAGGGCGGCGCGATGAACGCGCAGCCTGCTTGGCTGAGAGGGTAATCGGCATGAGCGGAGACGGTTCTTCCGACAACGGCAATCGCACGGTTTTCCGGCCCTCGCCGCTGGCGGGGATGCGTGGCGGCACGCCACTGCAACCGTCGGCTCCCACTCCTCCGCCTTCAGGGCCACCTGGAAGCGCAGGCGCTTGGGGCGCGCCGCCACCGATAGCGCAGCCTGCTGCGCCAACGCCGCCGCCCGCCGGGTTTGCCGCGCCGCCTTCAGGCTTTGGCGCTCCGCCTGCCGGGTTTGGAGAGCCCCCACCTTCGTTCGCCGCGCCGCAGCCGGTCATGGGTGGCGGACGCCGGCTGAACGACGATGACATTCCCGTGCCTTCACGCGCGCGTGAAACGCGCAGCCCGCTGGTGATCGAGGCGGGCACCGTGCTGGCGCTGGCCGCATCGGTGCGGTCTGGCCGCGCGCGCATTTCGATGCCGGATTTTCATCGGGAGGCGATGGAGGCTGTTGCCGCATATGACCGTGCCATTGCGCCGCTCTATCCAGAAGAAACCCGGATGCGCGCGCGCTATGCGATCTGCGCCACGATTGACGATATTGCCCAGAATCTTCCGGGCGCAGGCAATGATGGCGCGGAATGGGCGCGGCGCAGCCTCGTTGTCAGCTTTTTCCGCGAGAACATTGGCGGGGATCGGTTCTGGCAACTGGTTGACGATCTGCTGGCCCGGCCCGGCCAGAATGCCGAACTGATCGAGCTGTACGCCGATTGCCTTGCCGCCGGGTTCGAAGGGCGATTCCGCGTGATGCCCGATGGCCGCGCTCGGCTGCAGCAGATTCTGACCAGTCTTTACGGCGCGCTCGAACATCCGCGCTCGCTTTCGCAGACCGAGATTGCGCCCATGTGGCGCGGGGCTGATGCGCCGCTACGCAAGATCAGCCCATGGAGCAAGGTCGCGCTGGCCGCCGCTGCCGCGCTGGCGGTGCTTCTGGCGATCTATATCGTGCTGCGGCTGCTGCTGATGACCGCAGGATCGGACTCGCTTGATTCCACCAAGGCGCTGATGCCCAAGGAAAGTTTGCGACTTTCGCGGGTGGGCGCGGCGCCGCCGCCTGCAGCTGAAAGCGATCAGCTGGTGCGGTTGCGCACATTCCTTGAGCCCGAAGTGCGCCAAAATCTGGTGGTGGTTGAAGAAGACGGAAGCACAGTCCGCGTGCGCACAACGGTGGGGCAACTTTTCCAGTCCGGGTCTGATCGACTGGAGCCGGGCCGTGCTGAACTGTTCGAACGTATCGGCCGCGCGGTGGAGGCAGAGCCAGGGCAGGTGACTGTTGAAGGTCACTCGGACAGCGATCAGATCAGCGGTCTTGCCTTCCCTGACAATACGGCCTTGTCGCAGGCACGGGCGCAGGCAGTGGCGGGCATTCTCAGCTCGGTTCTGACCAATCCGGGCCGCATTTCGGTGGAAGGGTACGGCGACAGCCGCCCGATTGCCGACAATGGGTCCGCCGAAGGCAAGGCGCTGAACCGCCGTGTCGAAGTCATCATTCCGCGTCAGCGCTAATCAAAAGAGGCGAGGCTCGTGAAGAAGTATCTCGGCAACTGGTGGGTCCTCAGCGGACTTGTCGTCCTGTTCCTTGTGCTGGTGCTCTGTGTCGGCCTACCCATCTTTGTGCGGATGCTGTCCCCATGGTGGGTGCGGTTGCTGCTGCTTGCGCTGATCGTTGTGCCATGGGGGATTATCGGATGGCTGCGTGTGCGGAAGGCGCGCAAGGCCGCCGCCGCCATCGAAGCGGAACTGGCAGGCCCGGCACCCGGTGATGCTGAAGGCCAAGCGGTTTCGGCCCGCATGGCCGAGGCGCTGGCTTCGCTGCGGTCAGGATCGGGCAAGCGCCGCGATTACCTGTATAACCGTCCGTGGTATGTCATTATCGGACCGCCGGGGGCGGGCAAGACCACCGCGCTGCTCAATTCAGGCCTGCGTTTTCCGCTGTCCGACCAGTCGTTCAAGGGCGTGGGCGGCACGCGCAATCTCGATTTCTGGTTCGCCGATGAAGCGGTGATGGTCGATACCGCAGGCCGCTATACCACGCAGGATTCCGATAGCGCCGCCGACGCCAAGGGCTGGACCAGCTTCCTTGGCCTGATGAAAAAGCACCGCCCACTTTCACCCGTCAACGGCGTGATCGTGGCCATCGGCGTGGACGAATTGTTGCAGGCCGACCGCGCCGGGCTTGATCGCCACGCCGCGCTGGTGCGCCGCCGGTTGACCGAAGTGCGCGCCACGCTCGAAGTCTCTGTCCCGGTCTATCTGCTGCTGACCAAGGCCGATCTGATTGCGGGCTTCAGCGAATTCTACGACGATCTGGATGTCGAAGGCCGCCGTGCCGTGCTGGGGGCCACGCTTCCGGTGGAAGTGAAGAAGCCCACCAGCGACGACCTTGTGGGCGCATTCGATGCCGTGGTGGCAGCGCAACAGGCGCGGCAGGCCAAGCGCCTGTTCGAGGAAGTGGACCAGACCCGGCGCAGCCTGATCCTGGGCTTTCCGGCGCAGCTGGGCGCATTGCGCAATCGCGTGGCGCGGTTTGTGGATGGGGCGTTTCTTTCGGGCGATCAGCCTGCAGGCACGCTGCGTGGGTTCTATTTCACCAGCGGGGTCCAGCAGGGCGCGCCGCTTGACCGCATTCTCGCGGGCGTTGCCGAAAGCTATCAGAGCGCATCGAGGCCATCGAGTGGATCGGGGCGGACGTATTTCCTCAACCGCGTGCTGACCGAGGTGGTGTTTGGAGAGGCGGGGCTGGTCGAGGCTGATCCTGCCGCCCGACGCCGCCAGCAGGCACGGACAACGGCAGGCGTAATTGGCGTGGCTGCAGCCGCTTCGTTGGTGGTGGCGCTTTGGGGTGTCAGCTTCTGGCAGAACCGGTCGTTCCAGTCGGCTTTGGGGCAATCTTCGGCGCAGGCTGCGACGCTGGTACAGCAGACCGGCGTTGATCTGGTGGAAGTGCGCGACACCGACCCAGATCTGGAGCAGGCGCTGAGCACGCTGCGGGCTTTGCGCATGCTGCCGCAGGGCTATGCCGAACAGGCAGCCGGAGAGCCGGGCCTGTTCAAGCGCTTTGGTCTTTATCAATCGAGCCATGCCGATACCGCGGTGGAAGCCTATCGAGCAGGTTTGCGGCGCATCCTGCTGCCAAGGCTGCTGTTGCGGATCGAGCAATACATGGCGGCCAATGCTGCTGATCCAATGGCAGTCTATCAGCCGCTCAAGGTCTATTTGATGCTTGGCGGGCAGGGGCCGCTTGATCCCGGTACAGTGAAATCCTGGGTTGAAAGTGATTGGCTGAACGAACAGTTCCCCGGTGCTGACCGGGCACCGGTGCGTAAGGAACTGGGTGACCATTTGGCGGCACTACTGGAAGATCAGGGCATGTCGTCCGACTGGGCCGAACGCAAGGCCCCACTTGACGGCACGGCCATAGCATCGGCGCGCGCTGCATTGCAGACGCTCAGCCTGGCTGACCGTGCTTATGCCGTACTTCGGCAAAAGGCTCTGGCCGGGGTTGAGCAGCCGTGGCGAGCCAGTGCTGCGATTTCTGCAGGGGATGCGCAGGCCTTTGCCAATGGCGCGGAAGTCATGACGCTGGAGGTGCCCTATTTCTACACCCGCGAGGGGTATGAAAAGGCCTATCTGCCGGGGCTGGTGACAGTGGCAAGCGATCTGCAGAAGGATCTGTGGGTCTTGGGCGAAGGCGCGGAAACCGCGGGTGTTCAGGCACAGGTCGAGCAAATCCGGCCCGGTGTGGCCGCGCTCTATGCCCGCGAATACATCGATTCGTGGGAGCGCGTGGCGACATTGCCGACACCGGGCAACCTGTTCGGCGATCCGGCGGTACTTGGAGCGTTTGCCAAATCGCCTTCGCCGCTCAAGGTCTTGCTGATGGAACTGCGCAAGAACACGACCTTTGCGGGTGGTGCCAAGGCGCTGGGCGATGCCGCCAATGCGAAGATCGAATCCTCGCGCTTCGGCAAGCTTGCGCAGGCCGCCGCTGCTTCGTCCGTCGGGGCGCAGGTGGATGCCGCAACGGCCATTACATCGCACTTCAAGCCGGTTCACGATTATATAGGTGACGGTAAGGTGCCGGCACCGATCGATGATTTCGTGGGCGCGATCAAGAAAGCGGGCGAGGCCATCAACTCGGCCAAGCTGGCCGGTGGCGGCATGGGGGCAGACGCCGTGCAGAGCCAGATGGCGATGGCGCTTGGTGCCGTGGCGACAAGTGCGGGCGGCGCGCCACCGCAATTGCAGAATTTTGTGGCAGCGGCTACCAGTGGCGGGTCAACCGCGACCACGGCAGCGGCGCAGGGGGCGCTCAGCGATGCCTATGCCCAGTCGGTTTTTCCTGATTGCCAGCTAGCGACGCAAGACCGCTACCCTTTTGTCGGAACCGCCGTGGCCGACGCTTCGCTGGCTGATATCCAGCGAATCTTCGGCCTCGGCGGTACGCTCGACAGCTTCATTCAGGCACGGATCGTTCCGCTGCTGGACATGAGCGGCCCCGTGTGGCGCTGGAATCTGGAAAACCCGCAGACCGCCACGCTTAATCCTGCAACACCCGAAGAGTTCGTCAAGGCGCGGCAGTTGCGCGATATTCTGGCTGGTGGGCTCAACGTGAAGATCGAAGCCAAATCGTTTGGCGCGGGCGTGGATTCGGTTGATCTGGTGGTAGGCAACACCCGCTACAGCTTTGAACGCGGGTCGCTGGGCGCGCAAAAGCCGTTGGCTTGGTCGCCACAGGGCAATCTGCCAGTGGCTTCGGTCGCGCTTATGTCTGGTGGGCAGAAGGTTGGCGGAGTCGACACCGAAGGACCGTGGGCGCTGTTCCGGTTGATGGATGCAGCGCGCAAGGAGAATGCCGGGCCACTGGCTGTGCTGGCGACTTTTGGATCGGGTGCGCAAACGGCGGTGTTCAAGATCAGCCTGCCCAATGATCGCAATCCGTTCGGCCGGGGCGGGCTGTGGAGTTTCAGATGCCCGACAGTGCTTTAGAACCTCGGCCTTCGGCGCGATGGCTGTTTGGCAAATTGCCATCGCATGGAGATTTTGTTTCACGCGGGATCAGTGCTTCCTTGCGCGACGGGCTTGATCGTTGGCTTACGGCTGAAATGGAACAGGCCCGGACGGTCTGGGGCGATAGCTTTGATCAACGCTATGAAGCAGCACCGGTGTGGCACTTCGTCGACGCCGAAAGCGACGGCAGTTGGAGCGGCGGCATCCTGTGTGCGTCGACAGACCGGGTGGGGCGGCGCTTCCCCCTGATGATATCGGCACCAGCACCCGATTGCGCTGCGGCGGTGGCGCTCTCGGCAGGTTGCCTTGGCCTTGTGGCACAAGCCTTTGCCGAAGGGTGGGATGCTGACCGGCTGAACGCGGCACCGCTGGAGCCGGACAGTTTGCCGTGGGAACCCCAACAACCGTCATGGGCGCTGGTCGCAGAGGATGGACCGGTAGTCCAGGTTGACGGTAGAACACCTTCTGGAGTTATCGGGCGGATGTTGGAGATGGCCGCATGACCAATGCTTTCCGCGTTGAGGACAGCGTGTTGACGCATGTCGGCAATGTGCGCAGCCAGAATGAGGACAGCTATTTTGCCGACCCTGCCGCAGGGGTGTGGGTGGTGGCCGATGGCATGGGTGGCCACACCAATGGCAAGATGGCATCCGAAGCGCTGGTAGCAGCGGTGGGCGCGGTCAGCGTGCCAGAACCGCTTGATGCTGCTTGCGAAGTGGTCGCAAACGCCATTCATTCGGCCAATACCGCCATCTTTGGCCATGCACAGGAAGCAGGCGTGCAGATGGGATCGACCGTGGTTTCGCTGGTCGTGCGCGGTGATGAATTTGCGGTCCTGTGGTCGGGTGACAGCCGTGCCTATTTGCTGCGCGATGGCCACTTCATCCAGCTCACGCGCGATCACACGCAAGTTCAGGAAATGGTGGATCGCGGCTTGCTCTCGCCCGATGATGTTGAAAATCATCCGATGAAGCACGTGCTTTCACGCGCCGTGGGCGTGCAGGACGTGCTCGAAATCGATGCCATTCGCGATCAGATGCAAACGCGTGATCTGTTTCTGCTATGTAGCGATGGCCTTTACGGTGTGGTGGATGAAGCAGAGATCGCAAGGATCGTGCGCGAGCAGGGCGTTGCAGCAGCCGACGCTCTGGTTGCGGCCAGTCTGGCGGGCGGAGCGCCCGACAACGTTACTGTTGCGCTGATTAGCGTGGCCGAACCTACCCTGCTGGTGTTGAACGGAGCGTCATTGTGAGCGAGAACAACGGTCAGGGTGGCGACGACGAACCGCGTACCATCTTCATCCCCCAGCCGAGCGAGCCCCCGGCACAAGCGGGCAATCCTCCTGCTGCCGGAGGATGGGGCAGCCCACCGCCGGATCAGGTTGCGCCTGCAGCACCTGAAGCACCTTCGATGGCTCCACCGCCTTCGCCGGTTTCGGCCACATCGGCAGTGCCTCCAACCTCGGCTGCTCCTTTGGCTGAAACCGAATTTCCTGGCGGCACATCGTTTCAGATGACGGCTGGTGAGCCGCGCGACGTGCGCGAAGGCGATGTACTGAACCACCTTTATCAGGTCCGCCGCTTCATTGCGCGCGGCGGCATGGGGCAGGTGTTCGAAGGCGTGAACATCAACAACGAGGACGAGCGCGTTGCGATCAAGGTGATCCTGCCGCATCTCGCCCGCGATCCAAACGTGTTGGCGATGTTCCGCAAGGAAGCACGCACTCTCACGCGGCTGAGCCATCCGGCGCTGGTGCAATACCGTACGCTGGCGATGGAACCGCAACTGGGCGTGTTCTACATCGTCACCGAATATATCGACGGGCGCAACTTGTCCGACGTGCTTTCGACGATCGAGGCAAGCCCGGCACAATTGCTCGCTCTCATTCGCACGCTGGCGGAAGGGTTGGCCGTGGCGCATTCGCTCGGTGCAATTCATCGCGATATCTCGCCCGACAACATCATGTTGGAAGGCGGCAGGCTCGAACGGGCCAAAGTTATTGATTTCGGCATTGCCAAGGATCTTGACGCCGGAAGCCAGACGATTGTCGGCGATGGTTTTGCGGGCAAGCTGAACTACGTCGCGCCCGAGCAACTGGGCGATTTTGGACGGCAAGTGGGATCTTGGACCGATGTCTATAGCCTTGGCCTGACCATTCTTGCCCTGATCAACAAGCGTGATGTGAATATGGGCGGATCGCTGGTCGATGCGGTGGACAAACGCCGCGCAGGGCCTGATCTTTCGCCCGTCCCAGCCGAAGTGCGGCCCGTGCTCGAAGCCATGCTGCGGCCCAATCCGGCTGACCGGTTGCGCACGATGGAAGATGTGATTGCGGCTGTTGGAGCAGGCGCAACCAGCGCAGTCCCCGCGCACCAACCGGCCCTCGCATCCCCGCCGCCAAAAGCGAAGGCGCCGCCCAAACCAAAGCCTGCTGCGACAGAGGGTGGTGAGGGCAATCAGCGCAGGGTGATGATCGGGGCCGGGGTGGCGGCAGCCGTCGTGCTGCTTGGCGGGTTGGGCTACGCAATTTCCTCAGGCGGCGATGATGAAGCAGAAGTAGCGCAGCCCGGAGCATCCACAGCCCCTGTTCCCGGTGGCGATCCGTTGAAGACGGCGCAGGCGGCGCTTGATTCAGGGCTCACCACGGTCGGTTGTTCGTGGCTTGATGTGAGCGACCTGCAAGTGCAGGGCACCGATGTTGCACTGGCCGTCAAGGGCGTGGCCGGTCGTCCGGTTGATGCGCAGAACGAGATTGGCAAGCTCCTCTCAGCGCGGGGGTTGCGTGCGGCATCGATCGATTTCAGCGACGTTTCGCAGATCAGTCCTAGTGAATGTGCTCCGATTGAAGCTTTCCGACAGATTAGGGGCAAGGGCGCATCGCATTTGTCTGTGCCGCAGGTGAAGTGGGAATTGACGAAACGCCCGGCAGGCGAGCCCGACGCGGGGCAGCTTAGTGCTCCGGTCGTGGTGAATATCGACTTGAATGGCGTAGCAGGCGACATTGGTCTTGTTGGGATTGAAGAAAACGGCGCAATGTCGTTCGATCCGCGCGCTGACCGGTCATATATCGAGAAACTTCAGATCAGTTCGCAAACCAGCAGACTGGAGATTCCGACCGACCATACTGGCTGGAGCGGAATATTGATGGTGTGGGGTAAGGGGCCGTTCGATACCAGTTTGCTCAATGGCACGATGGCTTCGCGCGGTGCGGATTGGGCGCAGCGTTTTCTGGCCGAAGCCAAGGCGAAAGGCTGGCAATCCGATATGGTCTGGTACAAGACGGTCAACGACCAGCCGGATTGACCGGGTAGTTACGGTCATTGCTGGCGGTTACCGCTGGCTGGCTATTTCCTCGTAGGCGCGGCGGAATTCCTTGGCGAACATTTCCATGAACGCTTCGTCCGATCCTTGCGCCACGCCGCTGAACTCTTTTTCGTAGGCCGCCCATAGCGCAGCGTCGCGTGCGCCGGGCAGGATCCGCGACAGGAAACCGCCCTGTTCGGCACGGCTGCGGATGGCCCGGGGGCTGAACCGGTCCAGCGTGGCACGCAAGGCACCTTGCATAGCCTTCAGCGTGGCCATCTGGTGGGCCTGAAGATCCTTGAAGGCATCTTCAATGGCGCGTTCGCTGTCCATGAAGCCGCGGTGCGGTGCGTTCAGCAACTGCTCCAGCGCCTGTTCGGGGGTGCGTGCAAACTTAAGGGGATTGTTGCCATCGAATTCGAGGCTGGTTCCCTGCGCGCCAAGCTGGCTTTTCGCGCGGGCGCGCGCCTCGAGCATCACGACCATACCGGCCACTAGGCGGCGGAGCAGGTTTCCGGCCATGCTCAGCGTCTGGGTTTCACCCGCCTGCAGCTTCTCGACGCCGATTCCCGCACCTTGTGCAAAGTTGCCGATCGACGTGCCCGGTGCCGGGGAAGGTGCCGCAGTCGGCTGCACAGCAGGCTGAGCAACCGGAGCGGCTGAAAAGGGTTCAGGCGTAGTTGGCGTAACAAGTGCGGCAGGGGACACAGCCAGCGGTGAGGGGGAGGGCGCAGGTGGCGGCGCAGCAAATACAGGAGCGGCAGGTTGAGCTGCCCCGCCAAATCCGCCGCGCGCCCAGTCTACCACATTGGATTGGGCAAACTTGCCCCAGATGTCGTCTGCGCCGGGGGGCGGTGGAGCGGCTGCAGGGCTCGACCAATCCGACGCGGGTTTCATTGGCGCTGGTGTTGGCACGCCCCAGTTTGAGGATGGGGCGGTGTTGTTTGGCGGCGTTGCAGCCCCCCACCCTGTCGCTGGTTGTGGGGGTGCGACCGGAACCGAAGGTGCAGCTGCACCAGCAGGTCCCCATCCACCGGATTGACTTTGCGGTTCAGGAGGCACCGGATTGCCCCAACCAGAAAGAGGGGGCGCAGCTGGAGGCGGCGCAACCGGCGGTTCCACCGCAGCCGGGCCCCAGCCCCCAGCAGAGGGTGGCGATGCTGCCGTGGGCGGCGCAGCCCAGCTTTGCGACATGGGGCCGGTTCCGGAAATGGCTGATCCGACCGGTCGTGCATCCCAGCTTCCGGTCGATGCGGGTGGCGCAGCGGGTTCGGATGAACCGGTCCAGCCCTTCCAGTTTGCGGGCACCGGGTTGCTGTTGCGTTCGGCTGCCAATGCTGCAGCTGCATCGTCCAGCGCTGCGACTATTTCGAACGGGCCGATCCGGATCACATCGCCTTGCGAAAGCAGGTGCGGCCCTGCCAGCCTTGCCAGCTGACCATCGATAAATGTGCCGTTGGTGCTGTGATCCACCAGTTCATACTGACCACCAGTAAAGCGCACTTCGCAATGGCGGGATGAAACGTGCAAGGTGGGATCGGGCAGGCACCAGTCGGTCGTCGCTGCGCGTCCGATCATTGCACCGCGCCTGTCAAGCACGAGCGAGAGCGGCGAGCCATTTTCCAGACGGTCGGCGTTGCGTATGGTCAGTGTAAGGGGCACGTCGCTCAATTAGCCGCTTGGTGACGAAATGTCATCATGCTCCCGCCAGAACGGTTTCGGCGATCTGCAAGCTCTTGGCAATTTTCGCAGTCGGGTCTTTTCCGTTGAAGGCTGCGGTCAATACCGCAGCGGCAGCCAACTTGGCGCAAACGTCAGGCGGTGGCTGGATAGCGGGAAGGTCTTCTTCGGATATTGACCCGCCAGATAGAAAGATTGCCTTGCAGAGCAACGCTTGCGCCGTTTCATCATCAAGGCTCTCGCCCAGTTCGGCGCAAGTGCGGCGCAGGCGGTCACTAGGATTGTCGATCCATCGCAAAGCCGCAACGATGGCAGGATCGGAACGGTCGATGCCAATTTCGATCATGCTGCGGACCGCCCAGATCACGCATTCATAGCGCGGCATGGCATGGGCGATATAGTTTACGGCGTAAGTTTCCTGCCCCGCGACGCGCAGCCTTTCAAACCATACGGCAGGGGCCAATCCATTAGCTTCGGCGGGCACCTCCCGCCGGTTCACGCTTGCGGCAAGTTGAGCCGCATCAGCCCAGGTCGAAAGCTTCCATTCGCCCATCACATCTGCCTCAGTTTATCTTTACCAAGGTGCCCTTGGCGGTCAGAACCCCTGTGGCTTCCACTGTCGTCAGGGCCGACGACAACTTGGCCGTTGCCTGACCTGTCATAGACAGGGTTGGCGTGGAGATTTTGATCGAGCTTGGCTCAAGCGTGATGGTGCTGCCCCCGCAAGACAGCGTGATCTTGCTGTTGGCGGTGATCTTGATCGAGTCCCCTGCGCTGACCGTGATCGTCTTGGTTACATCAAGTGTGTCATTGGATTTGATCTCGACCTTGCGATCCTTGTGGACGGTAACAGTCTCGGTGCCTTTGACCTCTTCCTTGCGATTGCCCTCGATCAGGATCTCTTCGTTCTTGCCGACGCGTTCCTTGCGGTTCTTGCCGACACTTATCTCGACGTCCCGACCTACCTTGTGCGTTTCGTTGTGGCGCACGCGCGTGTTCATGTCGCGTTCGGCATGGAGGAACACTTCTTCCTTGCCTGTCGCATCTTCAAAACGCAGTTCGTTTGCTCCCG
The DNA here is from genome assembly GCA_041639635.1 of Novosphingobium sp. GTDB lineage: Bacteria > Pseudomonadota > Alphaproteobacteria > Sphingomonadales > Sphingomonadaceae > Novosphingobium. The sequence continues at coordinate 21,708 of JBEQBV010000008.1, forward strand.
GTGCGCCGGTATCGAGCCCTTCAGCTTCCGAAATTTCGTCGCCCTTGGTCCGCTTGTAGGTCTTGGTGCGCCACAGTGCCCTGGTCTTGTTGTCCGGCAGCTTGTAGACCGGCATGTGACTGGCATTGAACACTCGGCCAACGACGATCGGGCGATCGGGATTGCCATTGATGAAATCGATCAGCACCTCGTGCCCGATGCGCGGAATGATGATGTTGCCCAGACCACCGGTTTGCGAAACACGGATCCAGCAGCTTGATTTGTCATCCAGCTTGCCCTCACGGTCCCAGAAGAACTGGACCTTGATCCGGCCGAATTCATCGACATGAATTTCTTCGTCTTTTGGCCCGGTAACCACCGCTGTTTCAGGGCCACGGGCAACGGGTCGCGGTGTCACGATCGGAGCGCGAAAGTTCACGTCATGCGGAATCGTGGTGAATTCGACAAAGGTTCGGCCGGTACCACCGCCAGACCGGTATTGTTCGGTCGCCAGCGTGGTTCGGCAGCGCGTGATCAGATACTTGCGGTTCAACCGATTGATCGGGTGGCTTTTCAACTCCAGATGATAACCGGTCTCAATCCCAGCATATGTGCTTGTTCCTTCGTACCGCAACCGCTGTGCGCGGCGGCTTTCCAGAACAACCGTGCTCAGTGTCTGGCCTGCGGCTTCCTGATAGTATCGTCCGGGCCATGCATAGACTTCAATTTCATCAAGGGGGTGTGCGCCCTTGTCCGTGGCTTCGGCAGTGCGGGCACGGGTTGGTTCCTTGAAATCATAATCACGCATTGTTACGCGCGATTCGCCCCCGGTTGACGCGCGTTCGTGCCACGCTTGGACGAACAGTCCGATAGTTCCTCCACGCTTGGTAGAATCAGCCATACCTGCCGATGAGGAAACCGGATTGTAGGTCATGGGGCCAGCCGGCATCGGCACATGGCAGCCCGGCTTGTCACAGATGACCATCGTATGCGCAGAATCGCTGTGCTGATAGTAGTAGTACAGTCCCTCTTCTTCCATAAGCCGCGAGATGAAATCGAAATCGCTTTCACCATATTGCACGCAATAGGACAGTTGCCTTGTTCCGGACGAGGCTTTTACTTCGAAATCAATACCGCACTTGGTCAGGATCGTCTTGATGATATCGATAACTGGCTTTGCTTGGAAAATTCGGAAGTTGCTACCGTTATCGTGAAGTTGCGCTGCTGGGGCAAGTACTATGCGATAGATGAAGCCTTCACCGGCCATCTCATCGACATATTCTGCATCAACCACGATGCCGTGGAAATAGCGCAGCACTTGTTCGTCGAGCTTGCTTTCAATCGACGCTTCCTTGCCAAGATTGGGCAGGAGTTCGATCTCGTCCAGCGACAGCACCTCAAGCGTGATGGCAAAGTGCTGGCTCAGCGCTTCGAAGGCATCGAGCCGTATGAGTTTGAGTTGTTCAGAGCCATTGCCAAGCCGAAGGGCAAGGGCGGTCTGCCGCGTCGGGTTGTCAGCCAAATCAGTTCCCCTCGCAGAGATATTGCGGCAAATTTGCCGAACCGATGCAACCCGTTTGCTTTTTCTTTGTCGTCTCGTCTGTGACAGCCGTCACCGCTACCAGAACCTGACCGGCTTATGAAGCATGTATTCCGCAGATTGCGGATCACGATTTAAGGCTTGAGGGTGGGTTTGCACAGGCTCTAACGCTTGTATGCCGGAATGTACCAAAGCGGTACTGAAGGTAGAAGCATCGGGTGCGTGAGTATACTGCCATCAGGAATCATTTGCGGCGCGGGGTGATGACCTGTAAGACTGTGGAAAGAATTAACCACAGGCGTCGCGAAAACACTGCCCGGGAAAGCCGGGGTGGGCATGGTCCCGCAGAAAAGAGGTGCGCTATGGTACTCAAGGTTATTGCTGTGGGCGTCATGCTGACGATCCCAACTCTCGCGACCGCACAGGCCGGACCCGTGCAGGTGAAGTCTGACAAGCAGATCGTCTGTGAGCTTACTGGCGACTGTGAAGATGACACCGCAGGTCTGGCAACGCGGCCCGTGCCCAAGGGGCGCGGCTTCAAGATATTCAATGATAAGGCGGATTCTAAGGCGAAGGTTCCGCCCGCACCCGGTTATGCTGCGCCCAAGAGCCGGACAACGATCGCTGCAGGCGGAGCGAAGGCAGCCATTACGCCGCGTAAGGCTCCTGCTCAGGCGGGTCGGTCAACACTCTCGATCAATTTTGCGTCGGGCTCCGCCACGATTGCGCCGGCCAGCCGCGCACAAGCGCAGATGCTGCTCAGCGCTCTGAAGAACCCGGCTACCGCGGCCAGCCGCTTCATTGTTGCCGGACACACCGATTCGGTTGGCGGTCGTGAATACAATCTCGATCTATCCAAGCGCCGCGCAGAAGCTCTGGTTGAGTATCTGGTATCCAACGGTGTCGAGCGTTCGCGGCTTCAGCCGGAAGGCTATGGTTTTGACAAGCCGGTTCCGGGCTTTGGCGCGGCAGCTGCTGCCAACCGTCGCGTTGAAATTGTCAAGATCGACTGATTGGACCCGGTCATCGGGCCGAAACAACCGGCTTGATGACTTGGCCAGATTTCTAGGGGGCTGGGGGGAATGGCACTTGATATCGCGGCCCTAACGGCGCCCCTTTCCGAAGAGGCGCCATCGGGTCCCGATCTGTCCTATGATGATCTCCGCATGGAGATCGAAGGCGCCTTTGATCGGCCGATTAGTGCAGAGGATGGGGAATCCGACGTCGATTGGCGCAAGGTCATCGATCAGATTCTCGCCCAAGCTGAACAGACGCGCGATATCTGGCTTCCTGTATACCTCATTCGTGCAGCAACGTTCGGTCGCCGCTTTGAATTGCTGGCCGAAGCCGCTGAACTTCTGGCAAGCCTGCTGGAAGAGCGTTGGGCCGATATTCATCCACAGTTGGATGAATATGGCTTTATCGGGCGAAAGGCACCGTGCGAATCGCTGACGCGCATTCCCGATTTCCTGGGTCCTTTGTCGCGCGTCCCGCTGATCGAACATCCCCGCTTTGGGCGGTTTTCCGCCCAAGATATCGAACGTTTTGCCGAAAAAGGCGCCTCCGAAGATGGATACGGACCGTTCCGGGCCACTATTGAGGCAACCGATCCTGAACAGTTCACTGAACTGCTGGCGCGCTTTGACGGTCTTCGCAATGCGTTCCGCCGTATCGACGCGGTGCTGACCATCAATGCCGATGGCGATACGGCCACCAACTTCAAACCCACGCATGAGCGGCTGGACCGATACCGCAACGCTTTGGCTTCGGTCCTGCCGGGGCAGTTGGTTGAAGAACCGGTCGCGAGTGGAGACGACATCGGCGAAGCGGCTTCCGTCTGGACAGGACCGGCTGGCGATGGCGCTGGCGTAGCCGGCCCGGCGTTTTCCGGCAGCATCCGCAACCGTGACGATGTGGTGCGCGCGCTTGATGCAATCTGCACGTATTACAAGGCGATGGAGCCGGGTAGTCCGGTGCCCTTCCTTCTGCAGCGTGCTCGCGAATGGACCAATCTCGATTTCATGACCGTGCTTGCAGACTTGGCACCCGGTGGCATCGACGAGGCAGCGCTTGTGCTTCGTTCGCGGCGTGAAGGTCCCGGAACCATCGCTCAGACCGAAAGTGCGTCGGAATCGTGGGATGATTCGTCCTCAAGTTCGGAATGGTGATCCATCACACCGACGCGGGGGCGAGGATGAAGGCAGAATTGCGGTAGAGATATTGCAGTGGACATGGGGCCAAAAAGCTGGCCGAATTGGCAAGCGAACCGGCGATGGAGGCATAGATGGCGAAAAGTGGTCAGCGGTTTATCAAGGAAAACAGGGCTCCTCGCGTACATATCGAATACGAGGTTGAAACCTTCGGTTCTAAGCAGAAGGTTGAACTGCCTTTCGTGATGGGTGTCATGTCCGATCTCTCGGGCAAGAGCATGGTCGAGAAGAAAGCGCTGAACGACCGCGATTTCCTCGAATTCGACATGGACAATTTTGACCAGCGCATGGCCGCCATCGCGCCGCGAGCCGCTTTCAACGTTGAAAACACGCTGACTGGCGAGGGCAAGATGTCGGTCGATCTGACATTCAAGACCATGGACGATTTCTCGCCCGGTGCCGTCGCCAAGGCCGTGCCAGCACTGGCACAACTGCTCGAAGCCCGCGAACAGCTCAACGACCTTATGCTCTACATGGACGGCAAAGACGGCGCGCAGGATTTGCTCGACCAGCTGCTCAAGGACCCAACGCTGATGAAGGCGATGTCGGCTGCAGGCAAAGGTCCGGCAAACGACGGCGAGGCCTGATCGCCACGCCTCCAAAAGGGGCAGCGATCGTTTGATGGATTTTCCGACCACGGCCCAGTCGTGGCACGCAGACAGGATGGCTTGAGATGGCGACGGAACAAGTACAAGGCACTTCGGCAGCAACCGAAACGGAATTTGCGCCAGACGATTTTGCGGCGCTGCTGCGCAAGGAATTTAAGCCCAGCGATGATGCCCGCGCCAGCCGAATCGAGCAGGCTGTGTCCACGCTTGCTCAGCAGGCTCTCGCTGATGCCACAGTGATCGGCGACGATGTGTTCACCACGATGGACGCGCTGCGTGCCGCAATCGATCGCAAGCTGACCGATCAGGTCAACCAGATCATTCACCACCCTGATTTCCAACAGCTGGAAAGCGCTTGGCGCGGGCTCAACTATCAGGTGATGAACACCTCGACCGGCAAGGATCTGAAAATCCGCGTGCTGAACATCAGCAAGGACGAATGCCGCAAGATGTTCCGCCAGTATCGCGATGCCGCCTGGGATCAGAGCCCGCTGTTCAAGAAGGTCTATGAATCCGAATTCGGCCAGCTTGGTGGGCAGCCTTACGGTGCGTTTGTTTGCGATTATGCATTCGACCATTCCGGGCCTGATCTCGAAGTGATGAAAGGGTTCGCCAAGATTGGCGCAGCCGCGCATGCTCCGTTTATTGCTGGCGCAGCGCCAAGCCTGATGGGCATGCAAAGCTGGACCGAATTGTCCAATCCGCGCGATTTGGCCAAGTTGTTTGACGCAACCGACTATGCCGCATGGCGTACCTTCCGTGACAGCCCCGACAGCCGGTACATGTGCCTTGCCATGCCGCGTTTCCTTGGTCGGCCAGTCTATGGTGCGAAGTCCGATCCGGTCGAAGAATTCGCCTTCGAGGAGGATACCGGGGGCGATCACGACAAGTATTCGTGGATCAACGCCGCCTATGCCATGGGTACCCGGATCACCGATGCCTTCAGCACTTGGGGCTGGTGCAGCCGCATCCGTGGCGTCGAAAGCGGCGGCACGATTGAAGGTCTGCCGGTGGCAACCTTCCCCACCGACGATGGCGGCGTAGATCAGACTTGCCCCACCGAAATCGCCATTTCCGACCGGCGCGAGGCTGAGCTTTCGAAAGCTGGCCTGATGGCGCTGGTTCACCGCAAGGGTACAGATCAGGCCACATTCATCGGCGCGCAGACGCTGAACAATCCAGCAACGTACGATGACCCTGCGGCCACTGCCTCGGCCAACCTTTCGGCACGGCTGCCCTATATCTTCTCCAGCTGCCGTTTTGCGCACTATCTCAAGTGCATGGTGCGTGACTGGATTGGTGGTACCCGAAGCGAACGGCAGATCGAACAGGACCTGCAAAGCTGGATTTCGAACTACATCGATGGCCAGCCTGACAGTTCAACCGAAGAAACCAAGGCCCGCCTTCCGCTAAAGGATGCGCGGATCGAAGTGGTCCCGGATGAGTCAAATCCAGGCTATTACAAGGGCAAGTTCCTGTTCATTCCGCACTACCAGTTGGAAGGCATGGATGTCTCGCTCAGCATGGTTTCGAAGCTGCCAAATTCCGGCGGCTAGTGGATTGATTTTGACATTTGCGTCTCCTGACGGTTGGGATGGGCCTGCAAATGTCAAAATCGTGAAATCCACTAGAATCATAAGTTTCTTGTGGTCCGAAAAGATACTGACAGTCGAACACAGCCTAACCTCATATGATATCGAATTTCAGAATCGGGCCGCTAGTGCATTTGATCACATGATGAAGCACCAGCCGGGTGTATTTCCCGGTTGGCGATAAAGAAAAGACCAAGCCTGAACTTCCGAATGCCGCTCTGACGTTCAATGGAGTGGCAAACAGCATCCTGATCTTCAGCAGGCAGTTGTTTCGGAAATACATGTCTTTCGGGATCGCAATGGATTGACCGAGATATAGGAGACGGAACGTGGCAGCGGATATCTTTTTGAAACTGACGGGCATCAAGGGCGAGTCGAAAGACGACAAGCACAAGGGCGAGATCGATATCGAATCCTTCCAGTGGGGCCTGAACAACACCGGTGACATGGCGTTTGGTGGTGGCGGCGGTGCCGGCAAGGTTTCGTTCAACGATATGACCCTCATCAAGCGTTGCGACCTTTCGACGCCTTCGCTCATGCAGGCCTGCGCCAAGGGCGATCACATCGGTGAAGGCGTGCTCACAGTACGCAAGGCTGGTGGCAAGCAGGAAGAATATTACAAGATCACTCTCAAGCACATCCTGATTTCCAGCATTGCCAATTCCGGCAACAATGGTGACAATCCGGTAGAAAGCGTTTCGCTGAACTTTGCCGAGATCAAGTTCGACTACAAGGAACAGACCGAAAAAGGTGGTCTGGGCGGCGTCGCCAAGTTCGGCTGGGATCTCAAGGGTAACAAGCCGGTCTGATTTCCTGCCTGACATTGCGTCGGGCCAATGCAACACGGACTGGGGGCGGTCATCATGGCAAATCCGGACGCACTTCTGCGCGAAGGCGATCTTGACGGTGCGCGTGCAGCGCTCGTCGATGTCGTTCGCACAAAGCCGGGTGATGACCGGGCCCGTATGTTCCTGTTCCAGTTGCTGTGCGTTACCGGCGAATGGGACAAGGCCCGCAAGCAATTGCAGGCGCTTGCCCAGGTTGCCGATAACGCACAGATGCTGGCAGTTACCTACAATCAGGCGATTGATGCAGAGTTGATCCGCGCCGATGTCTTTGCCGGAAAGACTGACATGCCCGTTCTGGTGGGCATGGATGGCTGGATCGAAGGCGTGGCCAATGCCATATCCCTTGCAGCCAAGGGGGATCACGCACAGGCAGAGGCGCAGCGCAATGAAGCCTTTGGCCAAGCGCCGGATACGCCGGGAAACCTCGATGGGCAGCCTTTTGAATGGATCGCCGATGCCGATATGCGGTTCGGCCCAACGTTCGAAGCCATTGTCGCCGGGCGCTACGGACTGATACCTTTCGATGCTGTTGCGTCGATATCCTCTGATGGTCCGCAGGATCTGCGTGATACGGTCTGGTATCCGGTTCAACTGGCGTTGAAATCGGGCCAATCGATTGCCGCCTTTCTTCCCGCGCGCTACCCTGGATCGGAAGCAAACAGTAGTGCGGCAATCCGCTTGGGCCGACAGACCGATTGGATTGAGAGCCAAGGCGTGGAAGCTGGGATGGGTCAACGCCTCTGGAGTCTTTCCGAAGGCGATGATGCGGCCCTTCTCAATCTGCGCAAGCTCACCTTCGATTGATGGCGCGCAGTCCCGGACAAGCGGTTCTGAACCCCACGCTTTTTGACAAGCTCGTGGCTGGCAACGAGATTGGTGGGTTGCGAGGGGAGGAACTTGAAAATGCCGAAGAGCGCCGGGATTCTCTGCGCTTCTTGTCGGTGCCGGCGATTGAACGCTTCAATGAGTCCGCCTTGCGCGCCACCGTGCGCCGTGAATTGGCTTGGCTCCTGAACACCACCAACTTCGAATCCAGCGTCGATCTCGATGCCTTTCCGCAAGTGCGGTCCAGCGTGCTCAATTATGGCGTGCCTGATCTTGCAGGCCGGTCGCTGAACAGCCGGGCCGTGTTGCGCCGGGCTAGAGAAATCCGCGATGCCGTGAAGTCCTTCGAGCCTCGGATTGATCCGCTGACGCTCAATGTCGAACTGTCCAACAAAGTCGAGCGCGAGAATTCGCTGACCTTTGTGATTGAAGCCGATGTGCGTTCTGCCGTGCGAGCGGTGCCGATCAAGCTTCGTACCGATGTCGAGGCTGATTCCTCTGCGGTGACAGTGCGGGAATAGCGCGATGGACCCTCGTCTGCTCCGCTTTTACAATGAAGAACTGACCTATCTGCGTGAATCCGCACGCGAATTTGGTGAAGAGCACGAAACGGTTGCCGGCCGATTGGGGCTGAAGACTCCGAACGACCCGGACCCTTATGTCGAACGTCTGCTCGAAGGAGTCGCGTTTCTTTCGGCGCGCGTTCAGCTAAAGCTGTCTGACCAGTATCCCGAGTTTACGCAGCATCTGCTCTCGGCCGTTCAGCCGCACTATCTCGCGCCAGTTCCATCGATATGCATTGCAGGATTTGAACCAAAGGAAGGCGATCCGCTGCTGGCCGAAGGCTATACCGTGCCTCGCCAGACCGAACTGGTGGCGTCAAGCGACGAAGCAGGGGCCAGCCCGGTAACCTTCCGTACCGGCCACGCGATAAAGCTCTATCCGCTGAAGATCAGCGAAGTTGAATATCTTGGTTCGCGCACGGCTGTGGCCAGTTTTGCGTCCAGCGCGGGCATGAGGGCTGAGTCAGGTCTGCGGCTGCGTTTTGAAGGTCTGGGCAACATCCCACTGGAAAAGCTCAGCATATCGGAGCTTCCGCTATATCTTGATGGTTCGGAGACGATCCCAGGTGAACTCTATCGCCAGATCATCGGGGATACCGTGGCGGTTCTGGCCCGACCTGCCGCTTCAGCTTCGGCCACGCCCGTATCACTTCCCCTGCCAACCCAGGCCGGATTTGAAAAGGACGAGGCTCTGCTGCCGGCGGAGGAGCGGTCCTTTCGTGGCTATCGTCTGCTGACTGAATACTTCGCCTGTCCCGAACGGTTCCTATTCGCCGTGCTGCAAGGCATGGACAAGGCGTTCGCTGCGGCAAATGGCGGGGCCATTGATGTCGTGCTGCTGTTCAGCCGCAATGCTCCTGCCTTGGCCGGGGCCTTGTCGCCAGCAAACTTCCGTCTGTTTGCCACCCCTGCCATCAACCTGTTTGAAAAGCAGCTTGGCCGGGTGCAGGTGGACGCAGTTGATCATGAATTCCTGCTGATGCCTGATCGCACGCGCCCGCTCGATTTCGAAGTGTGGCGCATCCTCGATGTTTCGGCACACATGCGGGATTCAACCGAAGCGCGCCCGGTGGCACCGCTCTATGCGTTGGGCGCGCTGCTTTATGATTGGCGTGATGCGCTGTTTTTCGTGCCCCGTCTAAAGCTGCGCCGCCTGTCTACGCGCGAACAACGCCGTCTGCGTCGTGAGGATTATACCGGCACGGAAACGTGGATTTCGCTGACAGCGGCGGGCAATCCTGAGCGGCTTGCAGATATCAAGGAGTTGGGGGTCCGGGCGTTTGTCACCAATCGCGAACTGGCCTCGAAGCTGGCCTTTCGCGGGACGGAACACTTTGTGCCGCCCGGCGGCCCGGTACGCGCCGTCAGCATTCTGCGCAGCCCCAGCAGGCCGCGCCCACCGCTGGGTCTGGATGATGCGGCGTGGCGTATCATTGCGCATCTTACGCCCAATTACGCCACGCTGGTGCCCGAAGACGGCAACGATCCATCGATGCTGCGCGATCATCTGGCGCTCTATGGCCCGCGTGACAATGCCGCGTTACGTCGCCAAATCGATGGCATTGTTTCGGTCAATTCGCGCGCAGTTGTGCGCCGGGTGCCGGGGCGCGGGGCTATGGCCGTGGCGCGCGGCAGCCGGATCACGATGACGCTGGATGATGCCTCGTTTGAAAACGCGCGGCTTTTCCTGTTTTCCGCCGTGGTGGAGCGGTTCTTGGCCGAATTCACCTCCGTCAACAGTTTCACTGAAACGATCGTCCGCACCCCGGGCGAAGGAACGATAATGTCATGGCCCCCCCGGATCGGACGCAAACACACGATCTGATCGACTGGTCGGCGGAAATCGCCGATCTGCAGCGCAGTGGGCTGTTTGCCGTGCTGCGTCGGGCAGAGGCGAAAGCGGCGGACAAGCCACGCATTGGTGCCGCACGGCAACCTGCTCAGTCGATCGTCGATCTTGCGCAGGAACCCTCGCTGGGCTTTGCGCCAAGAACGCTGGCAAAGCTGGAATTCCGGCATAACCGTCCGCGCCTTTATGGCGAATGGCTGGGGCTGCTCGGTCCGATGGGGCCGATGCCGATCCACCTGACCGAATTTGCGGTGTATGAAAGGCGTTATGCGCAAAAGCAGCCTTTCCTCGATTGGCTGAACACCATTTCGGGCCGCATGCTGCAGCTGTTCTATCGCGCCTGGGCGGAATCGCAGCCTGCCGCGCAAGCAGACCGGCCCGATGATGATCGTTTTGCTTCATGGCTCAGCGCGCTGTCCGGTGCCGGGGAAGGCGCGCAAGGCAACTTTCACACCCGCGCGCGGCTGCACTACGCAGCGGCCTTTGCCGGGCCGCGCAGTGCGGTGGTAATCGAAGACGCGCTCAGCCACTTGCTGCGCCAACCGGCTACCGTGGTCGAATTCATGCCGCGCTGGCGTGAAATGGAGCGCGACGACCGCACGCAACTTGGCCGTAATTACGCCACGCTGGGGCAAGATGCGGTGCTGGGTAGCCGGATATACAGTGCGTCCGATGCCTTCAGAGTGATCGTGCGGGCGCAGAACCACGCCGATTATCTGTCGTTGATGCCCGGCGGCACGCGCTTTGCCGTGGCGGCTGAGGCAATTGAAGCCTTCAAGCCGACGCATCTCGAATGGGATTTGTGCGTCGAATTGCCAGATGAACATGCACCGCCAGCCCGGCTTGACGGGAAGACCCGCCTGGGTTGGTCCGGCTGGGTCAAACCGCGCGGTTCGGCCATTGCCGCCATCGCTCGTCGCCGTCGCGCGCCCGGCTCGGCAACAGGATCGGAAAGTGCCGCAGCCGCGCTTTCCAGCGGTCGGATCAGGGCTGACGCTCACTTACGCAAAACCAGTCTCAGAAGAAGGAAACCGGCAGGATGACCGAAATCAGCCGCAGCGCCCTGTTCGGGCGGCTCAACCAGACCGCGCTCAAGGGGATCGAGACCGCCACCGGCTTCTGCAAGATGCGCGGCAATCCCTATGTGGAACTGGTCCACTGGATTCACGTGCTGCTGCAGGACCCGCAGAACGATATGGCGGCGATCCGCACCGCATTCGGCCTTGATGATGAAGCCTTGGCTCGCCAGGTCGTCGCCACACTCGATGCCCTGCCGCGCGGTGCAACCTCGATTTCCGATTTCTCGCCACAGATCGAAGAGGCGATTGAAAAGGGCTGGCTCTACGCCTCGCTTCAGTTTGGCGCGGGCCGCGTGCGCACCGGGCATTTGCTCTACGGCATGTTGAAGACAGCCACGCTTCGCAATGCGCTGTTTTCGATCAGCGCTGAATTCCGCAAAGTGCAGGTGGAACGGCTCGCCAGCGAGTTTGAAGCAGTCTGTGCTTCCAGCCACGAAACCACGCAGGGCGCTGACCTTGGCGGCGGCGGCGCTGGCGGAGAGGCCGGCCCCGGCCCAGTTGCCGATGGTGAGGCGCTGGCCAAATTCTCAGTCGACCTGACGCAGCAGGCACGCGATGGCAAGATTGACCGGATCGTTGGACGTGACAGTGAAATCCGCCAGTGCGTCGATATCCTGCTGCGTCGCCGCCAGAACAACCCGATCCTCGTGGGCGAAGCGGGGGTCGGCAAGACCGCCGTGGTCGAAGGTTTTGCCAAGCGTATCGTCGATGGCGATGTGCCGCCTTCGCTGCAAGGCGTGACGCTGCGCAGCCTCGACATCGGTCTGATGCAGGCAGGCGCGAGCATGAAGGGCGAGTTTGAAAAGCGCCTTCGCCAAGTAATCGACGAAGTGGAGGCGAGTGCTACGCCTATCGTGTTGTTCATTGATGAGGCGCACACGCTGATCGGCGCGGGCGGGCAGGCTGGAACCGGCGATGCCGCCAACTTGCTCAAGCCCGCGCTGGCCCGCGGCAACTTGCGCACTATCGCGGCGACGACTTACGCCGAATACCGCCAGTACTTTGAAAAAGACCCTGCGCTCACCCGGCGTTTTCAGACCGTCGATGTGGCCGAGCCCGAGACGGACAAGGCCGTGGCGATGATCCGCTCGGTCGCGCCGATGATGGAAAAGCACCACAATGTGGTGGTGCTGGACGAGGCGGTTGAGGCGGCGGTGAAGCTGTCGCAGCGCTATGTCCCTGCGCGGCAATTGCCTGACAAGGCGGTGAGCCTGCTCGATACGGCTTGTGCGCGCGTGGCGGTGTCGCAGCATTCGACGCCTGCGCAGGTCGAAGATCGCAAGCGGCGGCTTGAACTGCTGGGCGTGGAGCGCGAGATTGCGGTGCGCGAGGCCGGTGGGCAGTACACCAGCGGCGAACGCTTGCCCAAACTGGACGAGGCGATTTCCGAGGCGACAGCGGCTCTTGAAGAGGTCAACGCCAAGTGGGAGCGTGAGAAGGAAGCGCTCACTGCTGTCGTGGCGGCACGTGATGCCCTTACCGAAGCACGCAAGGCGGCGGGCGATGGACCGGTGGAGGGCGAAGATGCGCTGAAAGATGCGCTCAAGGCCGCGCTGGCTGTCATGGCCGAAGCCCATGGCGATAATCCGATGGTGTTCGGCGTGGTCGATCAGGACGCGATTGCCGCCGTGGTGGGCGACTGGACCGGCATCCCGATGGGCCGCATGGTCAAGAACGAGATCGAAAGCGTTCTGACCATTTCCGACCAGCTGAAAAAGCGGGTGATCGGGCAGGACCACGCGATGGATTCCATCGCCAAGCGCATCCAGACGAGCCGCGCGAAATTGGACAACCCCAACAAGCCGGTGGGCGTGTTCATGCTCTGCGGTCCATCCGGTGTGGGCAAGACCGAAACGGCGATGGTGCTGTCGGAACTGCTTTTCAGTGGCGATGACTCGCTGATTGTCATCAACATGAGCGAGTTTCAGGAAGCGCACACCGTATCAACACTGAAGGGCGCGCCCGCAGGCTATGTTGGTTACGGACAGGGCGGCGTTCTCACCGAAGCAGTTCGCAGGCGGCCCTATTCGGTGGTGCTGCTCGATGAAGTGGAAAAGGCCCATCCCGATGTCCACGAGATGTTCTTCCAGGTCTTCGACAAGGGCTTCATGAACGATGCCGAGGGGCGCTATATCGATTTCAAGAACACCCTGATCCTGCTGACCAGCAATGTCGGCACCGACCTCATCACCACGATGAGCGAGGATGAGGAAATGAAGCCCGAACCCGAAGCGCTGGCCACCGCACTGCGCCCCGAACTGCTCAAGGTCTTCCCGCCGGCGCTGCTGGGCCGCCTGATTGTGCTACCCTACTATCCGCTCAGCCCCACGATGCTGCAGGGCATTGTGCGCATCCAGTTGAACCGCATCGTCAAGCGCATCGCCGACAGTCACGGCATCGCCTTCAACTATGGGCAGGATGTGGTCGATCTGATCGTATCACGCTGCAACGAAGTGGCCAGCGGTGGCCGCTTGATCGACGCAATCCTGACCAACACAATGCTGCCCGACCTGTCGATCGAACTGCTCAACCGGCAGATGAACGGGGAAGAGGTGAAGGTGATCGATGTGACCGTAGATGGCGACGGGTTCGGCTACAGTTTTGGGTGAGAGCTGATCCAGACCTGGGCCGCAGGATCAGTATCCGGGAGAGAACCATGGGCATGCAAGTCAACCAGTTGAAGCCGCGCGATAAGGTCGTCGCGCGTCGCCAACTCAATCCGGTCATGGCCAAGCATTGGACTTATGCCTCCATCAACGCCAGCATTGGCGGGGGCATCATGCAGGGTGCGGTGCTGGAAGTCGTTGAGGTCAGCCAAAGTCCGAACAGGGCAAAGCTGGCTATCCCGGGTCGGACACCGCCGGCTTTCCTCACGTTCAGCGGTCAGGAAATGGTGGGCCTTTTTGATATGGTCGCTGGCACGCCAACGCCCTCGCCGCCGCCATCACAAAACCTCGCGTTGATTTTCCAGCGCATGTCGCAACGGCAGATGGCAGTCAGTTCGGGTCTTGCTGCATTGCGCGATGCCCGCAACGCCCTGAAGTCTGACATTCAGAGCGCGCGGTTCTGGGGCAACATTGCTGTCTTCGCCAATGCTGCCATGCTACCGCTGAACGTGATGATCAATGCTTTCGAGGCGAAGGCCGCCGTGACCGTCTACCAGACGGCCGTAAAGGAACTGTACGGCCAACTTGGCAAAAGCGGCACCCGCATGGAATCCGGCGCGATCAAGACCTCACTTTCGATCATCAAGAAGGCAACGGTCGAAGCGCTGAAATCAAAAGGGCTGACCAACTACGTTCCGGGCGTGAACATCCTCGTGGGCTTTGCCGAAGACAGCGTGGCCCTGTTCCAGACCGCCAGCATGGTCAGCGACGGATCGAACGAAATGCGCCAGATCATGCGCACGATGGAAGCCAAAATTGCCGAGGCCGAACAGACCTTTATCAAGATCGGCATCGAAATGGACCGCTTGCTGACCGAGATGCAGCGGCGAGCAAGGACGGCTTGAAGAAGTTTTTTGCATCATCAAGGGGTAAACGGTAAGCTTGTTGGGCAGCGGGAACAGAGTTCGAGCTTGTCGTCTGGTACGAGCTATCTGGTGCGCCAGTCTGGGGATTTCATATGGCCATTAAACTGCTTGATGTAGAAGACCGGCCTGTTGCTGTCATTGACATGGCAGGCAGTGCTCGGGCCTTTGTATGGAACAGCAAGGGTTGGGTTGAAACACCTGCACTGGTTGGCAAAAGCCTTGTAGCGGGGGTCACGCTGACACCGGAGGAGTTTGCGAAGGAATTTCCGCAGGCAGACATTTCCAAGCTGTCAGTCGAAGGGTGACCCTTTAAGCAGTTTTTCGTAAGTCGCTTTGTCCTGCTTCAGGAGTTCTGTCGCCTTTTCGGTGCCAGGATTGTTACGAATATAATCATAGTTGTGATGACCCTGCCCAAATTTGTAGTCGGCAATGGGCTTTGGTATCAGCTGCACTTCGCCAAGTGTGCCATCTGGGTATTCAACGATGATCTTACGGTCGACATATCCAGAATCAAGCTGTTTCCAGCCCTTGTCCTGAACGATCTTGAACTCGCTGCCGAGTTCATCGACGATCTTTTGTGCCTGCACCTTGTCTTTGACCAGAAATCCTCCGCGCGAAATGTCTTTTATATCTGATGCGCGTTCATAGTTTTCTTTGACGAACTTTTCTTTGAGCCGCCCGATGTCTTTGACTCCAGGGTCTTTGAACTCCGCGCCGACCTTGTCGGAAATTCGGTTGCCCGCGCTGACCAGTGACTTCTGATTCTGCTGTGCCGCAGCGTGCAGTTTTTCGAGCTTTTCCAGCTCCGATAGCTGCGGATTGGGCTTTTTGGGAACAGCGTTGCGCGGTGAATCGGCGGGTTTGCTTTTGCCAGACGCAGGACTGGGCGGGGGGGGAGGTGCTGAACCAGCAGTGCCACCACCCTGCCTTGCGGAAACAATCACATCCTTTGTCTGCTTGGCCGCGCTGGCCGTTTGCCGCACCTGCAACCTCGCCAGAACCACGGCCAGCCCAGCGGCACCAAACGCTTCGAATGCTTCGGCGAACTTTCCGGCCGCAACGCGCAATTGGCGCTCATTCTTGGCTTTGCTCGCAAGCTCTGCCCCAGCGCCCGCAGCCTTGGCAAAGTCAATCGCGTTGGAGCCGAGCATCGTGATCAGTTCGTACAGGACGTAAAGGTTGACCAGTACATTGACGACCGGCACATATTGCAACGCGATAAAAGCCGCTGTCAGCGCCACGAATTTCGCCGCATTTTCCTTGTTCAGCAACTTCTGCAGCGCTGCGGCCACGTCCTTGCGCACTATTGCGCGGCTCAGGCGCATGGCGGCGAAGATCTTGTCATTGGCTTCAAGGGCAGAAACCGGAACTGGCGCATCTTCCCGTCCAGCCGCCCTCACGCGCTTGGGTGGATCGGCCACAATCGCACCCTGCAGGCTCCCTTGCTGCAGGCTGGTTGCGATTTGCGTGCGCAATCCCATGCCGGTCAAAGTGACGAATCTTAACCCGAGCCGGTCAATATAGCGTTCAAGGGTAAGCGCGGCATCGCTATTGCCGTCAAGCTGGGCAATGCTTTTGGCTGCGCGGTCGCTGTCAAGGTTCAGGCGGTATTCGCTGGGCATCGTGTTGCTAGGCGCAGTCAGGATCGTGATATTGGGGAGCACCAGATGCACGAGTTGACTGTCATCGCCTGAGAGCGGGACAGATGGTGCATCCTGCCGGGTGGACGGAATGTAGACGAGCACCAATCTGCCGGACTCTGCAAGGTCGCGGAACTGGCCCAATAGCGCGTCATTGTCGCGCAATTCACTACGGCCCGGCATGATGACGCGCCATTCTGCCCGGATGCTGGCCACGGCGCTGCGATCGGCGAAGACTTCGGCCAGCAGGGGGCGAACATTGGCGCGGGCGTTGCGCACGATAAAAGGATCGAATGCAGATGGCGGGCCAATCTGCAGCGTCCCGCTTTTCAGCTGTATCGTGATCAGCCCTGACGCCACTTGCCCCGCATCCCTGTTTGCGAAACGCATTAGACCGCGAAAAGCCGGAACTTCATGTGCGCAAATTCACAGCTTTCCTCTCGCAAACGCACTTGAACACTGCACGAGCATTATCGCAAGGTGTTCCCGACGAAAGGCGACAGCCAGAAGCTGCGCAGGCCGTATCAGAACAGGATCTCCCGCTTGACCACGCCTCAAACCGCCACTCCGTATGATCGCGTCGCCTATCCCACCACGGTCTTTCCGCAGACCCATCCTGATCGGCTGTTCGCGCTCGCGCGGCTCGCTGGGCTTGATCCGGTGCTGCCGCAGGAGGCCCGGATATTGGAGATCGGCGGCGGCACTTGCGTCAATCTGCTGGCGATGGCAGCGGTCTGGCCGGGTTGCGATGCGCATGGCTTCGACTTGTCCGCCAATGCCATCGCCCGGGGGCAGGAGATGGCCGATGCAGCAGGCCTGGCCAACGTGACGCTGGCGGTGGAAGACATCTGCGAGGCGCATAACCGCTATCCGGCTGGATCGTTCGATTATGTGATTGCGCACGGTGTTTATGCTTGGGTGCCTGATCATGTGCGCGAGGCGACCATGGCGTTGACGGCGCATGTCCTTTCCGATCGCGGGGTTGGCTTCATCAGCTATAACGCGATGCCGGGCGGGCATGTGCGCATGATCATGCGTGAAATGCTGCTGGATGCCATCGGCCACATCGATGATCCCGAAGAGCGGATTGCCGCCGTGCGCGACTTTCTTGAAGACTACGCCCGCCCGCGTGAGACGGCGGACGATCTTCTGGCCAGAACGCTGCGCCAGCAGGCCGAAAACATGTTGCTGCGGCCCGATGCGGTGCTGTTCCACGATGAACTCGGACCCTGCTTCAACCCGCAGCGGCTGCGTGACGTAGTGGCGGCAGGCAATGCCAACGGCCTGATTTTCCTGACAGACGCCGGTCGCAACCGTCAGCTCGATGGCTTTCTGCCCGATAACGCGGATTTGCCCGATAATCCCGATGCAGCCGTTCTCGATGCTGCCGGGCGCGATGATTATGCCTCGCTCCGCTATTTCCGGCAGACGCTATTCGTGAAGCAAGTGCCTGATCGTGTGATTGATCCTGAGCGTATTGCCGACCTGTGGCTTTCAACCAAGATGCAGTTGCAGGATGACGGTACGTTCAAGCACGGCGATGATGCCATTGAAATCAAGGACGAAGCATTTTCAGCAGCGTTGGTGCATGCTTCGTCGATCTATCCGCAGCGCATTCCTGTGGCGCAGATTACCGGCGATCCAGCGCTGTTGCGCATCATCATTCAGCT
>JBEQBV010000009.1:0-35082 GCA_041639635.1 Novosphingobium sp.
CTGATGCCGAGCAGGATCGCCAGCACGCCGATGGCCAGGAAGCCCGGAGGATCGAACGGCAGCAGGCCGAACAGGTTGAGGATGTGCGCAGGATCAGGCGCGGACAAATCCTTGATCCACAGCACGAAAGGCTGGTGGCGCATTTCGATGGCCAGCGTCAGCACCTTGTAGAGCGCGAAGAACACCGGGATCTGGAGGAAGATGGGCAGACAGCCTGCGAGAGGATTGACCTTCTCGCGCTTGTACAGCTCCATGATTTCCTGCTGCTGCTTCTGCTTGTCGTCCTTGTAGCGTTCCTGCAGCGCCTTCATCTTCGGCTGAAGGGCGCGCATGGCCGCCATCGAGGCGAACTGGCGCTGGGCGATGGGGAACATCACGCCGCGCACGACGAGCGTGAGCAGAATGATCGCCACACCGAAGTTCTTGACCAGCTTGAACAGCGAATCGAGCAGCCAGAAGATCGGCTTTTCGAACCAGCGGAACCAGCCCCAGTCGATCGACAGGCTGAAATTCGTGACGCCTGCCGCTTCGTACCTTTCCAGGACGGTGTTTTCCTTGGCACCGGCGAACAGGCGCACGTTCTGCGATTGCTGCTTGCCCGGCGCGACGGACACGTTGGGGAAGATCAGGTCTGCGCGGAAAAGGCCCGGCGCGGTCGAGCGCAGAGCGCTTTCGGCTTTCGATCCAGCATCGGGGATCAGGGCCGAAAGCCAGTAGATATCGGTAAAGCCGATCCAGTTGGTTGCGCCCATGAGCGACAGGGCCTGGCCCGGCGCTTCGGTGATCGTCGAATAGTCGTTGTCAAACGTGACCGAGCCATCGAGCGCCGCAATCGGGCCGGAGTGCAACTGCCAAGTATCGAGGCTGGCGGTCTTGTCGGTGCGGCTCACCAGCGCGAACGGCTTTACCACCACGGGCGCAGCGCCGGTGTTGGCCACCGTCTGCGTGGCAGTGATCATGTAGTCCGCATCGATTGCATAGCGGATCGAGAAGGTCTGCCCAGTGGTGTTGGACCAGCGCAGGGTGACCGGCGTTTGCGGCGTCAGCTTTGCGCCATCGGCCTGCCACACGGTGTTAGCGTCAGGCGCAGCAATGCCTTCGCCGACCCAGCCCATCTGCGCATAGTGCTGTGCAGGCGTTCCGGCGGGCGAAAACAGGCGCACGGGTGGGCTGTCCTTCTTCACCGTTTCGGTGTGGCGGACCAGCGTCACGTCATCGATCAGCGCGCCCTTGAGGTTGATCGAGCCTTTGAGGCCCGGCGCATCGATGGGGAGGCGATTGCCAGCGGCGAGTTCGGCGCGAAGGTCCTTCTTTTCCAGCGCGATGTCTGCCGGGTTCAGCAATCCGCCTTCGCGGGTGGGCTTGCCCGGTGCAGCAGGCGCGGTGGCTGCGGGTTTCGGCGCGACCGCCGCTTGCGGATAGAACCAGCGCATCGCGCCTTCCCAGCCGAGCAGCAGCAGGCCGGTAAGGACCACTGCCAGAATGACGTTGCGCTGATTCTGCACCGGTTTTTACGTCCTGTAAGTCTATGCCGAGCCATTCTACGAGGAACGGCGCGGACGAAATTCAAAATCGTCAGGGGACGGGATCATAGCCGCATCCACCCCACGGATGGCAGCGCAATAGCCGCTTCACCGCCAACCAGCCACCCTTAATCGCGCCGTGCTTTTCCAGCGCCTCAATCGCATATTGCGAGCACGAAGGGCTGAAGCGACAAGAGGGCGGAAGCACGCGCGAAGGGCCGAGTTGCCAGCCGCGCGCAATGAGGATGAAGAGGCGCTTCATTTGCCGCGTCCCGGCTTTGCGCGCCCTTGATTTCTAGGGGGTCCGCCACGCTTTCTGGGCGGGTCGCCTTTGCCTGCGGCAGCGCGCGCAAGGGCGACCGCCAGCTCATCGCGTAACAGGGCAAAATCGCGTTCCACCCCGCCTTCGCGGCCGATCATGACGTGATCGGCACCTGTGATGCCCGCTTGTGGCAAGGCTTCACGCAGTAGCGCGCGGAAGCGGCGCTTCATGCGATTGCGGATGACCGCGTTGCCGATTTTCTTGGTGACAGTGACGCCGAAGCGCATGTCCGCTTCATCCGCGGGGGCCGATTCGCAGTTTACCAACAGCACGAATCCGGGCCTTGCGACCCGGATTCCGCGATTGGCAGCAACAAAGTCTGCCCGTTTCCGGATGGTGGCGATCCGGGTCATGCCGGGGCCAGCCTGTTCCGGAACTTTATCTCAGGCGATCAGGCCGAGAGCTTCTTGCGGCCGCGTGCACGGCGCGCACGCAGCACCTTGCGACCGCCGACGGTGGCAGTGCGGGTGCGGAAGCCATGACGGCGGGCACGCACAAGATTGCTGGGCTGGAAAGTGCGCTTCATCGGTTTTCTCTTCTGTTCGAATCTGTGGACTGGCAAGTGCTGACAATGCATCGCGTTGGGCAGCACGCCGGAATCAGGGGGTGGCCGATAGGCGACAAGGGCCGTTCCGTCAAGCCCGCGGCATGAAGTGCAGTCGTTGCAATGCGTTGCTCCGCCAAGCCTTAGCGGCTAGGCACGCGCGATGAAAAGGGAATTCGAACTTCCAGCCGGATCAGGCGGGCTGCGGTGGTGGCAGAAGGCCCCCCGCATCCCGACGCTGCTGCTGTTCGGTGTGGTTGCGCTGGCGCTGTTGGGCACGTTTGCGCTGATCCTGACCACGGTTGAGGCAGAGCGGACGCAGCGCCAACAGGCGGCGCGCACGGGTGCCATTCTGGAATCGCTGGACCAGATCGAACGCGCGACGATGAGCGGGGAGACCGGTCAGCGCGGCTACTTCATCACCAGCGACACGCGCTATCTTGCCCCCTATCGCGAGGGACGGGAGCGATATGCCGCGCAACTGGCCAAGCTGCGCGAGCAATTGGGCGCAGACCTGCCGCCCGAACAGGCCGATCTGCTGGCCGATATCGCGCGGCTGGGCGATGCAAAGTGGGCCGAGATGGCGGGCGTGGTCGAACTGGTGGACCAGCGCCGCATTCCTGAAGCGCACGCGCGGGTGCTTTCGGATGAAGGGCAGCTGGCCATGGCCGGTCTGCGCAAGGCCCTGGCAGGGCTCGAAGGGATCGAGCAGGTGCGGCTGGCGCAGGCCGTGCAACGCGCTTCTGAAGCCGAGGCCAAGATCCTGCCATCGCTGGCGGCGCTGTTCGTGGTGATCGTCTGCGCGCTGGCGCTTGGGCTATGGCAGGCGATTCGCAAGGCCGAGGCGGAGGCGCTGGCCGCCAATGCCGCCGTGATTGCCGAGGCGCGCGACCGAGCGGACATTCTGGCCAAGGAACTGAACCACCGGGTTAAGAACCTGTTCGCGGTCATCCTTGCCATTGTGAAGATGAGCGCGCGTGGCGACAAGGCGGCAGCGCCTGCGGTCGACCGCATCGCCAAGCGCATCCACGCACTGGTGACATCGCACGAAGTGACGCAAGGATCGGGCAAGGACCAGACCGTGGACTTTGCCGACCTTATCGCCAAGGTGATTGCGCCCTATCGTTCATCGTCGGAACGCTGCGATCTTTCCGGCGGCGAACTGGTCCTGCCCGGCAGGCATGCAGTGCCGCTGGGGCTGGTGCTGCACGAACTGGTGACCAATGCCGTGAAATATGGCGCTTGGGCACAGCCCGGCGGACTTGTACAGGTGCAGTGGAGCCGCGATGGGAAGCGCGGGAAAGTACTGTGGCAAGAGATTGCCAGCGAAGGGGCGGCCATCATTTCCGAGCCCGGGACCGAGGGCTTTGGATCGGCGCTGATCCGTTCGTCCGAACGGCAACTGGGCGGGACGATCACCCGGCGCTTTGCCGAGCGGGGCATCGTGGTTGAAATGGACTTTGCGCTTGAAGATGGGAATGCCGAGGGACGGTAACCCTGCGCGGGGTTCGCACCGCAGCGCATCCTTGTGGCACAAAAAAAGACCCGGCAGTTGCCCGCCGGGTCGGAAAGTTTTGGGAGAGGATGCCTGAAAGGCAGCTTTTGTATGCACCGCACCCCGGTTTTGTGCAATTGCGAAATAATCGGGATTGGTTGTATTTTTTGCAAGTGTTACTATAAGTATATGATTTTAAAGAGGTTTTTGTTTGTTTCATAGGAAACAAAATTAAATCGTTCGGTTCACAATTGATTGCAGAGATCAGTTGCGAATCGCAATGATGCGCTGCAACCGGCCAATTTGTGCGCAATCAGCGCGCGCAGCCGCTTTGCGTATCAGCGCCATACCGGCGAATCACAGCCAAGGGATAACTCGTATCGGACATGCCATCCGAACAGGGCTTTCGCGTCACTTCCAGTTCCAGCGGCGTGCCATCGACGTTGGCCGAAAGGATCAGCGCCGTGCCCGAGTGTTCGACCGTAGCGGGCACCGCCTGCGCCTCGGGCACTTCAAGCGAAGTATATGTCACCATGCCATCGTCCACCTGGGCCGACCAAAAGGGTTCGGTGCCGATCGCGCGAAACCGCGCAGGAATGGTGTCGGACGAAGCGCCATCCTCGACATCATCCGCCGGATCTGCCTGATCTCCCGATTTGGCTGAGGTGGCAGCCTTGGTCGACTTTGCCTTGGCCGAAGCCGACGGCGCAGGTTGCGGGTCTGCCTCGCCAGAACAGGCTACGAGCAGAAAAGGGGCCAGAATTGCTACCGGCAGCAGAGGCCGCAAGAGTGACAAGACCGTTGTCATATATGCCGCGCTGCTTCCTCTGCCGACTTGGCCCTCCGGTTTGGCCCCTGCCAATCTTGCCGGCGCTAATGCGCCAGCAGCAAGGGTATCTGCGACCGGTCGAGCATTTCCCGCGAAACGCCGCCCATCAGCAATTCCCGCAAGCGGCTGTGACCAAACAGGCCCATGACGATGAGCCCTGCATCCACACTGCGCGCGCATTCCTCGATTGTAAATGCGATCGAACCATTACGTTCACGTTCGTGCGTTTCGGCATGAACATCGTGACGCGAAAGATAGCGCGCGGCTTCGGCAGCGGGAAAGCTGGAGTCTTTTTCCCGGACGGTAAGGATATGCACGGCGCTGGCCATTTGCAGCAGCGGCAAGGCGGCGCGCATGGCGTTGGCACCTTCGTGGCCGCCGTCCCACGCCAGCAGCACGGGCTTGTCAAACGCCAGCATCGGCAGGCCTCGCGGCACGCCCAGCAAGGGCGCGCGCAAGTTCAGCGTCATTTCTTCGACCAGCGGGTCCGACAGGCTGCCGATCACGATATCGGCAAAGCGGGCCGCAGCAGTAGCGGCAGCGATGCGTTCCTGATCAAGCACGTCGATATCGAAAGGCACATCCTGCGAAGCGAACCGGGCGTCAAGCTCGGTCGCCAGCCGCTCGTTGGCCTCGCGCGCCTCTTTCAGCGCATAGGCCGAGACGGCGGCGCCGCCGAAAGGTTCCCACGATGCCATCATCGCAAAAGGAGTGGCGATCTGGAAAGTGACGTGACCATCGCAAGTCCGGGCCAAGGCAAGGGCGGTTTCGATCCGGTCATCAAGGGCTTCGGAAACATCAAGCGGGCAGAGTATGGAGCGCATCGGGATCCTCCTGTCTTTCGGTTTTCAAGTCCTGCGCCACCACGATGCGCCCGACCATGATTCAGGTCAAATCGGAATGATAATCAGCAGTTGCTGCAATTCATCGAACGGTTAAGGACAGTGTTGATTGGATATGGGAGATTGCATGGCCTTTGCAGCGGTTATCTTTGACTTTGGCGGCGTGATCACTTCATCCCCGTTCGAAGCGTTCAACCGGCTGGAGGCGCAGCGCGGATTGCCGCTGGACTTTATCCGCAAGGTCAACGCACACAATCCTGACAGCAATGCCTGGGCGCTGTTCGAGCGGGCCGAAATCACGGCGGACGATTTCAACCGGATGTTTGCCGACGAGGCCCGCGCGCAAGGGTTCGAACTGGATGGGGCGGCGGTTCTGGCAGTACTGGCAGGGGCCGTGCGCCCGGCAATGGTGGCGGCGCTCGACCGGTTAAAGGCGCAAGGATATCGGCTGGGGTGCATCACCAACAACGTGCCGACCGGCCATGGCGCAGGCATGGCCCGCAGTCAGGATGCCAGTGACGAGATCGAGCGCATTCTGGCACGGTTCGAACACGTGATCGAAAGCAGCAAAGCCGGAGTGCGCAAGCCCGATCCGCGCATATACCGGATGATGTGCGAGGCGCTGAAGCTTGCGCCGCAAGAGTGCATCTATCTTGATGATCTGGGCATCAACTGCAAACCGGCTGCTGCGATGGGCATGCACGCGATCAAGGTGACCAGCGGAGAACAGGCGCTGACTGATCTGGGCAAGGCGCTGAACATCGAATTTTAGGGGTCTGACGTCCATTGAGACTGGATGGAAACCCCAACGATCAAACGCCGTAAACGCGCAAGGCCAATTCTGCCGTCGGCTGCGCTGGGCCAGTGCCTGCTGCCATTTGCACTGCCGATTCTGGTCACGCTGGTAATCGTGCTGACGATTGGCGAAGCTTGGCCGCGCAACATCGCGCCGGGTTCGGGACTGAAGCTGGCAGGGCTGGTGGCGACAGCCCTAACCGCCGCAGGTGTGTGGCGATGGGCCACAAGACAGGTGGAGAATCGGTCGGCGTGCCGGTTTGTTGCCATGCTGTGTGGCATGACCGCGCTGATGGGCTGGCCGGTGTGGAGTGTTGGTGTGCTGCCGAGCATCAACGGAATGGCGCTCGGCACTGCGCAGCAGACACCGATGCGTCTGGAGCGACTGGAGATCACCACTACTAGCCGAGGTGGCCGTGGCGTCTACCACTGGGCATGGCTTGTGCCGTTGCATGAACCATCACCCATTGCACCGGGCCGCGTGTTCATTCCGGCAGACGTCCATGCCAAGTGGGACGCTGCCCAGCCAAAGACGGTGACCCTGCGCCATGCGCAAGGTTTACTCGGAGCCGAAGTCCTGACAGGCTTCGAGTAACGAAATGGAAGCGCCATAGAAAATGGCATACGTCATTTGACGTAACCGGTGCACCCGCGATCCGGTGTTAATACTGGCTAAGCAATTAGTATTACTGGAAAAGCCAGTACGTAATACGGGATCGTTGACGATGGCGGGCACTCGCGTAGGCAACAGGATTATTGGGGCAGAAGCACCTGTCACGGTGGGTTGGGAAAACCTTCCCAAAGTGGAAGGCGGACCGTTCAAGCGGGCCTTCTTCACTTGGTTCCAGCCGGTAACCTTCTTCGCGCTTCTCGCCTTCTGGTACTATGCGCCCAATGACATCGCCAAGGCTTCGACCGCGATCTACATCGGTATCGGCTTCAAGCTGCTGCTGCTCGCGCTGGAATGGGTCAACCCGCGCTACAAAAGCTGGCAACTGACGTGGAAGGAACTGGTGACTGACCTGTTCTATGTCGGCCTTGGCTATACCGTGTTGCGCATTGTCGATGATTTCATTGGCGATGGCGTGATGATCGGCTGGGTGCAGGAACAGTGGAATCTGGACAAGTTCAGCTGGTTTACCGGGCTGCCGCTGCTGCTGCAGGCGTTCCTGATCTCGTTCATCTTTGATTTCGGCCAGTACTGGATGCATCGGGGCATGCACAACTGGTATCCGCTGTGGCTGACCCATGCGCCGCACCACTTCGTGACGCAGCTGAACATCAACAAGGGCGCGGTGGGCAACCCGGTGGAGCTGTTCCTGATCGGCCTTGGCATCGGTGGCTTCTTCGACTTTCTGCCGCGTGCGTTCCTGCTGGCGGGCACCTTCGGCCTGACGGTGAGCATCTATCAGCACATCAACGTGCGCTTCAACACGCCCAATTGGTGGCGTTTCCTGTTCAACACGATCGAGCATCACAGCGTGCACCATTCGCGCGATTATGAAGCCACCCGCAGCAACTATTCGGGCACGTGGATCATCATCGACCGCATGTTCGGCACCTGCGTTGACGGTGAGGCGGAAATCCTGGGCATCGAAGACGGGCGTCGCATGTCGATCCGCGAGACGATGCACTATCCGTTCACCGAGGGCTGGAAGGCGATCAAGGCAAAGTTCGGACAAAAGGGCCGCTTCGAAGCGCCTGAATCTGCGGTTCCGGCAGAATGAGCGGTGCAAGCGCACAGGACATCTGGCAAAACTCTGCTCCCCCTGCCCCTGCCCCTGCCCCTGCCCACGGCCCACGCATGAACCTGCGCTATATCGACTGGATCTGGCACGTGCGCGACAGCGTACCGTTGCCCGCCGGGCAAAGCGCCGAAGAAGCGCTCGACCGGATCGAACCTATGCTCGACCAGATGGACACGAAGCATGAGCGCATTGGGCACAGGATCACGTTCACCCGCAAGGCACCTGTGCCTCAGGACCCGCTATCGACGTTCGAAGACGGTGATCTGACCATCGTGGCAACTGATCAGGGCAAGACCTTACGCTACCATCTGGTTAGCAAAGCGCTGCTGTTCTGCTTTCTGCTGCCCGTGCTGTTCATCGGCTTTGGTCAGCTGACTTTGGCAGTTGGCGAATATCAGATGGCGCAGGCTGAAGCGAAGAAGAAGGTCAAAGGGGCGGAAAAGAAAGAGAAGAAAAAGGATGAGGCCAAAGTCCTTGAACTGAACCCCATAGACAAGATGCTGGGTGCCCCTGCCCCCGAAAAGCCCAAGAAGGACAAGGAAAAAGAACGCAAGCCTTCGGCCACGGCGGCCTATGTCTTTTCGGCGCTGTTTGCGGTTCTTTATGTGGTGGGGCGGTTTCTGGAGCCTTGGCTGGTGCGCCGCCGGTTTCTTGCCCGGTTGGAGAGCGCCTGATTGCCCGGTTTAAGGCGCACGCGCCTGTTCAGACCGTGGCGAACCAGATCACGTGCTTCGCGCCCTTGCCATTGGTGCGGGCCCGCACTTCTACTTCATCAACATTGAAGCCTGCCGCTTTCAGCCGTTGCGTAAAATTGGGATCGCGTGCGGCCGACCAGATGGCCAGCACCCCGCCGGGGCGCAGTGCATCCTTGGCCATGCGAAGCCCGCGCATCTTGTAAAGGCGGCTGTTGCCCGTGCGGACAAGGCCATCGGGTCCATTGTCCACATCGAGCAGGATGGCGTCATAGCCGGTACCGCCCACAGCGTAGGCATTGGCCGAGATGACATCGGCCACATCGGCCATGACCAGCCGCACGCGCGGATCATCAAGGCAGCCTGCTTCCAGTTCCTTCATCGGGCCGCGCGCCCACTGGATGATTTCGGGCACCAGTTCGGCCACGGTAACCTGTGCATCGGCGGGCAGCTTTTCCAAGGCGGCGCGCAGGGTAAAGCCCATGCCGTAGCCGCCGATCAGCACAGCCGGGCGCTTTGCATGGGGGATGCGCGCAAGGCTTTGCGTGGCGAGCGCGATTTCGGACCCGTTCTGCCGCGTGCTCATCAATTCATTGTTGCCGACCACGATCATGAAATCACGGTCGTGGGAATAGAGGCGCATTTCCTCGCCATCGGGCACGTGCGCGGTGCCGAGAAGTTCGCGTGCTATCATCAGCGCGACTTAGGGGGTGGAACGGGAAAGGCCAAGGGTGGATTTTGCGGGCAGATTTTGCGGGAGAAAAGGGGCGACAAAATTCCCGGTTGCACGACTTAATTGATCGATTAAAGTCTGTCGCCAAGAGGCAGCGCGAGTCTGCCCGATAGCGAGAGGATGCCCGTGGTGCAGTTTCATCCGAAGTATCATGCCGCCCGGAATCCGGACCGTGCCGCCGTGATCATGGGCGGCAGCGGCACGGTGGTGACTTATGCCGAGCTTGACGCGAAATCGAACCAGTTTGCGCAACTGCTGCGCGCGCACGGGCTGCAGATCGGCGATACGATTGCGCTGTGTCTGGAAAACCGGGCGGATTTCTTTGCACTGGCGTGGGGCGCACAGCGCGCGGGGCTGGTCTATGTGGCGGTATCCAGCCGACTGGCCGCGCCCGAAATCGCCTATATCGCGCGCGACAGCGGCAGCAGGTTGCTGATCGGTTCGGCAATGACCGCCCCGGTGCTGGATGAAGTGGCAAGGCTGGCGCCGGAGGTGGCGCAGCTGCGGTTTGATGTGGAAGGCCCGCTATCGCTGGATGCCGCGCTGTCGGCCATGCCCGATACGCCGATTGCCGATGAGCGTGCCGGATGCGACATGCTCTATTCTTCAGGCACGACGGGCAAGCCCAAGGGCGTGCGCATTCCCCTGCCTGAAGACCCGGCGATCGGCGCGGTCAATGCGCTGGTGGGGATTGCATCGCAAGCCTTCGGGATCACTGGCGATGCCGTGTATCTCTCGCCCGCGCCGCTCTATCACGCAGCGCCCTTGCGCTGGTGCATGACCATTCACCGGCTGGGCGGCACCGTGGTGGCGATGGAGAAGTTTGATCCTGAGCACGCCTTGGCCTTGATCGAACGCTACAAGGTGACCGACAGCCAGTGGGTGCCGACGCATTTTGTGCGGATGCTGAAGCTGGAGCAAGAGGTGCGTGACCGCTACGATACCTCCAGCCTGAAGTGCGCGATTCATGCCGCCGCCCCCTGCCCCGTGCCGGTGAAGCAGGCGATGATTGCGTGGTGGGGGCCGGTGGTGCGCGAATACTACGCCGGGACCGAAGGCAACGGCTTTACCTTCATCACCAGCGAGGAATGGCTGAAGCGCCCCGGATCGGTAGGCCGCGCAATCCTCGGCACGATCCGCATCTGCGATGACGAGGGCAATGCCGTGCCGCCGCGCACCGAGGGCCAAGTGTTCTTTGAAGGGGGCAGCCCGTTCACTTATCACAATGATCCCGACAAGACGCGCGATGCCACCAATCGGCACGGCTGGACCAGTCTGGGCGATGTGGGCTGGGTGGATGAGGACGGCTATTTGTTCCTGACCGACCGCAAGAGCTTCATGATCATATCGGGCGGGGTGAACATCTATCCGCAGGAGATCGAGAACCTGCTCATCACGCATCCCAAGGTGGCCGATGTGGCGGTGATCGGTGCGCCAGACCCGGACATGGGCGAAAAGGTGGTGGCCGTGGTGCAGCCGCGCGACATGGCCGAGGCTGGCCCGGCATTGGCGGCGGAGCTGGCCGAATGGCTGGGCCCGCAACTTTCGCGCGTGAAGATGCCGCGCCAGATCGATTTCCGCGCCGAACTGCCGCGCGAGCCGACCGGCAAGCTGTTCAAGCGGCTGCTGCGCGATGAATACAAGCAGGCCTACGAGGCAGCACAGACAGCAACGGTCTGAAGAGGAGCGGGATAATGGCAAGTGTTCCAGTGGTTCCGGCCGAAGTGGGCCGCGCCGTGATCGATCCCCGCAGCTATGGCGCGTGGGAGCCGCTGCTCGACCAGTTCGATGCACTGCGCACCGCGATGCCGGTGGCGCGGGTGGTGGCTCCAAGTGACGAGCATGAGCCGTTCTGGCTGGTATCGGGCTTCGATGCGGTGATGAAGGTGAGCAAGGACAACGCCACCTTCCTGAACAACCCGAAGTCCGCCGTCTTTACCTTGCGCGTGGGCGATGCGCTGGCGCGTTCGATCACCGGAGGCAGCCCGCATCTGGTGGAATCGCTGGTGCAGATGGACGCGCCCAAGCACCCCAAGCTACGCCGCCTGACGCAGGACTGGTTCATGCCCAAGAATCTGGCGCGGCTGGAAGACGAAATCCGCAAGATCGCCAATGATTCCATCGACCGGATGCTGGCTGCGGGGGAAGCCAAAGAAGGTGAAGGCGATTTCATGCCGCTGGTCGCCGCGCCCTATCCGCTGCACGTGGTCATGCAGATTCTGGGCGTCCCGCCAGAGGATGAGCCCAAGATGCTGTTCCTGACGCAGCAGATGTTCGGCGGGCAGGACGAAGACATGAACAAGTCTGGCCTGAAAAACCTGCCACCCGAACAGATCAGCGCAATCGTGGCAGGCGCAGTGGCCGAATTCGAACGCTACTTCGCCAGCCTTGCCGCCGAGCGCCGGAAAAACCCTTCAGACGACGTGGCCAGCGTGATTGCCAATGCCTCCGTGGATGGAGAACCGTTGAGCGACCGCGATACGGCAGGGTATTACATCATCGTGGCCAGCGCCGGGCACGATACGACTTCGGCATCATCGGCGGGCGCAGCGCTGGCACTGGCGCGCGATCCCAATCTGTTTGCGCGGGCCAAGGCCGACCGCAGCCTGTTGCCGGGCATCGTGGAAGAAGCCATCCGCTGGACCACGCCGGTGCAGCACTTCATGCGCACGGCGGCAGAAGATACCGAGCTTGGCGGGCAACAGATTGCGGCGGGGGACTGGCTTATGCTGAACTATGTGGCGGCAAACCACGATCCGGCGCAATTCCCCGATCCGCGCACATTCGATCCCACCCGTCCGGCCAATCGGCACGCGGCCTTTGGCGCAGGATCGCACCAGTGCCTTGGCCTGCATCTGGCGCGGCTGGAAATGCGCGTATTGCTGGATGTGCTGCTGGATCGGGTGGAGCGGCTGGAACTGGCGGGCGAGCCGGCTCGCGTGAATTCCACGTTCGTGGGCGGGTTCAAGAGACTGCCGCTGCGCTGGAAGGCGGCTTAGCACCCTTACCCTTCACCCTTTTCCCGCGCGTGCAGCTTGGCCCACAGGTTCTCGGTCCCTGCCTCAATCGCCTTGTTCACATATTGCGAGGCGACCAGCCAGCCCTTGAACGGGCGCAGTGTGGCAAGGCAGCCTATGCCCAGAATCGGCATTGAGGTGAGCACGTGCACCCACCACGGCGGGGAATAGACCACCTCCACCCAGACCACGAAGAACGTCAGCGGAAAGGCGGTGATGCACAGCGCAAAGAAGGCCGGGCCATCATCGGCACTGGCGAAGTTGTAATCGAGGCCGCATTCCGGGCAGGTCTTGCGCAATTTCAGCCAGCCGTTGAACATCGAAGCCTTGGCGCAGCGTGGACACGTGCCTTTCAGACCGGACCGGAAAATCCAGTCAAACTTGGGGTTCTTGGTGAAAAAGGCCATGCTGCTTGCGTCCTGATTAACTTTGGATTGCCATATGCTTCTGTCCTGCCAAGGCAAGCTTTTACGAACAGGTTGGACGAAACAGGCCATCGTGCGAAAATGCAGGATGCATGTGGCTGTGGGAGACGGTTAGACAGCGTCCGGTTACGGCGTTAATCTCCTGCCGGGGAGAAGGACATGGACGGGGCAGTGACTGACCGCAGGCCCAGCCTGCTATCGCGCGTGGTGCGTAAGGCGCTGGTGTGGTTCTATCGCAAGCGCGGGTGGACCGCCTATGGCACACCGCCAGCCGATGGCCGCTGCGTGATCGTGGCCGCGCCGCACACGTCGAACTGGGATTTCGTCAACTTCATCGGATTGACCGAGGATCTGGGCCTCAAGCCGCACTTCATGGCCAAGGACAGCCTGTTCCGCTGGCCGCTGGGCGGGTTCATGCGCGATATGGGCGGGGTTTCGATTGACCGGTCGGCGCGCCGGAACGTCGTCGATGCCATGGTGGCCGAATTCGCGCGGCGGGACCGCTTCATGCTGACCATCGCGCCCGAAGGCACGCGCAGCCAGGTGGGGCAATGGCGCAGCGGCTTCTATCACATTGCGCTGAAGGCGGGCGTGCCCATCGTGATTGGCATGATGGATTATGGCACCAAGAGCGGCGGGCTTGGCCCGGCCATCTGGCCATCTGGTGACTATGCTGCGGATATGCGCAAGTTGTTCGAATACTACAGCAAAGTCACGCCGCGCCATCCGGGACGCGGGTTGAAAAGCCTGCCGGAGACTGATTGATGGCCGATACGCTTGCCCAGGCACTTCTGATCAACGCGGCTGTGCTGATCGCCGGAATGCTGGTGTTGTGGCGCGTGGCGGTGCGGATTGGCGATGTCAGCTTCATCGATGCGGTGTGGGGCGGCGGCATGGGCGTGCTGGCGCTGATCTCGTGGCTGCATGTGCCAGGAGGCGCGGGCACAAGGGCCAGCCTGATCGCCGCAATGGCCGCCATCTGGGCCGCACGGCTGGCGTGGCACCTCTACACCCGCTGGCGCGGCCATGGCGAAGACCCGCGCTATGCAAAGATGCTGGGCAAGGCCAAAGCGGAGGGGCGGTTCGCCTCAGCCGCGCTGAAGCTGGTCTTCGCCCCGCAGGCGCTGCTGCTGTTCATCACCTGCCTGCCCGCGCAACTGGGTGTGCTGGCCAGCGGAAGGCCAGCACCACTGGGCGCATTGGCGATAGCCGGGGCCGCGCTGTGGCTGGTGGGCATCGTGTTCGAGGCCGTGGGCGATGCGCAGTTGAACGCCTTCCGCGCCGATCCCGCCAACAAGGGCAAAGTCCTCCAGACCGGCCTGTGGCGCTACACCCGCCACCCCAACTACTTCGGCGACGCCTGCGTGTGGTGGGGCATCTGGCTCGCCGCCGCCGATGCAGGGCTATGGGTCGCGCTGGCGAGTGTGGTGGGTCCGGTATTCCTGACCTTCACGCTCACCAAGTGGTCAGGCAAACCGCTGCTGGAAAAGGGCATGGAGGAGCGGCGTCCAGGGTATAAGGCATACGTGGAGCGGACTTCGGGGTTCGTGCCCTGGTGGCCGAAGCGAGGGTGAACGATCAGGCGAGAAGCGACGGCATCTGCTGGCTGGCACAGTGGAACCCGCCCCCGCCCGCCAGAACCGCATCGCCCATCAGGCCCACGGTCGCGCGGTCCGGGAACAGTTCCGCAATCGCCGCCACGCCATCATCGTCATGCGGTGATCCGAACACCGGCACCACCACCAGATTGCTGGTGATCACAAAGTTCATGTAGCTGGCAGGCTGTACCACGCCCGCCCATTCGATCAGGCCCGGCGAAGGCACCTCCACCACCTCAACCCCGGCATCCAGCGCCCGCGCCTTGGCGTCGGCATAGATCGCTGCGTTGGGATCGCCCGGCCCGGTCGCGCGCGGCAGGGCCAGACGGTTTGCGCCTACGAACCTCGCCAGATTATCAACATGCCCGTCGGTATGATCGTTGATCAGCCCATCACCCAGCCACAGCACGCGATCATAGCCCAGATCGCGCAGCAACCGCGCTTCCAGATCGGCGCGCGACAGGTGCGGATTGCGGTTCGGATTCAGCAAACACTGCTCGGTCGTAGCCACCAGCCCGGTGCCATCGCCATCCAGCGCCCCGCCTTCCAGAATCCAGTCCGCCTTCGCGCCCGCATCCAGCCCGGCAGACGCCACCAGATCCGCACCTATCTCCTGATCCCCCGGCATCAGGTACTTCTCGCCCCAACCGTTGAACCCGAACAGTCGCGCCCGCCTTTCACCCGCGTCATTCAGCACCACCAGCGGCCCAGTATCGCGCAACCACACGTCGCCATAGGTGCGCCGCTCCAGCGTGACCGCCGCCGAAACCAGCGACCGCGCCCGCATCTCGTTAGCGGCATCGCGCACCACCAGTCGCACTTTCTGCCCACTGTCCGCCACCGCGCTGGCAAAGGCCGCAATCTGCTCCTGCGCCTTGTCGATCAGCCCAGACCATTCCTCTGCCAGATGCGGAAAGCCCACCCACAGCCAGTCTTGCGGGTGCCACTCTGGCGGCATGCGGAAATGCGACATCAGCAAAAAACCTCTACTTTACAGCGCCATTTTCTGCATTTGGCCGGCTCTGATCCCGGATCGCACGGAATTCATCGCCCGTGTTCCAGTTCGGCCAGTCAGAGCCATCGGCCAGCGGACGGCCCAGCCAGTAATAGAGGTCCACTTCCTGCACAATCCCGCGCATGTCCCAATCATCCGAATATTCATCGCTAGGTTGGTGATAGCGGTTAACGACGTAGTCCTCGGCCAGCGCCTTGCCCGCTGCCACGCCGCCCTCCACCAGATCGGTGCCACGCTTCACATAGAACATCGGCACCCCGCGCTTGGCCAGGCTGAAGTGGTCCGACCGGTAGTAATAGCCCTTCTCCGAAGCATCCTCCGGCCCGATCTTCAGCTGCAATTCGCCCGCCACGCGCGCCAGAATCGCCGAAAGTTCAGACTTGTCACCCCCCGTCACCGCCACATCGCGGGCAATGCCGCCGGGATACAACGCATCGATATTCACCCCGCCCACCGTCTGCGCCAGTGGGAACAACGGGTTGCGTGCGTAATACTCAGAACCCAGCAACCCCGATTCCTCCAGCGTCCACGCCAGATAGACCTGGCTGCGCCGCGCAGGCCCCGCCGCCTTGTTCATCTCCGCCAGAGCAACCAGCGCCGCCATCCCAGTGCCGTTGTCCACCGCGCCGTTGCAGATGTCATCGCCGGTCGCATCGGGCTTGCACCGCCCCAGATGGTCCCAGTGCGCTGAATACAAAACATATTCATCCGCCGCTTCGGTACCCGGCTGCAGCCCCACCACATTGCGCGATGTTGATCGCGTGATTGCAGACTTGAACGAAAGGCTAGCCTTCAACCCCAGCGGCACTGGCTTGAACCCCTTCTGCCCCGCCGCCGCCGTCATCGCCGCCAGATCCTTGCCAGCCGCCTTGAAAATGCTCTCTGCGGCAGGCTTTTGAATCCAAGAATTGAACGCCGTCTGGTCCGCCGCATCGTTGGGCGTGGCGACGAAATGCTGATCGCCCGACCAACTCGATTCCACCACGTTCCACCCGTAAGCCGCCGGGAACGTATCATGCACCAGAATCGCGCCCGTCGCCCCCTGCCGCGCCGCTTCTTCGAACTTGTAGGTCCAGCGCCCGTAATAGGTCATGCGCCGCCCCTTGAACGGCCCGTCTTCCGTCTCCATCGCATAGTCGGGATCGTTGACGAGGATCACCGCCACCTTCCCCTTCATGTCGATGCCCGCATAGTCGTTCCAGCCAAGCTCCGGCGCATTCACGCCATAGCCGACGAACACCAGTTCCGCGTCCTTCACGCTCGTTTCCGGCACCACGCGATAGCTGCCCGCCACGAAATCCTTGCCGTGCGAGAACATCAACGCTTTGCCAGCGCCCTTCACCGTCAACGGCGAAAACCCGGACGCAGTCATCGAAACCGTGGGCACATCCTGAAACCAGGATTTTTGACCATTTTGGCCTTTGTTCCCCGGCTCCAGCCCCGCCGCCTTGAACCGCGCTACGATCAAATCCAGCGTCGCCTTCTCCTCGGCACTCGCAGGCCCCCGCCCGGCCAGATCATCGGCAGAAAGTGTCTTGATCACCTCGCGCATCAACGCCTCATCCACCGGCGGCACAACATTGCGCGCATCCATCGCCACGGCCGCGCCGGACAGCGAAAGGACCAAAACCGATGTAGAAAGCGCGCTAAACATGTTGTGAAAAGCCATCGGTAAACTCCCGGATTGGTCATCGGCCAAAGCCATGCCCCTTGCTGACAGACCGGCTCTTCCATCGCAAGCTGACTTGAAGCGCCGCGCCAATGCGGGCATCGCTCATGGCCATGTTCGATTTCAACCACGCCCTCACCCGCGCTCGCACCCATGCGCCGTTCCTGTCGCGCGCGCTGGATCGCCTGCCAGATCTCGAAGCGCTGCTGGCCACAGGCGATATTGAGCAGGCCTTGGTACAAGCCCGCTCGGCGGGCGAAGGCGTAGAAGACACCGCCATTGCCCTGCGGCGTGAACGGCTGGCGCTCGCGCTGGTCATTGCCATTGGCGATCTTGCCGGGGCCTTCCCGCTCACCCGCGTCATCACCGAACTGTCCGACTTTGCCGATCGTTCGCTCGATGCCGCCATCGCCGCCGCCATCCGCCGCCGCGTGCCCGATGCGCCCTCGGTCGGCTTCAGCGCCATCGCCCTTGGCAAACATGGCGCGCAGGAACTGAACTATTCGTCCGACATCGACCCGATCCTGCTCTATGATCCCGAAGTGCTTCCCCGGCGGGAGCGTGATGATCCTGCTGATGCGGCGCAGCGCGTTGCCCGCACGATCATGCAGATCATGTCCGAGGTGACCGACGAAGGCTATGTCTTCCGCGTCGATCTGCGCCTGCGCCCCGCGTCCGAAGTCAGCCCATTGGCCCTGCCCTTCGAAGGCGCAATCGCGCATTATGAATCAAGCGCATTGGCGTGGGAACGTGCCGCCTTCATCCGCGCCCGTGCCGCTTCGGGCGATATTGCCGCAGGTCAGGCGTTTCTTGACACCATCCGCCCCTTCGTGTGGCGGCGCAGCCTTGATTTCGGCGCGATTGCTGAAATCGGGCGGTTGACCACGCGCATCCGCGATCACTACTCCGCAGGGCAGGCCATCGGCCCCGGCTACGATCTGAAGCGCGGGCGCGGCGGCATCCGCGAGGTGGAATTCTTCGCGCAGACGCATCAACTTATCCACGGCGGTCGCAACCCCGCACTGCGCCTGCGCGGCACCCGCGCCAGCCTTGATGCGCTGGCGGACGCTGGCATCATCAGCCCCGAAGATGCGCAAATCATGGGTCAAAGCTATGACCGGCTGCGCATGCTGGAGCACCGCTTGCAGATGGTGGCGGATCAGCAGACGCATTCGCTGCCCAACGATCCACAAGCACTTGATGAAGTGGCGCGGCTCGATGGCCTTTCTGGCGGCGCGGAACTGGTGGCGGAATTGACAGCCATTTCCGAAGTGGTGGGCCGCCGGTTCGATACGCTGATCGCCACATATGCCCCCTCCGGCGCGGTTGCGGTCGAAGCCAGCCCGCTCGCGCTGGAACTGGCCGAGTTGGGGTTCGAACAACCCGATGCGCTGGCCGAACGCATCACCGCGTGGGAAGGCGGGCAGTATCGCTGCCTGCGCTCTGCCGAAGCGCGTGAAGCTTTTGCCCGCATCCGGGCCCAATTGCTGCGCGCCTTGGCCGAAGCTCCCGACCCCGAGCGCGCATTGCTGCGGTGGGAACAACTGCTGGCCGGATTGCCCAGCGCGATCAACGTGTTCCGCCTGCTCGATGCCCGCCCCGGCTTGCTGGCGCTGGTCATGCGCGTGCTGGCCCATGCGCCCGTGCTGGCCGATGAGCTCGCGCGCCGGTCGGACCTGCTCGATACTTTGATAGACCGCTCGGCCTTCGATCTGCCGGGCACTGTAGCCGAAATAGCCGCCGAACTTTCGCGCGGCGAGGCGGGCGATGATTACCAGCGCCTGCTGGATAACGTGCGCATCCGCGTGGGCGAAATGCGCTTTGCGCTGGGTGTGCAGTTGATCGAAGGACTGGGTGAAACGGGGGGGCGTGACCCGCTGGAAGTTGCCAGCGCGCTAAGCCGTGTTGCCGAAGCCGCGATCGAGGTGCTGGGCCGCGCCGCTATTGATGAATTTACGCTCAACCATGGCGCCGTTCCCGGCAGCCATCTCGCCATTCTCGGCCTTGGCCGTCTGGGTGGCGCGGCGCTGACGCATGCCTCGGACCTCGATCTGGTGTTCCTGTTCAGCGGGGACCACGCCGCTGAATCAGATGGCCGCCGCCCGCTTGGCGCCACGCTCTATTACAACCGCCTCGCCCAGCGCGTGATTGCGGCGCTTTCGGTGCCGACGGCGGCAGGCGCGCTATACGAGGTGGACACGCGGCTGCGGCCATCCGGCGCGCAGGGGCCAATCTCGGTCAGCCTTGAAAGTTTTGAGCGATATCAATGCGAAGATGCCTGGACATGGGAGCACATGGCGCTGTGCCGCGCGCGTCCGCTGTTCGGCACGGAGGCGGACCGCGCCGACCTGTCCGCCATCATCGCCCGCGTGCAGGATACGTCTCGTGCCGAGGCCAAGCTGCGCAGCGAAGTGCTTGAAATGCGTGGCACAATGGCGGAGCACAAGCCGCCGAAAGGGCCGCTCGACGTAAAGCTGGCGCGCGGGGGGCTGGTGGATATCGAATTCATGGCTCACTTCCTGCAACTGCGCGATCACGTGGCCCGCACGCCCGATCTTGGGCAGGCTGTGCAAATGCTTGAGGAACAAGCGCTTCTTCCCAAAGGCATCCGGGCCGCGCACGATCTTCTCGCGCGGCTGCTGGTGGTCGTGCGGCTGGTTGCCCCTGATGGCATGTTCCCGCCGGAGGCCAGCCGCAGCATCGTGGCGCGGGCCTGTGGGTTGGAAAGCTGGGACACGCTGCTCGATGCGGTGCATCAGGCGCGACATTGCGTGGCTTTGGCTTGGGGCCAAGTATTTGATGTTAAACTGGAGATTGACTGATGAGCGAGCGGATCGGAGTGGGCGAAGCGTTCCCGGATATCGCGATGACGACGCCCGATGGGGGCAGCGTCAAAGCGTCGGACTTTGAGGGCAAGCCGCTGGTCGTATTCTTCTATCCAAAAGACGATACGCCCGGCTGCACGACTGAGAACAAAGACTTTTCAAGTCTTTACGCCGATTTTCAGGCCGCTGGCGTGGCCGTGCTGGGCGTGAGCAAGGACCCGCCGAAAAAGCATGTGAAATTTGCAGAAAAGCATGGGCTCGCCGCGCCGCTGGCCTCCGATGCCGAGGAAGGCGGCGTGTCCGATGCGTTGGGCATCTGGACCGAAAAATCGATGTACGGCAAGACCTACATGGGCATGGAGCGCACGACCTATCTGGTTGGCTCAGATGGAAAAATCGCCAAAATCTGGAACAAGGTGAAGGTCAAGGGCCATGCCGACGAGGTGCTGGCAGCCGCAAAAGCCTTGTGATCGTCAGCGTGATTCCTGAAGTGCACCTAGATGCACCTAACTGCACCTAGACGCAGATGAATGGCACTTCGCTGGCCCAAGCGATCCGCGAAACCATGCTCACCGCCGATCCGTTCGCCAAGGTCATGCAGACCCGCGAACTGGTCCGGCGGTGGCGGGTTGAAGCGCTGGCATTCACCTTCGATGTGGAGATGCCCGATACCCCCGCGCGCCCGGACAAGCCCGAACTTCTCGCACCTGGAGCAATGCCTAAGCGGGGCCGCGGATCGGCGCAAGGCCGCCTCGCGCTGCTCCACGCGCTGGCGCACATCGAGTTCGTGGCGATCGACCTCGCGCTGGATGCGGCCGGGCGCTTTGGCGCTGAAATGGGCTGGGAATTCGTGGATGATTGGCTTTCGGTCGCCGCTGATGAGGCCATGCATTTCGGCCTGCTGTCTCGCCGTTTGCGAACGCTCGGCAGTTTCTACGGCGCACTGCCTGCGCATGATGGGTTGTGGGACGCCGCGCGCGAAACCGCGCACGATGTTGCGGCGCGGCTGGCCATCGTACCGATGGTGCTCGAAGCCCGCGCGCTGGACGTTACGCCGATGACCGTGGCGAAGTTTCAGGCTGCGGGTGATGAACGCTCTGCGCGCATCCTGCAAAGAATCGTTGACGACGAAATCCGCCATGTGCGGTTCGGCACAAAGCATTTCGTCGCAGTGTGCCAAAGCCGTGGCGAATCCCCCGAACAAGCGTGGAAAACGCTCGTCCAGCGCCATTTCCACGGTGCCGTTAAGCCACCGTTCAACGACTCGGCGCGTCGATCAGCCGGTTTGTCGCGCGAAATGATGGCAGGGGTTGCCACACTGTGATGCGCCTCACATACCCCAATGCACGAGATGGCGGGGGGTTCCGACCAACTCTACAACATCCCAAGGCAGCAGGTTTTCATCCTGCTTGCTGCCAAAGAACGGGTTCGCTCCGGGGGTTTCGAGCACACTGATCCAAAGGTCGGAAAGACCAGGGTCGGAACGCAAAGATAAGGTCGTACAGGTCGTAATGTTGTTCAGCATCAAAACCTTCAAGACAGCCTTCAGCGCCCTCACGGCAGTTGTTGCATTCTCTTCCGCCCCGGCTTTCGCCAACAGCGCTGCTTCGGCAGACATCGCCGCCCCGCTTCGCGCCGCCGAAGCTGCGAAGGCTGGCGTATCGGCAGACCGCGGTGACGAAGAATTCCGCCGCCTGTTTGCCAGCTGGCAGCAGCTCGACAACGGCATCCTGCCTTCTGCCAAGCCCGCCACCACGGCCCGTCGCACGGGCGTTTCCATTCCATCGCTCGTTCCGGTTGCCGTCACCCGCTTGTCGAGCGGTTATGGCATGCGCAACCACCCTGTGCTCGGCGGTCGTCGCGCGCACAAGGGCATCGATCTTTCTGCCCCCACCGGCACCCCGATTCGCGCCACTGCTGATGGCGTAGTGGAAATGGCTGATTGGTTTGGCGGTTATGGCCTTTACGTTCAGCTCGATCATGGCGCTGCCATGGAAACCCGCTATGGCCACATGTCGCGCATTGCCGTGGCGCAGGGCCAGCAGGTCCGCAAGGGTGACGTGATCGGCTATGTCGGCTCGACCGGCCGTTCCACCGGCCCGCACCTGCACTATGAAGTCCGCGTTGCGGGCGAAGCTGTGAACCCGATGCCTTACATGCAGGGCAAGGGCGCAGAACTTTATGCCGCAAACGAGCACGGCCATGACGATGTGGGTGGCCCTGAAGAATAATTGCAGCTAAGACCGAAATTGCATCTTGGAGAGGATGCCGAAGAGGGCGCTGGAAACAGCGCCCTCTTCCATTTCTGCAGGTGTCCGATCCGGGACCGGCCCTTCGCAGGTTCGACCCTGCGCCATCATAATTTCGGCCAGTTCCGCCCACGAAATGTCCTCGCGCGCAAGGTCAAGACTTGTTTTTCGCGCCCCGCTGTGTGTTAGCAGACTGCACAATCGCGCTGCTTTCGAGGGGAGCAATTCTACGATGTCGAGGAAGCTTTACGCAGATGCCGCCGCCGCGCTGGATGGTCTGCTCAGCGATGGCCTGCTGATTGCCTGTGGCGGTTTCGGCCTGTGCGGCATTCCCGAACGGCTGCTTGATGCAGTGCGGGACAGCGGGGTGAAAGACCTGACCTTTGCCTCCAACAACGCCGGCGTCGACAACGAAGGTATCGGCAAGCTGCTGCGCACGCGGCAGGTAAAGAAGATGATCGCCAGCTATGTGGGCGAAAACAAGGAGTTCGAACGCCAATATCTGGCCGGTGAACTGGAAGTGGAATTCTGCCCCCAGGGTACGCTGGCAGAGCGGATGCGCGCAGGTGGTGCGGGCATTCCGGGCTTCTACACCAAGACCGGCGTGGGCACGCTGGTGGCCGAAGGCAAAGAGAGCAAGATCTTTGACGGGCCAAATGGTCCAGCCGAATATGTGCTGGAACGCGGCATCTTTGCCGATCTGGCACTGGTAAAGGCGTGGAAGGCCGATGAAACCGGCAATGTCGTGTTCCGCAAGACCGCGCGCAATTTCAATGTGCCCGCTGCCACCTGTGGCAAGGTGTGCATCGTGGAAGTGGAAGAAATCGTGCCCGCAGGCAGCCTTGATCCCGACAGCATCCACCTGCCCGGCGTCTATGTGCAGCGCATGATCGTGGGCGCGCCCTACGACAAGAAGATCGAATTCCGTACCGTGCGGGAACGCGAAGTGGCATGAAGCGAAGCCCGCGTTCACTGACCGCAGCATTGACGCTGACGTTGGTGGCAACGCAGCTGGGCGGATGCGTGGCAGCAGCGCTGGTGCCGCTGGCCGCCGGCGGCACGCTGACCGGAAAGCAGCTTATGGGCCGCAAATCCGCGAAAGCCAAGGTTGCGGAAAAAGCGCCGGCAAAGCCGGTCGTCATTGTCGGCCAAGGCCAAACTGCCGCAGCGCCTGTTCCTTCGGCGGCGCCTCTTGCATCCTCACCTGCCGAAACGGCAAGAGACGCAGCAGCCCCGCTTCCGGTTGCTGAGACAGCTCTTGCGCTCCCGCAAACGCCGGTGGCCGCGGGTCTGGGCGCTTTGGTCGGGAACGAAGATGGCTATGCCGCGATGGCCGCCTTCGTGCTTTCAACCGCTGATGCTGGTAAGGCAAAGGGCGGGCGAAAGTCAGCATTGCTCGATCAGGCCTCATTGGCGTCCCTGCCCCGGACGATGCCCTGCAAGGATCAGCGCGCCGCGCTGCTGATCGATCTGGATACCGGGACAGATCCATTCGATCTGAACGATCCGCCAGCCCCCGCACCCGGCCTTGCCGAACATCTGCGCGCCATTCGCGGCACGGGAACGGCGGTAGTATGGATTGCCAGCCTGCCCGAAACATCGGCCAAGCAACTGGGCACGATCCTGAAAGCAACGGGCCTTGATCCGCTGGGCATCGATCCGGTGCTGTTGCTGCGCCGCAACGAAACCCGCAAACAGCAGATCCTTTTGCGCGCCGATAACGACTGGTGCGTGCTGGCCATCGCTGGTGACCGCAAGGCCGATTTCGACGAAGTGTTCGATTATCTGCGCAATCCCGATGGCCCGGTGGCCGTGGCGCTGGAACAGAATATCGGCGCCGGGTGGTTTCTGGTGCCGCCTCCGATCAAGTGATACTCCTTTCAAATTCACAGGAAGATCAAGACCATGACCACGCATGACGGGCTGAAAGCAGGCTGGAGCCGCGACGAAATGGCAGCGCGCGCGGCCCGCGAACTGCAGGATGGTTTCTACGTGAACCTTGGCATCGGCATCCCCACGCTGGTGGCCAATCACGTGCCCGAAGGCATGACCGTGACGCTGCAATCGGAAAACGGTATGCTGGGCATTGGCCCCTTCCCCTATGCCGGTGAGGAAGACGCCGATCTGATCAATGCAGGCAAGCAGACCATCAGCGAGCTTGCCCACACCGCCTATTTTGACAGCGCGCAGTCGTTTGCCATGATCCGTGGCGGCAAGATTGACCTGACCGTGCTGGGCGCGATGGAAGTGGCCGAGAATGGCGACATCGCCAACTGGATGATTCCCGGCAAGATGATCAAGGGCATGGGCGGGGCGATGGACCTTGTTGCAGGGGTCAAGAAGATCATCGTGGTGATGGAACACTGCGCCAAGGACGGTAGCCCCAAGTTCATCCCCGCCTGCACTCTGCCGCTGACCGGCAAGGGTGTGGTCGATATGATCGTGACCGACCTGGCCGTGTTCCAGCGGATCGATCACCAGTCACCCTTCCGCCTGATCGAGTGCGCACCAGGTGTGACGCCCGAAGAAGTCCGCGCAAGGACAACCGCGCACTACGTCGACTAACTAGACCGCAAGAGAGGACGCGACATGGCCACTGATCTGACCGCAATTCCCCTGAGCCGCATCGACGGCAGCCCGGATACGCTGGCCGACCATGCAGGCAAAGTGCTGCTGGTGGTCAACGTGGCATCGAAGTGCGGGCTGACGCCGCAATATGAAGGGCTGGAAGCGCTTTACAAGGCCAAGGCTGACAGCGGCTTTGAAGTGCTGGGCTTTCCCGCCAACGATTTCGGCGCGCAGGAACCGGGCAGCCACGAGGAAATCGCCGAGTTCTGCAAGGTCAACTACGGCGTATCGTTCCCGCTGTTTGCCAAGGCTGACGTGACCGGCCCGGCCAAGCAACCCCTCTATGCCGCGCTGACGCAGGCCCTGCCCGCCAAGCAAGGTCCAGCAGAAGAGTTTCGCGAGAAGCTTAAAGGTTATGGCATGACGCCAACGGAAGACCCGGAAGTGCTGTGGAACTTCGAGAAGTTCCTGATCGGTCGTGATGGCAGCGTCGCCGCACGTTTTGCACCGGGCGTTGCACCAAACGATCCGGCCCTGCTGGCAGCAATCGACGCAGAATTGGCGAAGTAAAGAGCGGCAGGATAATCAGGCAAAGGGCATTAAGGCAAAGCGCCCGGGCAGTCTTTCAAGCGCTGCCCGTTTGACCCACCAGTTGGGCCGGATCAATGCCTTCGCGCTTCCACGCCTGTGTCCAGCGCCTGCCGGTGGGCGTTCCGAACAGCACTTCGGGATGCCCCTTGGCCGCATACCAGCCGTGGTGGCGCATTTCGCCCTCAAGCTGCCCCCCGGCCCATCCGGCATAACCTAGTGCCACCAAAAACTTGCTCGGCCCCCGCCCTTCGGCAATGGCCCGCAACACATCGAGCGAGGCGGACAGCTGGCACAGCGGGTTCACGGTCACGCTGCCTTCCCCGCCCCAGTCATTGGTGTGCAGCACAAAGCCGCGCGCGGTTTCAACAGGGCCGCCGTCCAGCACTGGCACATCGGGCGCAACGCCGGGATCAATGCCGATGTCTTCCAGCAGCCCGTGCAGCGTGATCCCTTCACGCACCGCACCCACGCCAATGCCCAGCGCGCCGTGCTCATCATGCACACACATGGCGATCACCGCATGGTCGAACCGGGTATCGCCCATGCCCGGCATGGCCAGCAGCAGACGGCCGGCAAGATATTCCGCTTCACTCATGCACGTTTACATAGGAAGAGCACCTGCATCGTGCCACCCCTGCCATATCAGGCACCCACAAGATCAGGCCCCACAAGGTCAGGCAGCGGCCTTGACCTTGCGATCCTCCGCCGCCTCCAGCAGCCGCTTCTCCACCGTCCGCAGCCGCGCCTCGTCCTCCACTTTCTCGCCCAGCACATCGGTGACGTAGAAAGTATCGACCGCGCGCTCGCCATACGTGGCGATATGCGCTGAATGGACCACCAGCCGCGCCTCGAACAGCGCGCGGGCCAGCTGGCTCAACAGCGCAGGCCGATCGCGCGATCCCACTTCGATCACGGTGAACCGGTTCGAAGCCTTGTTGTCGAAAATCACAATAGGGCGCACGTC
Organism: Novosphingobium sp.; assembly: GCA_041639635.1. Classification (GTDB taxonomy): domain Bacteria; phylum Pseudomonadota; class Alphaproteobacteria; order Sphingomonadales; family Sphingomonadaceae; genus Novosphingobium. The sequence goes on from JBEQBV010000009.1 coordinate 26,445, forward strand.
AAACGCATGGGCGCGCGGGCGGGCCAGCGGCCTTGCGGCCAATTGCGGCACCAGCTTCACCCGGTTGGCCAGCGCATCGGCGATGGCGTTCTTCAGCCGCGCAATCTGGCTGGCTTCGTTCAAAGGACGTCCCAGCGGGTCCTGCACCAGGAAATTGTCCACCGCCGTGCCATTGCGCGCGGTGTGAATGCGGGCGTCGATGATATTGCCGCCCGCCAGATGGATGCCCCCGGCAATGCGATAGAACAGCCCCGGATGGTCCGCTGCCAACACAGTTACGAGCGTGGCCCCGCGCGCCGGATACCAGTGCGCCTCCACTGAAAGCGGCTCGCCCAGCGCCACATCCATCTGCTGCAGATTCAGGGCGATGATGTCTTCCGGCTCGGCGATCCAGTAGGCATCGCCCAGTTGCTTGCCCACCGTGCCGATCAGGGCATCGCGCTCTTTCAGCAGAACGCCCACGGCCTTCTTCTTGGCGGCAATCCGCTCCACCCGGCCATGCTGCTTGTGGCCCAGTCGCAGCATTTCCTCGGCAGAAATGAACAGGTCGCCCAGCAACTGGCGCTTCCACGAATTCCACACGCCCGGCCCCACCGCGCGAATGTCCACCACGGTCAGGATCAGCAGCAGGCGCAGGCGCTCCTGACTTTGCACCGTCTGCACGAAATCAGCGATGGTCTTGTAATCGGCCAAATCGCGCTTGAACGCCGTCGCGCTCATCAGCAGGTGCCAGCGCACCAGCCAGGCCACCAGTTCGGTTTCAGCCGCCGAAAGCCCCAGCCGCGGGCAGAGCTTCATGGCCACTTCGGCGCCCAGCACCGAATGATCGCCCTGCCGCCCCTTGGCGATATCGTGCAGCAGCGTGGCGAGATAGAGTACGCGGCGCGATGATACCTTGGCCACCACTTCGCTAGCCAACGGATGGTCGGCCTTGGCCTCACCCTTTTCAATCTTGGCCAGCAGGCCAATGGCGCGGATCGTATGCTCGTCCACCGTATAGTGGTGGTACATGTCGAACTGCATCTGCGCCACAACACGGCCGAAATCGGGAATGAAGCGGCCAAACACGCCCGCCTCGTTCATCCAGCGCAGCACCGTTTCGGGATCCTTGCGGCTCGTCAGCACGTCCATGAACAGCTTGTTGGCGCGCGGATCGCGGCGCACGGCGGCATCGATCAACCCGGCATCGCGGCGTGCGATACGCATCGCTTCGGGGTGGATTTCCACCTGCTGTTCCACCGCCACGGCAAACAGTTCGATCAGACGGACCGGGTCTTCCTTGAACGTCTCATCCGATGGCACGCCCAGCTTGTCTGCATCGATCACAAACGCGCCAATCCGCTTGGGCCGCTTGCGGCGAAGATTGGCAAAGAAGCCGCGCTTTTCCTTGGCAAACTGATCGTCCAGCTGCGCAAGGAACACGCCGGTCAGCGATCCCACCTGCTTGGCCTGCAGGAAGAAATACTGCATGAACCGTTCGACTGCGCTCTTGCCCGGACGGTCGGCAAAGTTCATCCGCATCGCCACTTCGCGCTGCAGGTCAAAGGTCAGGCGGTCCTCGGCGCGGTTGGTCAGCGTGTGCAGATGGCACCGCACCGCCCAGAAGAAGTTCTCCGCCCGGCGGAACGCGCGGTATTCTTCTGCTGTCAGCAGGCCCACATCGACCAGTTCGGAAGCATCGCGCACTTTGTGGATATACTTGCCGATCCAATACAGCGTATGCAGATCGCGCAGCCCCCCCTTGCCCTCTTTCACATTGGGTTCAACCACATAGCGGCTATCGCCCAGCCGCTTGTGGCGCTGGTTGCGCTCTTCAAGCTTTTCGGCAACGAACTGCTTTTCGGTGCCGTGGACAACTTCGGCAAAGAACCTGACCGAGGCCGCATCATAAAGATCGCGGTCACCCCACACATAGCGGCCTTCGAGCATGGCGGTGCGGATCGTCAGGTCGCTGCGCGCCATGCGCACCACTTCGTCCAGCGACCGGCTGGACTGGCCAACCTTAAGCCCCAGATCCCACAGGAAATAGAGCATTGCCTCGATCACCTGTTCGCACCACGAAGTCGGCTTGATCGGGGTGATGAACGCGATGTCGACGTCCGAATGCGGCGCCATTTCGCCTCGGCCATAGCCGCCCACGGCGACCACGGCGATGCGTTCGCCCATCGACCGGTTGCTGGCGCGATAGATGCGGCCAACCACGTGATCATAGATGATGCGCACAAGCTGATCGACCAGAAACGCCTGCGCCTGCGCGCATTCTGTCCCGGCCGAAGGCTTGGTTTCAAGTCGCCGGGCGATTTCAGCCCGTCCGCTTTCCAGCGCACCACGCAGCAGTTCGACAACTGCCGGGCGTGATTTTTCACCCTGATCGGCAAAGGCTGTGGCGATAGCATCGGCCAGTTGGCGGCGGTCGATGATGGCGCGCTGGTTGGCGATCCGGGGAAGCATCATGCACCTCCTTTAGGGGTTGAGGCGTTACCGTCCAATAACAATGCCTATCGGGACACAAACAAGGGCCATGGCCATAAGGGCTGGCATCAGATCGCCACAAATTTCCCCGCTGCCCGGTCCTTGCGCACTTTCAGGCCATCGAACACCTGCCCGCTCATGGCGATCCACACGCCGGGCGCGGCAATTTGCGCGGTGGCAAAGGCCATGCCGAGGTTGAAGGGCGCATCGGTTTCGGCAAAGCGCGCGGGCGATAGCGCGCCGGTGAGAACCACGGTCTTGCCCACGATGTCGGCCAGCGCCTTGGCCGTTTCTGTCATGGTATCAGTGCCATGCGTGATTACCACGCGGGTTTCAGGCGCCTCGCGCACAGCGGCGGCAATCAGCGCGCGGTCAGCCTCGGTCAGTTCCAGACTATCCTTGCGCATCAGTTCCATCACGCGGATCGGCAGCGCCACGCGCGCCTGTTCGATCAGCGCAGGGATACCGCTTTCAACGATCTGATACTCGCTCAGCGCGTCGAAATAGGCTTTGTCGATAGTGCCGCCGGTGGTCAGCACGAGGATGGGATGTTGCTGCATTGGCGGGCCTATAGCCCGGATTTCCTGCGGTTTACAGGCCTCTTAAGGATGCCCGCCGCCATGACCGCCAGGACCGGAAGGCGGCGGCATCGTGCCGGTCGTCTGGCTCGGCATCGGCTGGCCGCCCGGCATGGTGCCCCCACCCGCCGCGCCGCCGGTAAAGGCCCAGCCCTGCTGCGGCGCGGGCGGGCCCATCAAGCCGCCTTTGGGAACGACGCGCGGGGCGGGAGATGGATCGGTGGTTGGGCCAGCCACATCGCGTGCCGGACGCTCGCCGGAGGTGGCAAGTTGAGGGGCCTGCGGCGGAAGGATTTGGACCGGAACGGGATCGACCTGCGGCGGTTCGGGCGTGATCGCCACGGCGGCAGGCCTGGTGCGCGGTGCGGCGTTTTGGGTGGGTGTTGCAGCGGCCAGATGCGGAGCAGGTGCGGCTTGGTGCGCTTTAGGTGCATCTAGGTGCACTTCAGAACCCACTGCAATTTCTGCGCTTTTTGGCGATTCTGGCGCGATGGCAGGTTTCTGGTCGATCACCACCGCCGCCACCAGACTTGCCGCCAGCGCCGCAAAAGCGCCGCCGAAAACGAAGCGCCGGTTGCGAGGTGGGACGACAATGGCGGGAGACGCTACCGGCGCGAATGGGAGAACTTGCGCTGAAGGCACAACCGGTTCCGCCGCCACATTTTCGGCCACGTCGGCAAGCGGCCCAAATTGCGGCTGCGCGGTGGCTTGCGCCACGATCCGCGCAGCGAGGCCCGGCGGCAGGGCAGGACGCGGCGCGCAAGCCAGCGCGGCGTCAAGCGCGGCTTCGGCCTGTGCCGGGGAGGCCGGAACCGAGCGCGCCATCAGGTCTGCGCCGCCAGATCGGCGCACGACACATCGCGGGCCTCAAGCAGGCCGCGCATCTGCCGACGCGCTCTGAACAGTAGCGATTCCATCGCCTTGATATTGAGGTCCAGCACCTGCGCTGCAAGGGCGTTTGAAAAACCTTCGTAATAACAGAGCACTAGGGCTGCTCTATAACGCTCAGGCAAGTCTGCCAGCGCCGCACCAACCGCTTCGGACGCTTGCTCTGCCGCGATTCGCCGGTCGGCCAGCGGGGCATCGTCAGCCGGATCGGGAAGTTCATCGACCGTCACCACGCGGAAGCGGCGCTTGCGATCAAAGCACAGGTTCATCGCCACGCGGTGCAGCCAGCCGACCAGTCCGGCCCCGGAAGGCTGCCAGCGCGGCGCGTTTTGCCACAGGCGGGTAAAGCAATCCTGCGTCACGTCCTCGGCCTCAGCCGGATCGGACAGCATGCGCATGGCCACGCGATAGAGCGCGGGCGAATGGCGATCAACGAGGATAGAAAAGGCTTCGACCGAGCCAGTGGCCACTTCGCGCATCAGCGCTGCATCATCGAGCGCTTCGCGATGCAGGGAGTCAGCCGATTCCAGCAGGGTGTCATCCCCTGCCACAACTTCCGGTCTCACGTCGCCATAGAACGTCAAGGAAACCTGCCGTTTTCGCACCAATGCCTCTTGCGGGCTGCGCGCCTTGCCTGCCGCTTTCCACGTGAACGGCAGATTTACAGCGTGCTTTCTGGAGCGGCTTCCACCCATTCTGGTTCGCCGGGACGGAGCCTGATTTGGTTCAGTGCAAGGAGGCAGGCCGCAGGGATATGTCGATATCTCAAGGCCTGCCGACGCAGCAATGGACCAAATGAGGCCCGCTGCAAAGCGGTTGCGCTGGGAAGGTCACTGGCAGCGTTGCGGCGTTTGCAGGGGCAACCAGCCCCTGCTGCACACCGCGCCTCCCCAGTGACCTTCCCAGCGCAATCACGGTGAACCAGAATGGGTGGAAACCGCTCTAAGTCACGTCCGAACTTTTTTCCAAGTGCTGCGAAGGGTTGCGCAGGAACGCCCGTTAAGCGCTGCGGAGACGGGACAACCGGCGTCGTGCTGGGCCTGCTCCACCTGTTGAACGCTCCCGCATGAGTCCCTTGCGGGTCGCACCTTGACTGGCCCGTGTCGACCGCACCCCGGCGCGGGCCAGCTTTTACCCGAATGGATGAGGGGTTTCATGAACCGTCTGCACAGCACCACTTTCCTGACCACATTGGCTGGAGCCCCCGCAGCGCTCGCCCTGCTGGTCCCGCAATCCGCATGGGCCGACACGACCGTAAGCACCAGCACGACCGCCCCGCTCAAGACCGCAACGGCAGGCAATGTGACCGTGGCCAGCGGCGGCACGATCACGCTGGCCACCGGCGGCGTGGCGGTGACGGTGGATTCGAACAACACCGCAACCGTCGCATCGGGCGGGACGATCACCAACACTGGCGGCAAGACGGGCGATGCCGGGATTGTCGTTGAACCGGGCCGCTCCACCACGGTCAGCAACGCGGGCACGATCACCGTGACCGAAACCTTCACCGCCGCTGATGCCGACAGCAACGGCATTGCCGATGGCCCGATTGCATCGGCATCGAACCGTTATGGCATTGTGGTGAACAGCGGCGCTGCCACCACCGGATCGATCAGCAACAGCGGCACGATCCGCGTCGATGGCCTGAATTCCGGCGGGATCGCGGTTAAATCCGATCTGGTGGGCAATGTATCGAACACCGGCACGATTGCCGTGCTGGGTGACAACAGCGTAGGGATTGGCACCAAGGGCGTGACCGGCAACGTGACGGTTGAAGGCACCGTGGCCGTTGTTGGCGAAGGCGCACAAGCGCTTGTGGTGGGCGGCAATGTGGGCGGCACGGTGCGCATTCAGGGCTCGGTCGGTCAGTCCTCTTCCTATACCACCGATGCAGGCACCACGCAGACGCTATCGCGCACCGCGCTGCGCACAGGCAAGGCGGCGGTCGAGATTGCGGGCAATGTGGCAGGCGGCATCCTGCTCGATGCCGCGCCCTATGATCTGAGCTCCACCAGCACCGATGAAGACAACGACGGCGTAGCCGATGCTTCGGAAGTGACCGGCGCGATTTCCTCTGTCGGCAACAGTCCCGCACTGCTGGTGGGGGCTGCGAATGACATCGTGATCGGCAAGGTCAAAGGCCGCGATGGCGAGTTCTCGCTCGCTATCGATGGCGCGATCACGGCGAGCAGCGTTTACAGCAACACCGACGCCTTTGGCGTGGTGATTGGCGGCAAAGGCGGCGCGGTGACCATGGCCAATGGCATTGGCGTTTCCGGCACGATCACCGCCACCACGGTGGACGAAACCGCCACTGCCCTGCTGATCAATCAGGGATCGACCGTGCCAACGCTTTCCAACAGCGGCACGATCCGCGCTGGGATCAGCTCGCCCGGTGAAGGCGCGGCCTATGGCATTCACGACAAGTCGGGCACGCTGGGCACGATCAACAACACCGGCTTCATCACGGTGACAGGTTCGGGCACCGATGATCTGCGCGCGATTGACGTAACCGCCAACACCACCGGCGTGACGATCAAGCAGTACCTCAATGATATCGACAAGGCTGCGCAGACGACCGAACAGGCGGCAGCGGGTTATAACGCCAGCAACCCGGTGATCTATGCCGCGATTACCGGCAACATTCACACCGGCAGCGGCAACGACACGCTGGATATCGCCACCGGGCGGATCATCGGCAACAGCTTCCTGGGCGCGGGCAACGATTCGGTGCTGCTTTCGGGTGACAGCGGCTATCGCGGCAACATCAACTTTGGTTCCGGCACGGCCACGATGGGCATGGCGGGCACTTCGTTCTTCGAAGGCAATCTGGACCTTGCAGGCAATCTTGGCACGTTGACGCTGGGCGGCACTTCACGGTTTACCGGCACTCTCAGCAATGCCGGCAATCTGGATGTGATCGTCAATGGCGGCAGCTTTGGCACAAGCAGTGCCGCCACGCTTTCGATTGACAGCCTGACGGTGAATTCGGGCGGCACGCTGAAGGTCTATATCGATGGCGAGACCGGCACCGCATCGCAGATCGTGGCGAACACCGCCAACTTTGCCAGCGGATCAAAGGTTTCAGCGAGCATATCCTCGCTCGCCGATGCCGAGGGCAGCTATACCATCCTGACCGCCGGGTCGCTGGAGGGCACGCCCACCTTTGATGCCACGACCACGCAATTGCCGGTGCTTTTCAACGGCGATGTGAACGTGGTGGGTGAGACTTTGGTGTTGGACGTATCGCGCAAGACCGCGCAGGAACTGGGCCTGACCGCCCCGCAATCTGCGGCTTACGAAGCGATCTATACGCAGGCCACGGCCATCGACAATCTGGGCAGCAGCCTGCTGCAGGTGGACGACGTGGCCGGGCTGCAAGGCCAGTTCAACCAGTTGCTGCCCGATTATGCGGGCGGCGTGTTCGATTTCGTGACCCGCTCGGGCCGCCTTGCATCACGCCATCTGATGGATGACAGTTCGCTGTTCGATATCAGCAACGCAGGCGGTTGGCTGGAGCCGATCTGGTTCCGCGGCAGCAAGGACCAGACCGGCACCGCCGGGTTCAAGGTTTCAGGCTGGGGCATCTCCACCGGCTTTGAACGCATCACCGGGATCGGCAACGTGGGCCTTTCTTTCGCCTATACCAAGGGCGATATCGCCACCGGCGATTACCAGACGACCGATGCCAGCAATTATGAACTGGGCGCGTTCTGGCGCATGGCCAGCGGGCCGTTCTATGCCTATGCCAAGGCATCGGTGGGGCGCGTCTCGCTCAATTCTTCGCGCACCTTTACTGGCACGGTCGATTCGGCCACGCTGTCCTATGCCGCCAATGGCAGCTGGAAGGGGTGGACCGTGGGCGGCCAGGGCGGCGCGTCGTACAAGCTGGATCTGGGCAGCAACCTTTCGCTGCGACCGATGGCAAAGTTCGATTACTTCCGCCTGTCTGAAAACGGCTATACTGAAAGCGGATCGGACGCCATGGTGCTGGCCGTGGCCAAGCGCACATCCAGCCTTGCCACCGGCACCGGCAGCATGACCGCCGCGTGGAGCGCAGGCGAAGTGACCCGCGACGAGCGCCCGCTGACGCTGGAACTGGAAGGCGGCTACCGGCAGCGGCTGGCAGGCAAGCTGGGCGATACGGTGGCCAATTTCGAAGACGGCAGCCAGTTCCGCCTGACGCCCGATGCGATGAAATCGGGCTGGACCGCCGAGGCGCGCGTTCTGGCAGGCGGCATGGACTATACCTGGCAACTGGCAGGCGGCGCAGAGCAGGTGCAGGGCGTAGTCGACTATTCGGTGCGCGGATCGCTCAGCATCGCGTTCTGATTTGGCCGAGAGCCTGTTTTTTGATCCGCTGAGGGTGCGTTCGAAGTCGTCATCCTGAACTTGGTTCAGGATCCATTTTGCCGCTCAAGCCGCAGCTTGTTGTGAGAAATGGATGCTGAAACAAGTTCAGCATGACGATGCAGAATTAATCAAAGGGCCGTTCCATCGTTTGCAATGACTAGGGGGCCGGCGGCCCAGCGGAAAGAGTTTCGCACAGAGACGCGGAGGCGCGGAGATGGCCTGTTGGGCCGCAGGGGCATTTGTCTCCATTGGCTCGCGGAAAACGCAACGTCTCAATTCTGGAAATAGCTTCGCCACGCCTCGCAATTCTCCGCGTCTCCGCGCGAAACTATTCTTCCGCTCCCCCC
>JBEQBV010000010.1:0-35078 GCA_041639635.1 Novosphingobium sp.
TTGCCATTCGAGCCAATCGAGCGACAGCGCGGCGACCGCGCCGCCGTTGGCGGTGCGGAATGTGCCGCCATGGCCAACGGGAAGCTGCACCAGTGCGGCGGGGACGTGGGCAATGCGTTTGTAATCGTCAGTACCGTTCGGGAAGGCCACATCGTCCGGCCCACCCAGCACATAAAGCACCGGGGTGTGCAGCTTGCGCAGCATGTCCTTGTTCACAGTGATGCCGCGGATGGGGTTCGTGCCATCGGTGAAGACGCCGCTGTTGTGGATAAGCACAGCCTTGATGCGCGGATCGGGTGCCACTTCGAGCGCCTGCAATCCGCCGCAGCTGTGCCCGGCTACGGCAAGGGCCTGCGTGTCGATCTTGCGGTACAAGGGACTGCCCTTGCGCGCATTTTCCGCCAGCGCCCAATCGAGGCCTGCCTTCACGTCGGCGCTGGTGGTGGCCACGGGCGGCAACTGGCCGGACTGATCCGGCGCGCGCCGCTCTCGCTTCCGGGTAGCACCCGGGCCGCTCATCACTTCGCCCGGAGCAATCACGACATAGCCTTGGCTGGCGATTTCGATCAGGTGATGCCGCGCGCTGGCACCATCGGCACTGCAACCGCCGTTGCCCCAGACGAGCACGCCAAGGGCCTTGGCCGTGCCAAGCGAGGCGGGCCGGTAAATGACATGCGCAGGAAGGCCCGGATCTTGCGTCATCACTGCTGGATAAGGCCCGGTGCCGGGGCCGGTGGGCAAGGTGTCCTGCTCCGCCATTCGGTCTTGCGCCATGAGCGGCGCGGCAAGAATGCTCAGGGCAAGAGCGGTGGCGCCATGATACTTCAAGCAATCCTCCATCATTTTCGGCACAGCGTCGTGCAAATGCAAGTGCGATGCAAGCGCTTGCGTAAAGCCTCCGTCGCATTTAAGCAATGTTGTATAACAATGGCAGGAGAGGCGTGATTCATACTGTGCTGGCCACCGGTGATCTCGCGATGGATCGCGATGATTATGATGCCTGCTTTGCCGGGACGCGTGATGTGCTGCGCGCGGCTGACATTGTGTTCGGCCAGCTCGAAACCAGCTTTGCGGGAAAGGGCGTACGCCTGCCGCAGGCGCGCCACGCGGTATTGGCGCGGCCTGAAGGTGCAACCGCGCTGGGGCGGGCGGGGTTCGATGTAATCTCGATGGCCGGAAATCATGTGATGGATTGGGGCCACGAAGCCTTTTTCGAAACCCGCGCGCATATCGAGGCGGCGGGGATGAGCGTGGTCGGTGCTGGCGCAAACATCGCCGAGGCGCGCCGCCCGGTGATCCGCACGCTGGGCGATGGCACGCGTGTGGCGTTCCTCGCCTATTCGAGCATATTGCCGCATTCCTACTGGGCCGATGAGCGCCGCCCCGGCTGTGCTCCGATGCGCGCGTTCACCGTTTACGAACAGATCGAGCATGATCAGCCGGGCACGCCTGCGCGGGTGCATACTTACCCGCACCGCGAGGATCTGGCCGCGATGGAGGCCGACATTCGTGCGGCCAAGGCGGAAGCGGACGTTGTGCTGGTATCGCACCACTGGGGCATCCATTTCGTGCGCGCGGTGATTGCCGATTATCAGCGCGACGTGGCGCGCGCCGCAATTGCCGCCGGGGCTGATGCGATCTTTGGCGGGCACGCGCACATTCTGAAAGGGTGCGAACTGATCGATGGCAAGCCGGTGTTCTATTCGCTGTGCAACTTTGCCACCGACCTTGCGATGGACGAGGCGCACGCCAATTCGAAGAGCTTTCAGGAAATCCGCGTGCTGGCCGAAGAGTGGGAGCCGGACTTTGAAAGCCTGTACAATTTCCCCAAGGCCGCGCGGCTTTCGATGATAGCAAGGCTTGAGATTGCGGGCGGAAAGGTGCTGCGTGCGGGGCTCTTGCCGCTGGTGATCGGGCGTGATGCGGTGCCGCGACTGGCCGCGCCGGGCAGCGAGGATCATGCGGCGGTCGTCGATTATCTGAGCGCGGTGACGCAAGAGGCGGGCCTGAATGCGCGCTATCGCACCGATGGTGACATGGTGTTGCTGGAAGCTGCCGCGTGACCGCGCGCGGCTTCGCCTTTCCGCTTGAGGGGTTTGTCCTTCTCTATCTGCTGGCCTATCTGCCCAATGTGATCGTGACCAAGCTGGTTACGTCAACCCCGCATCCCGGCCTTGGCCGCCCACTGACCGGGCTGGAGACGCTACCCGCCTCGCTGATCATCAGTATGGTGCTGACCTATGGCTTTATCTGGCTTTCGGGATGGCACAAGGATGCGAACAAGATCGCGCTGGGTCCGGTGCGAGTGCCGTTTCCCACGCGCTACACGTTCCTTTCGGGCATCGGCACGGCGATGGTGCTGTTCACAGTGCCATTGAGCTTTACCATTCCCGATGTGAGCATTCCGTTCATCCAGCTGCTGATGCGCGGGGACATTCTGGTAATCGCGCCGATTGTCGATCTGATGTTTGGCCGGAAGGTGCGCTGGTGGAGCTGGACGGCGCTGGTCATGGTGCTGTTTGCACTGGTCATCGCGCTTTCGGACCGGGGCGGGTTGAAGCTGCCGCCGATCGCGATTTTGACGGTGGTGCTTTATACCATCGGCTATTTCCTGCGCCTTTATGTGATGACCAAGATTTCGAAAAGCGGCGATCCAGCTTCGGTTCGGCGCTATTTCGTAGAAGAAAAGGTGATCGCATTGCCGATGTCGGTGGTGATCCTTGGGGCCATCAGTGCGAGCGGGATCGGTGGACAGTCTGGCGAACTGGCCTGGGGCTTTATCAGCGTGTGGGGCGATCCGGTGCTGGCTGATCTGTTCTGGATCGGCGCGACGCTGACGGTGATTTCAGTGCTGGCCATCATCATCCTGCTGGACCCGCGTGAAAATGCCTATTGCGTGCCGCTGGAACGCGCGGCGAGCCTTGTAGCAGGCATCGGCGGATCGGTGTTGCTGGCCTGGTTCTGGGGCCTGCGCATGCCGCGCGATGCCGAACTGATCGGCGCAGGCGTGCTGGTGGGGGCTATCGTCCTGCTTTCGCTCGCCCCGCGTTTTGCCGCGAAGCGCGAGCTGGCAGGCCGACAGCAGGCGATCATCGAAACTACGTAAGTCACGTGTGTTGCCGGCAGGGGTAAGGCCGGATCTTTGATAATTGAGGGAGAGTATGATGGGGAACGTCAACAGCACGAAGCTGAGCCTGTTTGCGGGCGCAGCAATGATAGCGCTTGCACCGATGGCGGCACATGCGCAGGAAGTGCAAACAGATGCAGCGGAAGAGGCTGCTGCCAATGATCAGGCAATCGTCGTGACCGGCAGCCGCATCCGCGGTATCGAAGCGGTGGGATCGAACGTGATCGCCATTGGCGCAGCCGACATTGCGCAGGAGCCGGTCACATCGACCGCCGACCTGCTGCGCCGCGTGCCGCAAGTCGTGTCGCTGGGCGCAAACCGCAATGGCGGGGCGGCCCAGAACGGGGCGGCCAATGCCACGCGCGGGGCGGGGATCAACTTGCGCGGCATTTCCACCAACGCCACGCTGCTGCTGTACGATGGCCGCCGCTTCCCGCCACAGGGCACGCAAGGGCAGTTCACCGATCCGTCGGTGATCCCCGCAATTGCGCTTGAACGGGTCGAAGTCGTCGCCGATGGTGCATCGGCGGTTTACGGCTCAGATGCCATTGCAGGCGTAGTGAACTTCATCCTGCGCCGCAATTTCGATGGCGTGGAAGTGCGCGCCCGCGCTGGAATCGCCGAGGGTGGCTATACCGAAAAGCAGTTTGCCGCACTGTTTGGGCGCAAATGGGATACCGGATCGGCGATGATCGCCGCCGAATATACCGACAACACGCACTTGCGCGGCTATGACCTTGATTTCTATCAGGACGATAACCGTTTCCGGGGTGGCCGCGATCTGCGGGTGCAGAACTGCAACCCCGGCACGATCAGCACCGGCGGCACCACTTATGCCATTCCGCAAGGCGGGGTGACGGCGGCGAACGTGGGTGCGCTGGTGGCAGGCACCAACAACCGCTGCTTCTACAACGCGCAGGACACGGTGATCCCCGAACAGAAGCGCTATAACCTGACGGCAGCCTTTTCGCAGGATATCGGCGATAGCCTGCGGGTGTTCGCCGATGGGTTCTATTCCTATCGCAACGGCACGATTTCGGGCATCAACAACATCAGCGCCACGGTGCGCAATACCAATCCGTTCTTCGTGACGCCGGTCCCCAGCACCACGCAGCAGACGGTGCTGTGGTCGATGGTTCCCGAACTGGGTCCGGACTTCAATCCCTATCACGGGGAATCGTGGAACGTGGTGGCCGGGATCGAGGCCAGCCTGATGGGCGATTTCAAAGCGACTGCCTATTACGCGCATGGCCGGTCTGAGGATGTGGCCGACCGCCGCCTTGGCGTGAACACAGCCGCGCTCAACGCCGCGCTGGCCGATACCAACCCGGCAACCGCGCTTAATGTGTTTGGCGGGCCGAACAACCCGGCGACGTTGGCAAAGATCCGCGACAACCTGTTCGTGATCACCGGGCGGACGAGGCTGGAAGTGGCCAACGTGCAGATGGACGGATCACTGTTCGATCTGCCCGGCGGCGCGGTGCGCGTGGCGCTTGGCGGCGAATATCGCGAGGAATACACCTTCACCGATCTGAAGACCGGGCAGGCTGCAACCCCGCGCAGCGTGGCAGATGCTGGCACGCGCAATGTAAAGGCGCTGTTCGGTGAGTTGTTCGTGCCGCTGGTGGGCAGCGGCAATGCGATGCCAGGGGTCGAGCAGCTCTCGCTCTCCATTGCGGGCCGGTATGAAAAGTACAGCGATTTTGGCAGCACCACCAATCCCAAGATCGGGCTGACGTGGAAGCCAATGGAAACGCTGACACTGCGCGCCAGCTATGGCACATCGTTCCGTGCGCCGACCTTTACCGAGGTCTCCACGATCGCAGGCGGTGCGGGGTTGTATTACGATACGCTGCCCGGCGCTTCGGGCAATCTGGTGGGCATCGGCATTGCCGGTGGCAATCCGGGGCTAAAGCCAGAGACGGCAACCACATGGTCGGTCGGCGGGGAATTCAGCCCGATCAGCGCGCTGCGGCTGACGCTCAATTACTTCGACATCGATTATAAGGACCAGATTCAGGCCCTGCGCGGCACGCCGGGCATCCTGACCAACCCGATTTACGCCTCATTCGTGAACCTCAATCCCACAGCCACGCAAGTTTCGGCGCTGATCGCTTCTGGCTTGCCGATCAACAACCCGATCAATGCGGCGCAAGTGCAGTTCATCGTCGATGGCCGCCGCCAGAATCTGGGCCGGTCGCAAGTGCGGGGCATAGACTTTGGCGCCTATGCCAACTGGACAATGGGCAATGTGAAGTTTGATGCGGGCGTTCAGGGCACTTATTTCACCAAGTATCTGTTCCAGGCGCTGCCCGGGGCTGCGGTCAACAACGTGGTGGGGCTGATCAACTTCCCGCAGAAGTTCCGCTCGCAAGCCGATATCGGTGCGCAGGTCGGCATCTTCTCGGGCCGTCTGACGTGGAACCATCTGGCGTCCTACACCAACACGACGCTGACCCCGTTCCAGAAGGTTTCGAACTACGATACCTTTGATCTGGGTGTGAATGTGGAGGTGAACGAGCAACTGCGCATCGGCTTTGACGTGCGCAATCTGCTGAACGAGGACCCGCCGTTCGTGGATACCACGCGCGGTTATGATGCGCAGTCGGCCAACCCGATCCCGCGCATGTTCTCGATGACCGCCGGGGTCAAGTTCTGATGGCGGCGCTGCTTTCGCTGTTGGCTGCGGCAAGCATTGCCACCGCCAGCACGAACGATTGCGGCGCGCTGACGGGCAAGGCGGGAGACGTGGTGGTCGAAAGGGCCACCGCGGTTCCCGCCAATTCCGCGTTCAAACCGGATGATTCCCACACCTTCTACAAAGCCGTGCCTGTCTCTGCTTCGTTCTGCCGTGTTGAAGGGCGGATCGAAGGCAATATTGGCTTTGAAATGTGGCTGCCGCTGGCGTGGAATGGGCGGCTTTTGGGTGCCGGCGTGGGCGGCGATGCGGGGGTGTTCAACTATATCGACATGAGCCTGCGGGTGGAGCAGGGCTTTGCCACGGTCACCACCGACGCCGGTCACAAGGCCAGCGATGCGCACTGGATGCGCAATGCCAAAGCGCGCACCGATTACGAACATCGCGCCGTTCACCTGACCGCGCAGGCGGCCAAGGTGCTGGCCGCGCGTTTCTATGCCAAGCCGGTCGAACGCAGTTACTTCACCGGATGTTCCGGCGGCGGACGGCAGGCGCTTAAGGAAATGCAGGTCCATCCGCAGGACTATGATGGCGTGATTGCGGGTGCGCCCGGGCCGAACATGCCGCTGCAATCGGTGCGGATGATGTGGTTCGCGCTGGAGGCTCAGCGCAAACCGCATGCTGCCTTGAGCGATACCGATTGGTCGCTTTACGAAAGCCGCGTGACTGCCGCTTGCGATGGGATTGACGGCATACTGGACGGAATCATCACCGATCCACTGCAATGCCGCTTCAAAACCACAGCGCTGCTGTGCAAGCCGGGACAGGGTGAGGGGTGCCTAACCGCGCCGAAGCTGGCCATGCTGAACAGCATCATCGCGCCGTTGCAGGATGAGCAGGGCAAGGCGATGGACCGGGGGCTGTTCCCTGCCGTCCGCACGCGGCCCGGTCCGCCATCGCCACTGCTGCGCGCGATGTGGGCCGATGCCGCGCATGATAACCCCGAATGGGACGAACTGACATTTCGCCGCACCGGCGATCTCACTCTGATCAACCAGATCATGCCGCAATTGCGCGCTGATTCTAGCGCGATAAGCCCGTTTATTGCCGATGGTCGCCGGGCGATCCTGTATCAGGGCTGGCAAGACCCATCGACCAACGCCGGGCCAACGCTGGAATATTATGGCGCATTGGCGCGCGAAAACGGCGGCCTTGAGCGGCTTTTGCAGAACGTGCGCCTATTCATGGTGCCGGGCATGTATCACTGCCGGGGCGGGCCGGGGGTGGACAGTTTTGGCGCATCGGGCCACGCCCCTGCCAGCGAGGATCCGGCGAAGGACATGCTCTGGGCGCTGATCCACTGGGTGGAGAAAGGCGTGGCACCAGATCGGATTGAAGCGAGCAAGATGACCGACCCGAGTAGCTTTACCCGCCCGATCTGCGCCTTTCCGAAGTCTGCGCGGCTGCGGGGCGGGGAATGGACGTGCGAACATGATGCCACGCTGCTGCGCTGGCCTTCAGCAAAGTTGACGAAATGATCAGCGATATCCTGTCCGCCCATATCGCCTTTGCGCGTTGGGAAGACTTACCTGAGGTGGCGCGCGAAGGGGCGCGGCGGGTGCTGCTCGATGCGGTGGGGGTAACCTATGCCGCAAGCGGCCTTGCGCCCGAAGCCGCGCCGTTCATTGCGCTGGCCCACGCCAATGGGACCGGGCCTTGCCGCATTCTGGGCACGGCGCACCGGGTGCAGCCGCTGGGCGCGGCGCTTGCCAATGGTGCGCTGGCCCATGCGGTGGATTATGAGGACGCCTTTGACCGCGCGCCTGCCCATCCCAATGCTTCGCTGGTGCCGGTGCTGCTGGCTCTGGCGCAATCTGAGGCTCCGGTTGATGGCAGGCGTTTGCTGACGGCGCTGGCAGTGGGCGGGGACATGGCCTGCCGCATCGCGCTGTCGCTGCGCCAGCCGATGGAGCAGGGCGGGTGGTATCCGCCGCCGATTGTGGCCGCGTTTGGTGCGGTGGCGGGCGCGGCGAACCTGCTGGGGTTGACGGCAGAGCAGACCAAGGACGCCCTGTCGCTCACGCTATGTCAGGTGACCATGCCCGGCGAGATCAAGCACAGCCGCCGCACCGTGCTGCGCGCCGTGCGTGAGGCTTTCCCGGCACAGGCGGCGCTGACGGCGGCGCTACTGGCGCGCGAGGGGGTGGCGGGGTTCGAAACGCCGCTTGAGGGCAAATCGGGCTTCTATGCGCTCTATGCCGGGGGGCAATTTGACGAGGGGGATCTGACCAACCGGTTGGGTGAGCATTACTGGGGCACGGAATTGACCTTCAAGCCTTGGCCCAGTTGCCGGGGCACGCATCCTTTCATTGAAATGGCGCTCGATCTGTTGGCGCAGCATGGCTTTGCGGCGGATGACATTGCCTCGGTCGAGGTCATGGTCGATGATGTGCAGGCGATGCTGGTCGAACCGCTTGAGCGCAAGCAGGCCCCGGTCGTGGCGATTGATGCCAAGTTCTCGATCCCGTTCACCACGGCGCTGGCACTGGTGCGCGGCGGGGTGAGGCTGGATTCGTTCGGGCCTGAAAGCCTGGGCGATCCGCAGGTTCTGGCGATGGCGGCCAAGGTTGTGCCGGTCGTGCAGGCGTCGCCCAAGTGGCAGCGCGGTGTGGGCGGCGCGATGCGGGTGACGCTGAAGGATGGTGTGGTACATGATGCGTTTGTCGCCAATGCGCTGGGCTGCCCGGACCGGCCCCTGAGCGATGCGGCGCAGCGGGCGAAGTTCATTGATTGCCTGTCACGCGCGGCTGTGCCGGTGGGCCTCGGGGATGCTCAGGTTCTGGCGGAACGCATTCTTGCGCTCGACGGGTGCGAGGATGTGGGCGCGCTGTTTTGAAAACTCGTCATCCTGAACTTGTTTCAGGATCCATGTCTGTCCCCGGACTGAGTGTAGTGCAAACAGCAAACCGAGCAGTTGCATATCCCAGCACGCTACCGGCAATTCGGCACGATGGATCCTGAAACAAGTTCAGGATGACGGCATTTGGCTGTCAGAAAACGGCCTTGATCTCCGCCCGGCGCTGGCTTTGCCCGGGCAGGCCATCAGCCTCCGGCTCATCGGTTGGCTTGGCGGCGACTTCCCATTGCGTTTCGATTTCCATGCCCGGCAGCAGGCGGTGCATCGTTTCGGCAATCGTCTCGGCGCGCTCTTGCGCAGCCTCGGGACGCTCGGCAAGAACCACGCCGCTGACGGTTTCAGGGGTGGTCGCGGCATAGCCAGTGATGACCAGCTTTTTGGGCTTGGCCGCCTTGATCCACGTCACCGCGTTGTCGATCAGCCAGTCATCATATTGGTAGACAAGGAAATCCTTGTCGAATTCAAAGTACACCGGAAACACGCGCTCGGCATAAGGGCCGGGGGGCACAGGGCGTGCGACCGATGCAGGCGCAATGTTGCGGCGGGGCAGGGTATAGCGGCGGCCGGGGAAGCCTTCGGCCGGGACCATGTGACGAGTGCAGGGAATGTCGAGCCGCGAGGTGCGCACAGGGTCCAGCGCGGGGGCACCGCAGGGCTGGGCCGTGTTGGCAGAGGGCTTGCCTTCGACAAGTACCGCAAAGTTCCAGTCGGGCTTGTAAGGGCTTTCGGTCACGTCCCAACGCTTGCCGGTTTCACGATCATCGGCCAGCCAGCACCCCGATTTGCGGCCCGCGTCGGTATCGCGATAGATCGGGCACGCGACATAGCGCACAAGTCCCGCCGCATCCTGCGCGGCCTGCGCAGTGGTGGCGGTGCACAGCGCGGCAAGGAGGGCCAGCTTCCTCACAGCGCGCTCATCAGGTTGACCAGATCCTGCTTTTCTTGCTCGGTATAGCCGATGGAATAGCGCCGCTCGTAATAGTCCACCACGCCGCGCAGATCCTTGGCTAGGCCGTTGGAGAAATAGGGCGCGCGGCCTGAAAGCCCGCGCATCGATTGCAGCGTGATCTTGCCCACATCGGCGCATTTGCCCGATGTCAGCGCAAAGCCGGGATCGTAGGTGTAGATGACCTTGCCGTAATGCGGGTGCGGGCGTCCGGTGCAAGTGACCTTGAACAGCGGCAAATCATCCCAAGGATCGGCAAAGGGCAGGGTGGTGGTGCCGAGATCGACCTGGCCCGGGGCCACGTCATTGCCCATCTGGCTCATGTTGTGACAGAACACGCAGGAGTTGCGCACCGGATTGCCAAAGCCAATGCGGGAATTGATGCCCGCCGTATCGGTGATCAGGAACATCTTCTCGCGGAACACGCGCGCGCCACGCGCCACCGACTGGCGGAAGGCCAGTTGCTCGGGCGTCAGCTTGGCGGCTTCATCAGCAGCGATGTTTTCCCAGCCTTTGAACTCGCTCCACACCGGCTCACCGATGGAGCCCAATGCGCCGGGTTCGCTATCGCGCAGCCGCGCCGGGCCAGCCTTGGCGCCGCCGGAATCCACTGCGCCGCCTGCCTTGGTCACCTGCATTGCAGTGAACACGCGCAGTTCGAAATCCTGCAACTGCTTGCGCTGGACGGGGCTGAGCGCCTTGAGCATCTGCAGGTGCGTGGTAGCGGCATCCTCCATCTGGATGCGCAAGTTGCCTGCGCGGTTATCGGCCATCAGATTGCCCGATTGCGGTTTGCCATCATCGGGATCGAGCGGCAGCGCATAGCCCTGCTTGGGATCGAAGGGGAAGCCGACCGCCAGCAGATACTTCATGTTCGCCACCGGGCGCGGGCGGCGATAGACTGAGATTTTGCCAGCCTCAGGCCCATAGTTCGGCCCCGTATTGCAGCCATTGGGATCGCGCACCACTTCGATGGTGAAATCAGGCTTTATCGGTTTGCCGTTGAAGCTCTTGGTTGGCCACGGCCGCTCAATGCGGATCAGCCCGCGATCGAGCAGGAGCGAGTGACTCTCGCGCTTGTCTTGCGGCAGGGTGGGGCAGTTCGATCCGTCGTAAGCGGCGAATAGCGGGTCTTTGCCAGCAGTGCGTTCCCACTGGCGGCGCGCGCTTTCCACCGAAAGGCTCATCGCATCGGCGGGTTGGTGGCACGTCACGCAAGCGCGGCCATCCTTGCCCAGCGGTTCGAAGAAGGGGTGACCCGCCGTTTTCAGGGGCCCGCCCACGGTCAGCGTGCGCAGCGTGCCGTTGGCGTTTTCATAATCCAGAACCGCTGGCAGGACCCGGCCCTCACCGGGTGCCCACCAGCGGTCCGGCACATCCCCGCCACGCGCCCCGACCGCAAGGGTCAACGAGAGCACGGCGAGAGGCAGGACAAACGACTTTTGCGGGAGGAAGTGCATCGGTCGCTAGCCCTTTTCCTTCATTCTCAGTTGCCGATTTCAACGCGCAGACGAACGCCGAACGTGCGCGGTGCACCATAGATGCTGCCGCCATCCGCGCTCGAACTGTTCTGAATCTGCGATGCTATGTAAGTCTTGTTGGTCAGGTTGTTAACGAACCCTTCCAGCTTGTACTTGCGGCCCATATCCAGCGTCAGGCGCGCATCGAAGATGTTGCGGCCCGGCACCAGCGTGTTGAAGCTGGGGAAGGGTGTGGCAACCTGTTCAGCGATGTAGGACCACTGCACGCGCGGCGTGACCTCAACCGAACCCAGCGGAATGGCATATTGCACACCAGCGTTGACGGTCCATTCGGGCGAGAATGGCAGGACGCGGCCCTTGGGCACGAAGCGCAAGTTGGTGGGGCAGCCGGTATCGGTGCCCGGCGCGTTAGTATCTGAAATACAGGCCGAATTGGCGAATTCGGACTTCAGATACCCCATCCCGGCATTGGCCGCAAAGCCGCCGAACTGCGCCGTCACTTCCAGCTCTGCGCCCCACGATTTGCCCGCCAGCGCGTTTTGCGTGACCGGCAATCCGCCGACGAGGCTGGAGAGCTGGATGTCCTTGTAATCGGAATAGAACACATCGCCGTTCACACGCAGGTGCCGGTCGAACAGTTCGGTCTTCAAGCCTGCTTCGTAAACGAAGTTGCGCTCGGGCAGGAAATCGGGGGTGTTCGGCGTAAGGTTTACGCCGCCTGCCTTGTAGCCCTTCGATGCGGTCAGGTAGAACATGTTGTTATCACCGAAGTGATAATTCACGCCCAGCTTGCCGGTCAGCTGCTGCGATGTGACCTGGCTGGTGAAGGGCAGGGTGATCGGCGGGCCGGGCACGGCAAAGCGGGTGTAGACCTGCTTGTCCCACGAATAGCGTGCGCCTGCCAGCACCTCGATGGCATCGGTCAGGTAGTAGTTCACTTGCCCAAACACCGATTGCGATGTGTTCTTCGCCTCGGTGATGATGCTGCTGTTGGATTGCACCACATCAAGCACATTGCGATTGTCGCGCAGCAGGGTGACGGGGATCGATTCATCCATCACAAAGCCGCCGAGCACCCACTGCAGCGGGCCCTTGCCGGTGGAAAGCAGGTTGAATTCGCCGATCAGCGTCTTGAAGCGGGTCTTGCCATTGCTCATCCGGCCGGGGAAGCGTGCCGTGTTGGCGCCGCTGGTGGGCAGGTTGGCGGGCACGGGCAAGGCGGTGGCAGTGCGGTCCCCGTCGGTCTGATCGTCGGTCGTGCCATCCTGCCACGAAACGAGACCGCGGGCCTGCACGCTGTCGCTCACGTCATAGCGGACCTCGCCGGACAGGCGGTATCCGACCTGATCCTGGAACGACAGGCCATCTTCCTGAATCTCGAACGGATTGGTGCTGACCGTATCGCCCCGGCGCTTGACCGCATTGTTGTCGCTGCGCACGTCGAAGTATTCGCCGCGCACGTTCACGTTCAACCGCCCGTCCAAGCCGCGCAGACGCAGGTTGGCGCGGATCGCGTCCATGTTCATGTTGCCGGGCTGGCTTTGCGCATTGGCGGCAATGTTGCGGGTAAAGCTGTCCCGCTCTTCATGCACGGCGGCAATGCGCAGTGCCGCATTTTCGCCCCCGACGTTGACCGCCACGACCGCCCGGTAACGGTCATAGTTGGCGACCGTGAAATCGCCGATGGCAAAAGCGCGGTCAAATTCCGGCTCTGGCGTGCGGACATAGAGCGCGCCGCCGGTGGAGTTCTGCCCGGTCAGCGTGCCCTGCGGCCCGCGCAACACTTCCATCGAACCGATATCGAAGAAGGTGTGGCCGATGAACTGTTCGTGCGGGATCAGCTGGCCGTCGATGTAATAGGCAACGCCGGGGTTCGATGTCGGTGCGGACTGCGCAATGCCAACGCCGCGAATGTTGATGAAGGTTGATCGGTTGAACGTGTTGATCGCGATGGACGGGGCGATCTGCTGAATGTCATTGAGATTGATGACGCCCTTGCGCTCCAACTCTTCGCCAGTGAAGACCGAAGCCGAAATCGGTATGTCCTGCAGGCTCTGTTCGCGGCGTTCTGCGGTCACCACGATAGCGGTCAATCCGCCGGTGGCTTCGTCTGCTGCGGCATCCTGTGCCACGCTTTGCGCCATTGCCGGGACAGCAGCGAAAATGGCCGTGCTGCCAAGCAGAGCGCTGAACATCGCGGCTCTGCGGGTGTTTTTGGAAAGCATGCGAATCCCCTCACGTCGTTTCTGCTCTTGCCGATAGCAATGCCCATAACGCTGATGTAAGGGCTTGCAAAGCCCCTAATTTGCGCAGTTTGGCGCCCGCGCGCCAATTGCGCAGCTAAAGGCAATGCCAGCAGACAAGGCAATTGCGCAGGCTACGCGCAGGGGGTTGAGCGGGGCAAGGAGGCCGAGCAAGGTCATGGCCGTGCCGCTAGCCAGCATCTGCAAGGCACCGGCAAGACTTGTGGCTGTAGCGGCAAGGCCTGCCTCGGCAAAGGCCACGGCGTTGAACGCGACCGGCCCCGCAAGCCCCGCACCAAGCCCCAGCAATGTGATCGGCGCAATCAGCGGAACCACGCCTTCAACCCCGGAAATCGCCAATGCCAAAGCGATTGCTGCGCCAGTGGCAGAACT
The DNA here is from genome assembly GCA_041639635.1 of Novosphingobium sp. Taxonomy (GTDB): domain Bacteria; phylum Pseudomonadota; class Alphaproteobacteria; order Sphingomonadales; family Sphingomonadaceae; genus Novosphingobium. The sequence goes on from JBEQBV010000010.1 coordinate 13,746, forward strand.
CCCAGTGCCCACGATCAAGGCACTGCACCGTCGCTCTACCGGCACTACCAGCCGGGTTCCGCCGATGCTGGCCGCCGCGATAACGAGCAACGCCAAGCCCGCTTCTGTCGATGACAGGCCGAAGCGATGGACTAGCAGAAATGGCGCTGCCCCAAGAAACATGTACAGCCCGCTGCTGGCCGCGCACAGCGTAATGGTGGTGAGCACGAAGCTGCGATTGCGGGCCAGTTGCGCATAATCGCTGAGCAGGCTACCCGCCGATGCGTTGCGGCGCTGGCCAGCACCGGTTTCCGCCAAGCGCAGCCACGCGGCCACCAGCGCCAGCGCCCCGGCCAGAGCCAGCAAGCCAAAGACGGCCCGCCACCCGGCAAAGTCTGCAGCGGTGCCTCCGATCACCGGGGCAATGGCAGGCGATATAAGCACGATTGTCATCAAGGTCGCCTGAACCCCCGCCGCGCGCTCCTTGCCGAATACGTCGCCGACCATGACGCGGGCAGTTACTACCCCGCAGGCACCGCCAAGCGCCTGCAACAGCCGCGCCAGCAACAGCAGGTCCGGGCTTTGCGCAAAGGCGGCGGCGGCACTGCCTGCGATATAGAGCATCAGCCCGGTCAGCATCACCGGTCTGCGCCCCAGCCGATCCGTCAGCGGCCCCGCCACCAGTTGCCCTGCGGCAAGGCCTGCCAGATAGACGCTGACCACTTGCTGTGCGCGGGCTTCGCCAACGGCAAAGTCGCTCGCAATCAGCGGCAAAGCGGGCACCAGCATATGGATGGCCATCGACCCCATCGCCGCAATCGCGGCCAGCGTCAGGATGGTGACGCGATAACCTGCAGCTTGGCTTGACCCGCTCATGCTTCGCTGCGCGCTGCCACTTGCCGCGCGGTCAGCGTCAGAGTTGCGCAGACCACGGCAATTCCCACCAGCAACAGGGTGGGCGGAGTGAACGATCCAGTGGTCTGGCGCAGCCACCCCATCAGCGGGGGCACGGTTGCTCCGGCAAGGCTTCCGGTCATGTTGATCACCACGATGCCCATCGCCATGCTGCCGGGCGAAAGCAGGCGCGTGGGGATGGCCCAGAAAGCGGCCACCGTGCATCCGGTGCAGGCCCCGCCGATAACAAGCGCTATCAGGCCAGGCAGCCCTGCACCAAACAGATTGGCAGCAAGCAATCCCGCACCGCCCAGCAGTGCCGGGATGGCCACATGCAGATAGCGTTCGCCCGTCCGGTCAGAATGCCGCGCGTTGAGGATCAGGCCGATGCCGCTGGCCGCCCATGGCAGGGCGACGATCAGCCCGGTCTGGGCAGAGGTCAGCCCGGACAGGCTTTTCACCACTTGTGGAAGCCAGAACATGATGCCGTAATTCGATGCCAGGATGCAGAACCAGATGGCTGCGCAGAGCCAGCCGACCGGACTGCGCAACACGGCCCAGCGTTCACCGGGTCTATCACTGGCGGCGGCTTTGCTCGCCCCTTTCACATTGCGGCCGATCCAGTCACGCTCTAGCGCTGTCAGCCAGCGCGCATCCTTGGGCGCATCGGGGAACCACACCCACGCAAACACCGCAAGCGCCAGCGCGGGCAGGGCTTCTGCCAGAAACATGAACCGCCAGCTTTCCATACCGAAGGGCTGGTCCAGATCGATGAGCATCCCCGAAACCGGCGCACCGATCACTTGCGCAACCGAGATCGACACGATGGGAATGGCCAGGATCGACGCGCGAAAGCGTTCGGGCGCCCATTGGCTGAGATAGAGCATAAGCCCGGAGGACAGCCCGCCTTCGGAAAAGCCAATCGCCACGCGCAGGCCATAGAGCTGCCATTCGTTGGTCACCGCTGCCATCAGGCACGAACAGATGCCCCACGCCGCCGTGATCGTGGCCAGCCAGCGGCGCAGGCCAACGGCTTCGTAGAACAGCACGCTGGGATACTTGGCGATCATATAGCCGACGAAGAGCACGCCTGCGCCGAATCCATATTGCGTGGCAGAAAGCCCCAGCGCACGATTCATGTCGATGGCGGCAAAGCCCACGTTGGTGCGGTCAATTGCACCCACCAGAATGAACAGCGCCGCCGGAATCACCAGTCTGCGGATGACCTTGCCCCCGACACTGCTCTCCAACGCATCTTCGTGCGCTATATCCATGGCGGGTTTTCCCTTTGGCACAGGCTTTCCCCTTGGTTCATATCGAGATGATAGCGCTTGCATGGCGCAGCGCGGCTGCTTATGCAACCTTCCATGACCGAACTTGCGCCAAATATCGAGCTTGACGATTTCAACCCGGAAGTCGCCGAAGATTTCGATAGCCCCCATATCGAATACGCGCGCCTTCGCCGGGAATGCCCGGTGGCGCACACCAGCGGACTGGGCGGGTTTTGGGCGCTCACCCGCTATGAAGACGTAAAGCGGGCCGCTTCGGATTCGGCCACGTTTATCACCTCGAAGCAGAACGTGGTGCCCAAGATCGCCTATACCGGGCGCCGTCCGCCGCTGCACCTCGATCCGCCAGAACATACGCCCTATCGCAAAGCGCTGAACCCGCTGCTTTCGCTGGATCGGGCCGAAATGTTTGCCGATCGCGCGCGCGAACTCACGCGCCGCCTGCTCGATCCGATGGTGGCAAAAGGCGGGGGTGATGTCTGCGTCGAACTGTCCAGCTACTTGCCGGTTCACGTGTTCGGTGAATGGATGCGCATGCCCGAAGAGTGGCTGGATACGCTGCACGATGCGGGGCGCGCGTTCATCCTCGCGGTCCACTGCAACAATCCCGAGGTGATGAAGGAAACTTCGCTGCGGCTTTATGACATGGCCCGCGCGCTGATTGCGCTGCGCCATGAACAGCCGCAAGACCCTGCGCTCGATCCCACCAGCGCGCTGATCGCGGCGCGGCACGAAGGGGAGCCACTGCCCGATGAACTGCTGGTCGGCACGGTCCGTCAGGTGCTGGTGGTGGGCATCGTCGCGCCGATGGTGATGATCGGCAACGTCTGCGTTCATCTGGCGCGCGACAAGGCGCTGCAGCAGCAATTGCGCGAAGACCCTTCGCTGATCCCGGCGGCAATTGAAGAGTTCCTGCGGCTCTACACCCCCTATCGCGGTTTTGCGCGCACCGCAGTGTGTCCGGTGAAGATGGGCGGCCGCACGATCCCTGAAGGCGAAGCGATTGCGCTGATCTATGCCTCGGCCAACCGCGATGAGGACGTGTTCCCGGAACCCGATAAATTCATCCTGAACCGTCCCAACATCAGCCAGCACCTGGCCTTCGGGCGCGGTCCGCACAATTGCCCCGGCGTTCACCTTGGCCGCATGCAATTGCGCGTGATGCTGGAGGAAATTCTGGCTGCCACACGCGAATTCGATCTCGATGGCCCGGTCACCGTCAGCCGCTGGCCCGAAATCGGCGCGCTGTCTGTGCCGCTAAAGTTTGCCTGAGCGCGATAAAGATCAATTGCATTTGACCGGTCCAAGGCGCTAGCCACGGTGCCATGACTGGCCAATCCGCCGAACCCTTTGATGCTCTTGTCGGCAAGGCAGCTACGCTTGACGATGTGGCTGCGCGTGCGGGCGTTTCCACCGCGACCGTCAGCCGCTTCATCAACAACCCGCAAGTCGTTGCCAAAGCCACGGCTGAGCGCATCCGCGAAGCCATCGCCGCCACCGGATACATCCCGAATCTGCTGGCCGGCGGCCTTGCCTCCAGCAAATCGAAGATGGTGGCGGTGCTGATCCCCTATCTGACGGATTCGATCTTCAACGATACGATGCAGACGATGGTCGAAGAGCTGTCTGCCGCCGGGACTACGGTCATGTTGGGCCTTACGGGCGTGTCAGAGGGGCGGACCGAAGACTTGATCCGGGCTGCCATCAGCCGCCGGGTGGATGCGATCATCTTTACCGGGCCGGTCACGCCTCATGTCGAAGAAATGGTGCGGCGCAGCCCCGCCTTGTTCATTCAGGTGTGGGACCTGCCCGAAGATCCCATCGGCATCGCTGTCGGCTTTTCGCACCACGCAGCCGGGCGCGATATTGCCCGATTTCTGATGTCGCGCGGCTATCGCAGGCCCCATGTGGTCACCGCACAGGGCTCGCGTGCCAACATGCGTCGTGATGGGCTGGTGGCCGAATGGTTGGCCGGGGGCAATGCCGCCCCGACCGAGGCCAATGTCGAAGTGCCATCGCGCTTTGGCCATGCGCGCCGTATCTTTGCGGAAATCCGCAGGCTCGATCAGATGCCCGATGTGGTGGTGTGCGGATCAGACTATCTGGCGCAGGGCGTGATTGTTGAAGCGCTGGCCGCCGGTCTGCGCGTGCCAGAAGACATTGCGGTGGTCGGCTTTGGCAACAGTTCCATCGCAGGCGAAATGCGCCCGACGATCACGTCTGTCGAAGTTGATGGCGCGCGCATCGCGCGCGAGGCGATTGCCGCCATCCGCAACCGTGCGGGTGCCGCGCTGCCGCAGGAGCGCTGGATCGACGTTGGTTTCCGTCTCGTAGCCCGCGAAAGCGCCTGAGCCGATAGCATTTTTCGGCAGGCGTTTAGAGCATTGAAAGACCTTCGGCTCATACTTTCGGTTGAAACGCGATGTGAATGGGATGCTGCATCGCACCAATGATCCAACTAAAGAGTACGCATGAACATTCTTCTGACAGGTGGTGCAGGGTATATTGGCAGCCACACGGCCGTTGCACTGCTTGAAGCGGGCCACAGCGTTGTCTGCTTTGACAATTACGCCAACAGCAAGCCTGATATTGCTATTCAGCTGGAACAGATTACCGGCACGCAGCCAGTGCTGATCAAAGGTGATATCCGGGATCGCGCAGCACTTGATGCGGTTTTTGCTGCCCACAAAATCGAGGCAGTGATCCATTTCGCAGGGTTGAAGGCGGTGGGCGAATCTGTGGCCCAACCGCTTGATTATTATGAAAACAATGTGTGGGGCACGGCATGCCTGCTGCAGGCGATGGCCGCTGCTGGTGTTCGCCAGCTTGTCTTTTCTTCCAGCGCAACGGTCTATGGCTCGCCGCAATACCTGCCGCTTGATGAAGCCCATCCCCGTTCGGCAACCAATCCCTATGGCCGGACCAAGCTTATCGTCGAGGAAATGCTCGAAGATCTGGCAGCGTCGGATCCTTCATGGCGCATTGCGATCCTGCGGTATTTCAATCCGGTGGGGGCCCATGCCAGCGGTCTGATTGGCGAAGACCCCAACGGCACCCCCAACAACCTGATGCCGTTCGTCAGCCGGGTGGCGGCGGGCAAGCTGGCGCAGCTGGCGGTGTTTGGAAACGATTATGACACGCCCGATGGCACCGGCGTGCGCGATTACATTCACGTCGTAGACTTGGCCGAAGGCCACTTGGCAGCGCTTACACGCATCACGGGCGAAGAGCGGCCGCTATCGATCTGGAACCTGGGCACGGGCACAGGCTATTCGGTGCTCGATCTGGTACGCACGTTTGAAGCGGTGAATGGGGTCGCCGTGCCGTTCACGATCGCTCCGCGCCGGCCCGGCGATGTTGCGTCTTGCTATGCCTCGCCAGACCGCGCGCGGGCCGAACTGGGATGGGCGGCAGAGCGGGATCTGCCAGATATGTGCCGATCCGCCTGGCAATTCGAAACACTGGCAAACAGACGTAACCATTGACCCGGCACCAAGTGCACTGAATGCAACTGCAATGCCACTGTTCGCACTTGCGAGATCAGCCGGCAAAGCCCATTCAGTTAAGGCCTTTCAGGCATCCTCTCCCAAAACTTCCAAGGGTCGGCCCAGTGCCGGCCCTTTTTTTGTCCATCGGCCGCTATTGTTCAGCTGTGGAAGCCGCCGCATCGCTCAGACGATAAGGAGTTTCACTCCCGCATCGTGCAAGGCTGCAATGCTGTCTTGCGGGATGCCGCTGTCGGTGATGATTGTGTCGATCTCGTCCAGCCCGCAAACGATAGTGCCGGATTGGGTTCGGAACTTGCTGCTATCGACCAGGAGGATCACTTCCTCGGCACGGTCGATAAGGCGGCGTTCTGCCGCAACGAGCACCGGATCCGCCTGCATCACACCTTGCGGGCCGATGGCGGCGGCACCCATGAACAGACGCGGAGCATGGAAACGCGGCATCGATTCCTCGCCTGCAGGGGCTAGAATGATGTTCTGTTCACGGAACACTGCGCCCGATGGCAGCAGGATACGGGTGCCCACCTGTGGCAGCAGCGCATTGACGATGTGCAGCGAATTGGTGAGCACCTGCAGGCCTAGCCCGTCCAGGTGCGGGCACATTTGCAAAGTGGTGGTGCCGCCGTCGATCATCACGCCTTCGCCCGGTTGGCACAGCGCAGCGGCGGCTTTGCCAATGGCCTGCTTGGCAGCAAGATGCTGGGTTATGTTCTGCTCGAACGGCGTACCCATAAGACGTGGGCTGGTGGCGTCCTCATCGTCAGGCAGTTTGGCCCCACCGTGCACACGGACGATCTGGCCCGCCTCTTCAAGCCGCGTCAAATCACGCCGGATTGTGGCGGGTGAGGCTTCGATCAGGACTTCAAGATCGCGATAGCTGACAAAGCCGGTCGGCCGGAGGGCCTCGAAGATGCGTCTTTCCCGTTCTGCCGCGTGCATAATACCCCCTGATTGCGGCGCTTATGCACTTGCCTGCAGCATGTTTCCAGCACCGATCACCACGGTTGAGCCAACGAGCAGGCCGATTCCGGTCCATACCAGCGCGCGGGTGCGCGGCGATGCGCCTGCCCACTCCTTCAGCGCAAAGCCCCAAAGCGTTGAGAACAGGATGATCGAGGCCATGTGCAGCGTCCATGAAGAGAAGCCGTATTCGCCCATCTGGCTTTCGCCCATCGTGTAGAAGAAGAACTGTCCGTACCACAGCGTGCCGCCAAGTGCGGCCAGCAACCAGTTTGCGATTAGGTTCGGGCGTTCGCCCGCCGGAGCCTGCGCCGGTGCAGCACCGAAGAACTGCCCGAAGCTGCGGTTCTTCCACAGCAGATACCCGCACCAAAGCGCATTGGTGGTGAGCCCGCCCGCCAGCACCACGCAAAGCACAGGCAGACCCTGCGAGAGCGGGTCGGTGCCTGCGGCCAGCGTCAAATCCCGGATCGGCTGCCCGGCGGCAAGGCCCCAGGCAAAGCAGCCTGACATCACGCCAGAGAATGTGGCGATCAACAGACCTTTGCGCAAATCGAACTCGGCCACGCCTTCGGACGCTGTCCCGCCAAGATCGGCCTCCTTGGCATTGCCCGCGCGCGCGACAATGACGATACCGACAAGCGTGATGACGATGCCGAGCAAGGTCAGCTTGCCGCTGGTGGTCGCAGCGATCTGGCCCAGTGTGCCGTCAAAGATCGGCGGTCCCATCGTGCCGATCACGGTCGTCAGGCCCAGCGCCACCGCCATGCCGAGCGAAAGACCAAGGTAGCGCATGGTCAGGCCGAAAGTCAGCCCGCCAAAGCCCCACATCGCGCCCCAGAACCAGCACCACAGCAGCGTTTCGCGCGGGGCGGCGGTAAGGACGCCGAGCAGGTCATTAGTTTGGATCGAGGCAAAGAACCATGGGGCGATGGCCCAAGAAAACAGGCCACCGGCTAGCCAGAACACTTCCCACGACCACAGCTTGATGCGTTTGTACGGCACATAGAAGCTGGCCGAGGAAAAGCCCCCGATCCAGTGAAACAATACGCCCAGCAGCGGGTTCGCGCCCATCGATCCTGTCCCCTGTCTTATGGTTTTACGAGGATCGAGCGGTCGATCTCGCTGATGTTCTTCACGCCGGTCAACGTCATGGCCACGCGTATTTCGGCCTCGATCAGGCGGAGCATATGCTCGACACCTGCCTGTCCGTTTGCGGCAAGGGCAAAGACCCATGCGCGGCCCAGCAGCACGCCTTTGGCGCCGAGCGCCAGCAAGCGCACCACATCAAGGCCAGAGCGCACGCCACCATCGGCCAGCACAGTCAGCCGGTCCCCCACTGCATCGGCAATAGCGGGAAGTGCGCGCGCGGTTGACGGCACTCCGTCCAGTTGCCGCCCGCCGTGGTTTGACACCACAATACCGTCTGCACCGAGATTGGCCGCCTCCACCGCATCTTCGGCATCGAGCAGGCCCTTGATCACCAGCGGCCCTTTCCATTCCGAACGGATGAAATCCAAGTCCTTCCACGCGATCGAGCTGTCGAAATTCTCGCGCATCCACGCGAAGAAGTCCTCGATTCCGGTCTTGCCCTCAAGCTTGCGCACCACGTTGCCCAAAGCGTGCGGCCGGCCCATCACGCCCACATCCCACGCCCACGCGGGCTTCATCGCGCCCTGAGCGGTGCGGCGCAGCGCGCCCTTGAGGCCTGATGCTCCGGCGAGGCCCGAATGGTAATCGCGATAGCGACTGCCGGGCACCGGCATGTCCACGGTGAAGACTAGTGTGGAGCACTGCAACTCCACTGCCTCTTGCAGCAATTCGCGCACAAAGCTGCGGTCGCGGGTCATGTAAAGCTGGAACCAGAAGGGCTTGGATGCAGCCTTTGCCACTTCGCCAAGCGAACAGGCCGACACGGTCGAAAGCGTGAATGGCACGCCTGCCGCCTCTGCCGCGCGCACCGCCTGGCACTCACCGCGCCGCGCGTTCAGGCCCGCAAGGCCGATGGGGGCGAGTGCTACTGGCAGACGCTGCTTCTGGCCGAACAGTTCGGTCGAAAGGTCCAGCCCCGATACATCGCGCAGCACGCGCTGGCGCAGGGCGATGTCGCGCAAGTCTTCGACGTTCCGCTTCAGCGTCGTTTCGCTGTACGATCCGCCGTCGATGTATTCGAACAGGAAGTGCGGCAGGCGGCGACGGGCCAGTTCGCGGAAATCGGGGATCGAGGCGGCGATCATGCAATAGTGCTTTCGGCAGAGGTGGCAACTTCGGCCTGCCAGCGCTTGCGATAGCCTGCAAGGTCACCTTCAAGCGGGGCCACGCGGACAAGCTGGCCCTGTGGCGTCAGCGTCGGGTCGATCAGGCGCAGCGCACCGAACGACACATCGTTATGCGCGTTGGCGGTAAAGACGGCGGTATCCGGACGCAACGCAGCCAGCGCACGAACAAAGACTTCCGCCTCGGCAAAGCGCCCTTCGACCAGCAGCCGATCTTTCGCACCGATCAGATCGAGCGCAGTATCGGCCACCAGCGCAGCGTAGATGCAAGCAGCAGCGCGGCGTTCGTACCAGTCGTCCGGGTGATTGATCCAGCTAAAGCAGCCTTGCGGATAGGGTCCGAACCCCTGCATCAGCGTGGGCAAGATCATCCGAGGGCGGGCCAGCACTTCGGGCACGGCGGCCAGCAGCGCGGGCTGATCGGGTTTGATGTCCACCCGGCGCGTGTCGATTTCGATCAGCGTCTCGATCTCGCGCCCGCCCATGAACCGGGCTGAAGGAACCGCGCGGCCATGCACATCGACATTGACCAGACAATCGCGCGCTTCGGGCAGGCTGGTGGTATCGACCGGCTCTGCGGGCAGCCGCATCCCGATAAACCATGTGCCGGTCGACAGCACGGTAGCCTCGTTCTGCGCAATCTCGGCAAAGCCGCGCGCGGCCAGCAGGGCGGCGTTGGAATCATGCAGGCCTGCAAGGACTTCCACACCGGGCGAAAGCCCCGTTTCCGCTGCGATCTCGGCCAGCAAGGTGCCCACCGAATCGCCAGCGCGGCGCAACGGCGCAAAGCGGCTTGCCCAGCCTTGGCGCTTGGCCATCGGCGAAAAGTCAGCCGTTTGTGGGCACCACAGATCCGAGTGGCAGCCAAGACTGGTCACCTCGCTCACCGCCTTGCCGGTGAGGAACCACGCCCAATATTGCGCCCAGGGAAGCAAGGTGGCCTGCGGCATGATTTCGGGATAGAGCCTGTCGAGCCAGAACAATTGACTGCCGATGTTCAGTCCATCGGGTAGGGCAGGCGATCCTGTCAGTGCAAAGGAATCTCGCTGCGCGCGATAAGCTGCCATGATCGCATCGGGCACAGGCTGTTCATAATCGAGCGGGGCAAAGGCCAGCGCACCGTCCACCAGCGCGCAAACGCCCGCGCCGTGTCCCACCGGCACGATCCGCGAAACCGGCATCCCGGAATAGCGCTTCAGTGTTTCGATCAGCCACTGTCCGATGGCAGTCGCATCCAGCCGCAGCAGCCCGCCCACGTCCAGCGGCACATTGGCGCGGACCTGCCGGTCAAGCATCTGGCCGCCTGCATCCCACAGGCTGACCTTGCTCAACGTCTTGCCCAGATCGATGACGACTGTTGCGCCGGTTATGGTTGCGCCTGAGGCCAAGCGCTCTCTCCCTTTTTGCGATTACAAACGATCAATAACAATCATTCTTGATCAATTCCAGTAGAAATGTTAGCAATCCTCGCGAACGGCACAACGCCGATATGCCAACTCGCAGGGATGCCATGAACGCCCACACCCCGATTTCCGCCGCTCTTCCCTTTGCCGTGCCGACCAGCCGCTGGGACGAATCAGTCGCCGCCACGCTCAACCCTGCCGAACTGCTGCTTTACCGTTCGAACCTGCTCGGCAGCGATCTGACGGTCACCAATTTTGGCGGCGGCAATACTTCGGCAAAGCTGGAAGAGATCGATCCGCTCACCGGGGAGAAAGTCGAAGTCCTGTGGGTAAAGGGATCGGGCGGTGATATCGGCTCGATGAAGCTCGATGGCTTTGCCACGCTCTATCAGGCCAGGCTGCTGGGGCTGGAAGCGCACTATTCCGGGCCGGATGATGACGACAAGATGGTCGGCTTTCTGCCGCACTGCACGTTCAATCTGAACGGTCGCGCCGCCTCTATCGATACGCCGCTGCATTCACTTCTGCCATTCGGCCATGTCGATCACGTGCATCCCGATGCGATCATCGCGCTCGCCGCCTCCTCTGGTGGCGAAGCGGCAACGCAGGCGATCTGGGGCGGCAAGATCGGTTGGCTGCCGTGGAAGCGCCCAGGCTATACGCTGGGTGTCATGCTGCGCGATTATGTGAAGGCCAATCCGCAGGTTGAAGGCGTGATGCTGGCAGGCCACGGGATCATCTGTTGGGCCGACAGTGCCAAGGCTTGCTACGAGCATACCGTGCAACTGATCGCCGATGCGGCCCACTACCTCAATGGCAAGCTGGCAGGTAAACCAGCGTTCGGCGGGCAAAAGGTTGCGCCCCACCCTGATCGCGCCGCCATCGCTGCCGATCTGATGCCCCGTCTGCGCGGCTTCATGACCGGTGCGCGCCAGAAGCTCGGCCACTTTTCCGATGATGCCGAGGCGCTGGAGTTCACAGGTTCGGTGGATTTTGAACATTTGGCGGCGCTGGGCACATCCTGCCCCGATCACTTCCTGCGCACCAAGATTGCACCGCTGACGCTGGACCCTGCGCGCCTGCAGGACGATGCCTATCTGGCACAGCAGATCGCTGATTACCGCGCGATGTATGCAGCCTATTACGAACGCTGCAAGCGGCCCAACAGCCCGGCCATGCGTGATGCCAACCCGGTCGTGGTGCTGGTGCCCGGCGTGGGCCGCATCACCTTTGCCACCGACAAGACCACCGCGCGTTTGGCAGGTGAGTTCTACGGCAACGCCATCAACGTCATGCGCGGGGCGCAGGCCATTGGCGATTACATCGCGCTGGAAGAGCAGGAAGCCTTCGACATCGAATACTGGCTGCTTGAAGAAGCCAAGCTGCAGCGCATGCCTTCGCCCAAGCCGCTGGTCGGCAAGATTGCGCTGGTAACGGGCGGCGCAGGCGGCATCGGCGCAGCATCTGCCGCACGTCTGCTGCGCGAAGGGGCGTGCGTAGTGCTGGCAGATCGCGCCGCTGACGCCGTGGAAGAAGTGCGCACAGGCTTTGCCAGGCAGTTCGGCAAGGATGTTGTGCGTGCCGCCGTGTGTGACGTGACCGACGAAGCTCAGGTGCAAGCCGCCATCGACATGGCAGCACGCGAGTTCGGCGGGTTGGATATCCTTGTAGCCAATGCAGGCATCGCCTCTTCCGCACCGATTGAGGAAACCACGATCGAATTGTGGAACCGCAATTACGATGTGCTGGCGCAGGGCTATTTCCTTACCGCCCGCGCGGCTTGGCCTTTGCTGAAGCGGATGAAGGACCAAGGCGGCTCATCGGTCGTGTTCATCGGATCGAAGAACGGCGTCGCGGCTGCGACCAATGCCAGCGCCTATGCTTCGGCCAAGGCGGCAGCCAATCATCTGGCGCGCTGTCTGGCGCTGGAAGGCGCGCCGTTCGGCATTCGCGTGAACACGGTCAATCCCGATGCGGTGATCAAGGGCAGCAAGATCTGGGACGGCGACTGGCGCAAGGAGCGCGCGGGCGCCCACGGCATCGACAGCGGCAAGGAACTGGAAGAGCACTATCGCCAACGTTCAATGCTGAAGCGCGACGTACTGCCCGAAGACATTGCCGAAGCGGTCTATTTCCTTGGCTCGGACATGAGCGCAAAGTCCACCGGCAACATGATCAATGTCGATGCGGGAAATGCACAGGCCTTTACCCGCTGATCCGAGACGGGAGAGGAAGAAAATGAAAAAGACAGCACTGTTCGCCGCGTTTGCCCTGATGGCGGCCACCCCTGCGTTTGGGCAGGGCGGCCCGCCGGCATCCGTTCCGGTGGCTGCACCGGCTGAGGCAGACGCGATCCCGCTATATGGGGAAAAGACACCGGGCAGCGCAGCAAGTGAGAACTGGGTGCAATTCGGCGGCACCAGCCTTGCCGTGCGCAATGTCACCCGGCCCACGATTACCCCGGTGCTGCCCGATCCGGCCAAGGCCACGGGCGCAGCCGTGGTGGTCGCACCGGGCGGAGCCTTCATGTTGCTGGCAATGGATCACGAAGGTTGGGCCGTCGCCCGCGCACTGGCCGACCGGGGCATTGCCGCTTTCGTCCTGAAATACCGCCTGAACCCAACGCCCAAGGACGAAGCTGAGGCGGGCAAGTTCATGGGACAGGCGCTGATGAAGGAAGTCGGCCAGCCGATGACCGGCGAACTGCTGGGCAAATCGATGGCACCGGCCGATGGCAAGGCGGCGATTTCATGGGTCCGCGCCAATGCGGCCAAATACGGTATCGATCCCGCGCGGGTCGGCATGATGGGCTTTTCTGCGGGCGCAATGACCACGCGCCGCGTGGGGCTGGATGCCGATACGCAATCACGCCCGGCGTTCTTGGGCTACATCTACGGTCCGCAGGATGCCGAACCGGTCAGCGCCGATGCGCCGCCGATGTTCAACGCTATCGCGCTGAACGACAGCCTGTTTCCCAACAAGGGCTTCCCCATCGCGCAGGCCTATCTTGAAGCCAAGCGCCCGGTGGAAATCCACGGCTACCAGACCGGTGACCACGGCTTCGGACTCGGCGTGCCGGGCACCACAACCACTCTTCTGATCGATCAGTTTACCGCGTGGCTCAAAATGCAGGGCTTCCTCACGCGAAAGGACAAAAAATGACGCTTCCCATTTCCGCAGACCTGATCGCCACACGCAACGCTGCCCATGCCGAAGCGATGGAGGAAGATTACGCCGCGCTGGGGCGCAAGCTTTCGCGCACCGGGATCGATATCGATGCGATAAAGGACCGCGTTGCGGGTTTCTCCGTCGCCGTCCCCTCGTGGGGCGCAGGCCGTGGCGGCACACGCTTTGCCAAGTTCCCTATTCCCGGCGAGCCAACCAGTATTCATGAAAAGCTCGAGGACTGCGCCGTCATCCAGCAGCTTTCGCGCGTCACTCCGCGCGTCTCCCCGCATTTCCCTTGGGACAAGGTGAGCGATTACAAGGCGCTGCGTGAAGAGGCAGCGAGCCTTGGTCTTGGTTTCGATGCGGTGAATTCGAACACCTTTCAGGATCAGCCGGGGCAGGCGCGCACTTATGCCAACGGCTCGCTCGCCGCGCAGGATGCCGCCACGCGGCAGCAGGCGGTGGATCACAATATCGAATGCATCGAAATCGGCGTACAACTTGGGTCCACCGACCTGACCGTCTGGGTCGGCGATGGCACCAACTTCCCCGGCCAGCAGGACCTTGGCCGCAGCCTCGATCGTTATCTGGAAGCCGCAGCCAAGATTTATGCCGCGCTGCCATATGATTGGCGGATGCTGCTTGAACACAAGATGTTCGAACCGGCGTTCTACTCTACGGTCATCAGCGACTGGGGCTCATCCATCCTCGCCGCGCAGGAACTCGGCCCCAAGGCAAAGTGCCTCGTTGATCTGGGCCACCACGCGCCCAACGTGAACATCGAACAGATCGTCGCCCGCCTCCACCGCTTCGGCAAATTGGGCGGGTTCCACTTCAACGATAGCAAGTATGGCGACGATGATCTCGACAGCGGATCGATCAACCCGCACCAGTTGTATCTAGTTTTCAACGAACTGGTCGAGGCAGAACTGAATCCGCGCGATGGATTCAACCCCAGCTACATGATCGACCAGTCGCACAACGTGACCGATCCGATCGAATCCATGCTGTCCAGCGCCGAGACGATCACGCAATGCTTCGCCAAGGCGCAATTGGTAGATCGTGCCGCGCTGCATGCGGCGCAGCAAGCCAATGACACGATGATGGCGTTTCAGGCACTGCGCCGTGCCTATAACATCGATGTGGCTCCGATCCTCGCCAAGGCACGGGCCGAAGCGGGTGGTGCGATCGACGTGCTTGAAGCCTACCGCCTCAGCCAATACCGCAATCGCAAGGCGCAGGAACGCAAGGCTGTCGGGCTGGGTGCCGGTATCGTCTGACCGTGCGATAGAGCGCAGTCCTGCAATCGCTCGCTCACGCTCAAGAAAAACCCGATCACCGTTGGCTGGTATGATCTGCCAGCGCATCTGACGAAAATTTTGGAGGGCCGCTCAAATGGGCGGCCCTTTTTTGCGCCTAGGCAAGTGTCCGTCATCTCTGGCCAATCGTGCACTTTAGGACATTATGCGAAAAATGTCCGTGCCATCTTGGTAAAATATAGTCTAAATCGTTCAACGTTAGTCAGATGCGCATGAGATATGCGATTCGTTTACGCAGTGATTTCCAAGGGGCGATAGATGTCGATCTCAGCAAGCACACTTGATCTTGTCGCGGCTCATGCCGCTGAAGGGCGCAAGGCACGGCGAATTTCCGATGCGGTTGTCAGCGCATTGCGGGACGACGGCTTCTTCCGGCACTTTACGCCCGCCAGCTATGGCGGACTTGCGGGAACCCCTCAGGATTTCTTCCTCGACCAGATCGCCATCGCCGAACGGGACATGAGCACGGCGTGGGCGCTGGGCATCGTGGCGGTTCACAACTACCAGATCGCCATGATGGCCCCGGAAACCCAGGCCGAGGTTTTTGCCGATGGTCCTGACGCGATGATTTCCAGCTCCTACAACCCGGTCGGCGCCAAGGTGGAGCGGACCGAGGGCGGCTTCCTGTTGTCCGGCCGATGGGGCTGGTCCAGCGGATGCCTGCATTGCAACTGGGTCCTGCTGGGCGGAATGGTAGCCGAAGAAGGGCACCGCACGTTCCTTGTTCCCGCCGGTGACTATCGCATTGATGATACGTGGCATACCATGGGCCTGCAGGGTACCGGCTCGAACGACATCGTCATCGACACGCCGGTTTTCGTGCCCTACCGGCGCACGCACAAGCAGATGGATGGCTTCAACTCGGTGCACCATCAAGGCAGCGGCGTCTATGATCTGCCGTGGGCGCAAGTGTTCATCCGCGTGGTCAATACCAGCGCTATCGGGGCAGTGCGTCATGCCATCGCCCTGTTCAAGGATCGCGTCGGCCTCAGTTCCACTGACATGACAAAGTCTGCCGCTGACCCGGATGTGCTTGACCGTATTGCCCGCGCTGCAAACCTGGCCGAGGAAAGCCTGATCGTCATGGTCAGCAACTTCGAGGCGATGGAAAAGGCAGGCTGGAAGCCAACCATCGAAGAGCGCGTACGCTATCGCTATCAGGCAAGCCTTGTGGCTGATCGCTGCATCGAGGCCATGGACCTGCTGATGGACGTGGCCGGTGGCCGCTCGGTCTATCTCGGCAGCGATTTCCAGGATCTGTGGCACGACGTGCGCATGTCGCGCGCCCATGTTGCCAACAATCCGGTAGGCTTTGCGCGCAATTACGCCAACGTGCTGATGGGCGCCGAAAACCGCGACTACTTCCTGTAATACCAACCTGCAGTGGTCCCAACCTATGAGGATTTCCTGTTCCCGCTCGCTGGACTTCGTCGCAGCCTTGCGACGATGAACCACATCGCCGCTGCGCCTGCTTCTCGCCAGCAAGCGGGAACAGGAAATCCTGCGGGCGGTTTCTGGCGGCCCTCTGACAGCGGCGCGCCCTCGGAATGATGAACCACAGCACCCCTTCGGACGCTTCTTGCCGAGAACCGCCAGAAGCCGCCCTCATAGGTCGGGACCACTGCAAGTTGGTATAAGTCGCGGCTCTCTGCGGCGCAGCGAACTTACGCTGCGCCGATGCCCAGATGGCGTTCGAAGAACCGCGCCATCAGATTAATTGCATCACGCGATTCCGGCATGCTCACGCTGAACCAGAAGCCGTGCGGCATCGCCTCGAACACGAACAGATCGGCCTCGCGCCCGGCCTTGCGCAAGGCAAGATGGAACATCGCGGCTGAGCTAAGCACCGCATCACGGGTGCCCGTGATCAGCAATGTCGGCGGGAAATCCGACAGGTCGCCCTTGATCGGCACAAGCAACGGATCATTGCGGTCTGCCCCGCCCACAAAGACACCGCGTTCACACTGCGGGTCGTCAATGCTGGCGCCAAGATGGCCATAGAAGCCTGACAGCGTGAGATAGTTGAACGTATCGCCCAGCTGCGTCACATCGCCGCCCGCCGTGAACACGCCACAGGCAGCAGGCAGGGGCAGGCCTTCCTTCTTGAACCGCATGATCGCCATGGCCGTGAGGAAACCGCCAGCCGACGTGCCGAACAGGATGATGTCGTTGGCTGCGTGAGTCTTGAGCGCATCGCGATACACCGCAACAATATCATCGACTGCAGCGGGGAAGGGATGCTCAGGCGCAAGACGATAGTCCACCGCGATGACCTCGCAGCCGGTTTCCGCTGCAATTGGAATGGCCTCTACCAGCGAACCCGAGCCCATTACGAAGCCGCCGCCGTGCAGGTTGATCAGCAGCTTGTCGGCATGGCACACGCCACCCTTGGGCGTGATGCGGTGGCAGCGTACACCTTTGATTGCAGTCTCTTCGATGTCGCAGGGGAAAACTTCCAGCGCCTGCTGGTTCAGCCATTCGAACATCGGCGCAAGAGGCTCACGCATCAACCACATCGGCACTGGCGGTGCGTCCTCCGGCATTTGCTGGTTGGGATCGAAGCGCAAGTAAGCCTTGGCCTCTTCGCTGATCGTGGCGGGCACGTCCAGCTTGACCCGGCCAAGATCGACTACTCCATTTTCGACATGGTAACTGCGCATTCGGTTTGTCCCTCTTTAAGAAATTGCGGTCAGTTGTCAGTCAGCAGCGCACGCAATTCGCGCTTGAGCAGCTTGCCATTGGCGTTGCGGGGCAGGGGTGCGGGTTCGATGCGGATTTCCTCTGGGACCTTGTAGTCCGCAAGAAGGTTCGCAACGTGCGCGCGCAGGTCTTCCGCCGGTGTTGCAGCGCTCAGATGCACGAAGCCAACCACCCGTTCGCCCAGCACAGGGCAGGGCTTTCCCACAACAGCAGCCTCGACCACCGCCGGGTGAGCGCACAGCGCGTTTTCAACCTCGACCGACC
Organism: Novosphingobium sp.; assembly: GCA_041639635.1. GTDB lineage: Bacteria > Pseudomonadota > Alphaproteobacteria > Sphingomonadales > Sphingomonadaceae > Novosphingobium. The sequence goes on from JBEQBV010000010.1 coordinate 31,504, forward strand.
ACACCTTGTATCCACCACGGTTGATCATGTCTTTCAGCCGGTCATGTAGCGAGACGTAGCCTTGCGCATCGCGAGAGCCGACATCGCCGGACCTCCAGAAGCCGTGCGTAAATGAGGCATCGGTGGCGACAGGGTCATTCCAGTATCCTGGGCTGACCATCGGGCCTGCCATCCAGATCTCACCCTGTTCACCCGAAGGCAATTCGCGCCCTTGATCATCCATGACCAGCAGATCGCAACAGGCTGCTGGCAAGCCAATCTGTCCTGATCGGTGCGCCGCTTCGTTTGCCGGCATGATTACTGCAGGCGAGGTTGTCTCGGTGGCTCCATAAGTATTTTGCAGGGCAAGGCCGGGCAGGAGCGCATTGATCCGTCCAATCGTGGCCTCGGGCATGGGCGCGCCACCGAAGCCACAGACACGCCATTGTTGAAGAGCGTTGGCATCAAAGCGCGGGTCGATGAGGAGGAGAGCGATCATCGCTGGGACGATAAGGGTGTAGGTCATACCCTCACGCGCGGCGAGTTCCAGAAAGCGGGCCGCTTTGAACTCTCGCATTATAATCAGGCAACCCGCAGTAGCCACGCTCACAGCCAGCAAAGCGACCAAGCCGGTTACATGACTGGCCGGAACCGCCAGCAGGCATCGCTCTCCTTCGCGCAATGCGTAATGGCGGCGGTAGTGCAAGACCGAATGCAAGATGTTGCAATGCGTGAGCACCGCACCCTTCGGCTTGCCTGTAGTGCCCGAAGTGAACAGAATAACGGCGGGCTCATCCTCGGCCACTTCAGCAAAGGCAAAAGGTGCGGCGGAAGGAAGCGGGATATCATCGGCCACGGCAATGCGGAGTTTCACCCGGTCGGGCAAGTCGGGCAACCTCGCATCGATCTCATGGAACAATGCTGCAGCGCCGCTGATCTCAAGGGCTTGGGCGATTTCACCGACGCTATGGCGCAGGTTCAGCGGGACCGCGATCCACCCTCCAAGCGCGCAGGCAAGAACGATGACTTGATACTCAAGCCGATTGGCAAGCAGGATGGCAACACGTTCGCCGCGGTTCAAACCTTGTTCCGCCAGCGCAGCGGCAAGGGCCTGCACTGCATCACTGAGTTGGCGGTAAGTCATGCGGCGTTGGCCATCCACCACAGCTTCGGCATCGGGAAGACGGGCAGTGGCCGTGGCAAGGCACTCAGCAAGGTGTCGCGGTCGGTCGGCAAAGCAGCGCACAACGCGGCCATGATGCACTTCGTGGCGCAGATCTGCATCGCCAGCGTCCAGCATGCTTCAAGCAACCTCTCTTCCCCGCCTTTCGGCTTGTCATTGCGTAACATATGCGCGAAGAGGCTACGATAATCAATGATAGTGAGTGCTGATTCACTTTCCTTGCGGAATATGTTTCGGCAACCACAAAGCGCTTTGCGCGCCAACGCGCCGCACACATGGGAGACTGTTACGATGAACGCACCTGCAGGCTTTACCAAGCTGATCTGTCGCGACGAAGAGGCGATGGCGAGCTACTATTCTGCAGTCTACGGATATGGCGCGGTCCAGCGCGTTGCCGGCACCAGCGATGGTGAGCCATTCCGCGAAGTGATCCTTGCCCCCGATGGCGATTGGACCAAGGGCTCATTGGTCATGTTCAACTTTACCGAACGTGATGCTCCGCGCGATCAGCAGGTCATCCTCGGTTTCATCGTCGACGATCTCGACGCATTGGTCGAACGCATAACCGCCAATGGCGGCAAGCTGGTCGGTCCGATTCGTGAGGAAGGCGATCACGGCGTGCGCGTGGTATTCTCCACCGATCCCGAAGGTGCCCTGTGCGAAAACGTGCAGATGCTGGCCCATTGATCGCATTGCAGGAACAAGAATGATGGCACTCGACAAGGACGTTTTTTCGGGCGGCGTGGCCGTGGTGACCGGCGCCGGTTCGGGCATTGGTGCAGGGCTCGCGCGGCGTGCAGGCGCGCTTGGCATGACCGTTGTGGTGACCGACATCAACGAGGCGGCGGCCGCTGAAACCGTTGCTGCAATCACCGCAGCAGGCGGCAAGGCAGAGGCCGAAAAGGTCGACGTATCGCAACCCGAAGAGCTCGACCGCTTGGCCGAACTGGTGTTCGACCGGCACGGTGAAGTGCGCCTGCTGATCAACAACGCCGGCATCGAAACGGTGGGCTACACCTGGGAAGTGCCTGCAGCACGCTGGGAAGCCACGCTCAACATCAACGTCCACGGCGTGATCCACGGCGTGCGCGCCTTTGTGCCGCGCATGATCGCCAGCGGCAAGGAAGCGTGGATAGGCAATCTGTCCTCGGTCGGCGCGTTCGGCCAGATGCCGGGTCAGACCGCCTATACCGTAACCAAGCACGCGGTGCAGGCGTTCAGCGAATGCCTCTACCTTGAGATGGAGCTGAAGAACCTGCCGATCCACGTCTCGTCGATCGTGCCGGGCATGCTGCGCACCAACATCTTCAACGCCGAAGCAGGCGCGGGCGAACCGGACAATGCCGCCGCACACCGCCGCGCCATGTTCGAGATGATGCGCGATTACGGCATGGACCTCGATGAAGGCTGCCGCCTGTTCCTCGAACAGATGGCCGAAAAGAAATTCTGGGTGCACAGCCAGCCCGAGATGAGCGAACAGATCATCGGCGGCCGCATTCGCTTCATGCAGGAACAGATCCCGCCGATCATGCCCGACCTCGCCCGCCAGATCGCAGCTACCTGATCAGGCAGAAGACCGAAAGCATAGCTGGGTTGCAGTGGGGACAGATCATAGCCAGCCTGAAGACACTGCCCATGCCTTTATCTATCTGGCTAATGACGAGGCGCGGTTCGTTACCGGCGCGTCGATCCACCATAACGGCGCAGTTGGGCTTCGCTACCGAGGGTCGCACACGGAGCGGCGGCAAGGCTCAGTCTGTCACAAAACCGGGCCAACTGCGCATATAGTCGATGAAAGCGTCGCTCAGACCTTCTTCGCGTAGATGCTCGGCCGTGACTGGCAGGACCGGGGAATCATAGTCGGGGTTGAGCCGAACGAGCTCGGGGAAATTGTGCCGCAATATGGCGGCGCGACCGATCGCGACAAAATCGCAGCCCGTTTCCAGCACATGAAGTGCAGCTTTTGCACTCATGATTTTTCCCGCCGCTCCCAAGCGCACATTTCCGCGTGGCAGTTCGGTGAAATGACTCAGCAGAGTCGTGCCCTCAAAGGCACGGTCTTCAGGCTCCTTGGTCACGTCCCACAGTGACAGGTCAAGTTAGTCAAGCTGACCCTGCCGTAGCAGCTCTGCCGATACATCGCGGATTTCCGCAAGATTTTGGTTGTAGCGCTCTGGGGAAAGACGAAGGCCAATCTGGAAGTCTGAACGGCATTCGGCGCGAATGCCGTCGATGATCTCGAACAGCAGCCGTGCGCGGTTCTCAAGGCTGCCGCCATACCGATCATCGCGGCGGTTCACTTCTGCCGACAAAAATTCGGCCAAGACATAACCATGGGCACCATGCACCTCGACCCCGTCAAAGCCGGCTTCTTGCGCGCGCTGTGCTGCCGCGATGAAATCGTCACGAAGCC
>JBEQBV010000011.1:0-34560 GCA_041639635.1 Novosphingobium sp.
CAATTCAGCCGGGCGCGACGAAATGTGGCGTAGCGCGCCGCGCAAGCTATCGCAATTCGTGCGCAACGCAGCGTGGTTCACAGAGTGCACGACAGACGGTTTGCCAAACATCATGAATGGCGCAACTTTGGTGCGCAACTGCTCGCTGAACAACGGCTATCAGGATGTGGTCAGCGATGCCGCCTGCGTTGTGCACACCAGCACAACGGACTGGGACTCATCGTTCTGGGCGCAGGATGTGCCTGCCATGACCGTGACCTATACCGGCCCCGAAGCCACGGCGACCATCGAACTGGCTGGAAACAACGAAGCAGTCACCCGCGTGTTTACGGCACGCTGGGGAGATAACAGCGCCACATTTACCGTGGGCACATCCGAAGCGATGGAGGCGAGCGGCAACTACCGCATCAGCGACGTTGCGGCTTGGCTCAATGGACTTGGCGTGGGCTTTGCTGCCACCGTGCAGGACAATTCGCGCCGTGCGGCGGCGTGCGCGCTGGCAGGAACAGCCGGACGCCCATTCACAGCGCAGAATGTGAAGAATACAGTGCTGCAGATCGTGACGCAGTTTGATGTGCACAGCGATTGGCATCAGCAGAACACGGGACGAATCAGCGAAAACTGTGTGTTGGCCAACAATATTGCCACAAATCTGGTGACGCAGAACATCTTCCTGACCGCAAGCGGCGGCGCACGCGATTTCCTGATTTTCAACAATGCATTCCACAACAAGACTTTGGGCGGAACCTACAACAACTTCACATCGATCAGCAGCCAGTTGGCCTTCGCCAAAAGCCACGTCGTGATCGCCCACAACAGTCTTGCATCGCAGAGCTTCGTATTCCGGGGCGACCAGTCATTCACGGGCGATCAATGGTGCCTTGTTGCCAATAACGCCTTTCGCGACATGTCATGGCCAGGTGCTCAGGCCAACACCGGTCTGGTACGCGACAACCACGTGCAGGATGGGGCAACGGGCACCAACATCGGGCTGCGCACATTCGCAGGAGGAACGCGCGAGCAGAATTTCATGGGCAGCGAACGCGGTGACTTTTCCGTTCGCGACACTCTGCATGCCATTCGCCGCACACCTGTGATCGCGTTGGATCGGCTGGGCAGTCTGCGCACAGAACTAGATTCTGCGGGTTCTCAAACCGCTCAGCCGATTGCGATGCGCGTTGCTTCATCGCAGCCTGCACCGGCTTCGTTTGGTGGGGTGCAATTCCCTGCTTTCAACCGGCAGTATCCGGGCCGCGCCGGGAACATTGCCTATCCCAGTGAGGGCATAGTCGCTTTGCCCCTGCTGAGTTTTAACACACCCAGCGCCTTTTTCATCATGATTCAGGTGCCACACGAACGGACCAATTTGAACCGCGAAGCCCGCGTGATCGGCAATGGTGCCGGAGGTGCGGCTTCAACATTCAGCCTGGTCCACTACGGCGACGATCACTTTGATGCAGCGCGCCATGACGAGTTCCGCTGGCGCGCGAGGGGATCCTCAGGCGACACCATAGACCTGTCCGTTGACGTTCAGCTACGCGGCAGTCGCTGGCAGTTGATCGTGGTGTCCTGCGACGGGGCGGGCGGTTATGCAATCAACAGCTTCGCTCGCGGTCAAGCGAAGATCACCGGAACCAGCCAGACGAGCGCCAATGCACAACTGAATGCGCTAATCGGCACACATGTGCTGCTGGGTGACTCGGCGCCCAACGCTGGTGCACTGGATCCCCTGACTGCACCGGTCGGCGCGTTCGATGGAGCGGTTGCATTTCACGGATTTGTCCATGGCACAGCAGGCGCTGACGCAGCGTGGCAAGCAATTGCCGAAGGCGCGGATATCGTTAGCAGCCTGCCGAACGCAGCAAGTTTTCGGCTCTTGCGCGATTATCGTCGATTGGCGGTTCCCGGAAGCGGCCTAGCCGCCTATGGCCCTGGCGATACCTCGCTTTCCGGCACCATCCACGGCACGGTTACGGCTGCAGGCACATGCAACCATGAGCCGCAAAAGTTTCTGCACATTGATCGCTTGCCCGATGGATATGTTGCCTGTCCCAAGGACGGTGAAGCTTTAGCAGCAATAGCACTACGCGGAGCAAGCCGCGGAATTTCCGGTGCGCTGTTTGCCCAAGTGGTATCCACCGCAGGAGAGCAACTGGTGCCACCCTTCGTGTGCGGCGGCACTGGCCCGGTAATGCCGATCTCATTGCGGCTTCCGCCATTTTCGGGGTGGGGCCATCTGGAGTTCTGGCCGGAGAGCGATCCTGATGTCGTATTCCGCATGAACAGCCGCGTCGGCTGCGGACACAAGCTCAGTGTGGTTGGACAAAGCCAGTGCGAAATCATGCTCTATGCGACCGCGATGACACAGAGCCCGTCGGGCCTGGCCTCATTCTGCGGCTACATTGGCCTACGCTCCGACCCAGCAGACACAGGCACGATACCCGTCAGGCGGTTCAGCACGTCAAGCCGTCCGCAACTTTTCGTAATCGAACCGGAAATGACGAATGTCTTCAACGGTGTAACGGCTATTGCTTCGCGCATCGAGCGGTTTGGTTCAGGTCAGGCGATGTGCGTGATCGACACCTGCATCCCCGGCTCCAGCGCGCTTGACTGGATCAGGGATTCAACCGGCCCCCGGCAGTGGGCGCTGGATGTGGAGATGGCAGGTCTTGCTGGAACAGATCGCGTGCCAGTTTGGCATTGGTACACGTCTGATGCAGCAAGTTATCCAGCGTTGCTGGATGGTGTAGTGCATGGCACAGGTCCTTTGGCGGGCAATTACCGTCTATTTGACGGAACGATCAATGCTCCGGGTTACAGGCTGGGCATCTGCCTGCCATCGCGAGCGACATTGTCAAACCCAGGCCCCAACCCGGCAGATGATTTCGGTATAGCAAGAAGCGGTGCGCAAGCGGGACAACTGCAATGGGCCACTGCCAATCCGACGATCAGCGCCATCGGTCCAGCCATGACCGATATGGCGATAGACAACCTTGCCACAGGCACGCCAAGCGGCCCGAACGTAAATCTGGGAGGACCGCACCAGAGCCAGGTACTGCCCGAAGGTGTCATCCGATTGGGAATCAGAATTGGCGAGACGTATCTGCGAGCCCGCGGACTTAGTCCTTCGTCCGGCAATGCTTGGCTAGACAAGGCAAATGCAATTGTTGCAGTTGACCGGACGTCCGTTACGATCAAAGCGATCATGCCTAACGGCGGTGCTTTGAGAACGCAGGACGGGCGTGCGGTTGCCGGCTTCGAATATTCGCTGAACGGCGGCGCAACATGGTTTCGTGGCGGCATCAATGCCACGATTACCGGACCTGACACTGTATCCTTGTCACTGATCAGCGGCGCGTGGCCAGCCGGTGCCAGAATCAGCTATCTGCGTGGAGGCCCGTTCAGCTATGGCACGGCAGAGGAACTGATCGCACACTACAAGGGCAGTCTTTACGATGGCTGCGAAGCAGACGGCGGGCTGGGCTTCCCGGTGCTGGAGTTGTCTGCAACAGACGCGCTCGTCGTCTGATATGCCAGCCAGAGGCCCAGTTGATTCTGGGCCTCTGGCGTCAAATGCACGGCATCGCGTTGCAAGAAATCAGCGGCCGGGTTGGCGATGAAAGCCGCCGCAGGATCACGGAAAATGCTGGACGTTGCCTGTGCCACATCTTTTGCCGCAAGCCGGTAGGGATCGAGCCGATGCTGCATGGCGCAACTTCCCAGTGGTGGCGGCGCAAGAATGACGATGCGCGCGCCCATTGCGCGCAATTTCGTGACCAGTTCGATCAAATTGGCACGATATGTAGCCAGAGGAACCCGGCGCTTCTTCGAAAGCCAGGCGCGCGGTGCTGCATCATTTGTGCCCAGCATCACGAAGGCCAGAGAAACCTCGCCTTCTGGGAGGGGACGAATGAGCACATCACGCACGGTTGCTCCGCCGAAAGCGTGGACTTTGACGGCCTTATTGGCGGTCATCGCTTCAAGAAACGCGGCAGGATAGGCGAAACGTACACCACCGACGCGAGATCCAGCGGTGTTGCTGTCGCCCACAAACAGGATTGTTCCGGTTGCAGGGAGCAAAATAGGGCTGGCAGGAATTGGTTCGAGCACGGATGGCAAGACCATCCGTGTTCCGCCGAACGTCCAGCGCGGCAGATCGCCTGTGGCCACGGCTGCCCCGCTAGCCAGCACGAGCACCGCCGCCGATAGTCCGGCCACCCGACGCCAGCGCATGAGTTTAGCCTTGCCGCTTTAACAACGGCTGCCACCAGTCTTCATTTTCGAGATACCATCGCAGGGTATTGCGCAGGCCATTTTCGAAATCATGCTGCGGCACATAGCCAAGCTCAGCGCGCGCCTTTGTTTCATCGATGGCATAGCGGCGGTCGTGTCCCTTGCGATCTTCGACGAATGTTTTGAGTTCGCTGGTTGCGCGCCCCTTGGATGCCGGAGCATCAGGATAGCGATCAGCAAGACCGTCGATCTCGGCAAAGGCGCGGTCGACTTCGGCGCAGATCCGGTCGATAACGGCCATGTTCGGCAATTCCTCACCGCCGCCGATATTATAGGTTTCACCCGGTTTGCCGTGCAGCAGCGCGGCTTCGATACCCCGGCAGTGGTCTTCGACATAAAGCCAGTCGCGCACGTTCATGCCATCGCCATAAATCGGCAGCGGCCTGCCCGAGAGTGCGTTGAGGATGAACAGCGGGATCAGCTTTTCCGGATAATGATAGGGGCCATAGTTGTTCGAGCAATTGGTGGAGGTGACGTTCAGCCCATATGTGTGATGATAGGCGCGCACCAGATGATCGGAAGCCGCCTTTGATGCTGAATAAGGCGAATTCGGCTGGTATTGCGTGGTCTCGCTGAACGCCGGATCACTGGGGCCGAGCGAGCCATAGACTTCGTCGGTGGAGATGTGGTGGAAGCGATGGTCGTTGCCCGAGCCTTCGTCCAGCCACACCTTGCGCGCAGCCTTCAGCAAGCTGTTCGTGCCAAGGATATTCGTGTCGATAAACGCATCAGGCCCGGTGATCGAGCGGTCGACATGGCTCTCTGCCGCAAAATGGACCAGTGTTGCCACGCCGCGCGTGCGCAGCAGAGTTTCAACTAGGTCCGTATCGCGAATGTCGCCAACAACGAGTTCGGCCTGCTCTACATCGGCAATGGTGGAACGGTTGCCTGCATATGTCAGGCAATCGAGCACGATGATCGTGTCATTCGGGTGCTGCTTGGCCCAGTAATGAACAAAGTTGCCGCCGATAAAGCCGGCACCGCCGGTGACAAGCAGATTAGCCAAGAGTCGATTCCTCTGTCAGCATGGTCTTGAGATTGGTGCGCCAGTGAACGTGCGCATCACCCAGCAACGCTCGGGTGGCCGAAACATCGAGCACCGAGAACGCGGGGCGCTTTGCAGGCGTTGGGTAGTCAGCGGTCGCAATCGGTATGATCGCGGGCACGCGCGGCACAAGGCCAAGGGCATGGCCTTCCTCCGCAATGGCGACGGCAAAATCATACCAGGAAGCCACGCCCGCATCGCGATGATGGAAGATCCCCGGCTGATTCGTTGCCGCAAGACCCCACAGCGTCTGGGCTAGCCCGGCAGCCCAGGTTGGTGAACCGATCTGATCGGCCACCACACGCAGTTCCTCGCGCTCGCGCATCAGGCGCAACATTGTGCGCACAAAGTTGGCGCCACCTGCAGCATGGACCCAACTTGTCCGCACGATAATGGCATCCGGCCCTGCGGCGTCCTCGCCTGCGGCCTTGGTCTGGCCATAGACCGATTGCGGACTTCTGGCATCATCCGGGCGATAGCCTTGCCCGGATGCGCCATCGAACACGAAGTCGGTGGATACGTGCACCAGCCGCGCTGCCGATCCGGCAAGCGCCTTGGCAAATGCTTTGGGTGCGGCGGCATTTACCGCCATGGCCAGATCAGGTTCGCTTTCGGCCCGATCGACGGCGGTATAGGCTGCTGCATTGAGGACAAGATCAGGCTGGACCTGATCTACCATCCGCGCAATTGCTTCTCCATCTGTAAGGTTAAGCGCGGCCCGGTCCACGGCAACGCAGTGCCAACCCTCTGGCTGCGCTGCCAGCAGAGCCTTGCCCAATTGGCCGTTGACGCCCGTAATCAGGGCCTTTTTCATGCAAACGCCTTTACATTGGCCAGCGGCACGCCTGCAGCATCCTTGGCCGAGAGTTTGATATCGATCCCTGCCAATGGCCATTCTATGCCCACTACGGGATCGTCCCAAGCAAGGCTTGCTTCATGCTGCGGCGCATAGGGCGCAGTGCACTTGTAGAGAAAGTCGGTATCGTCTTCGAGCGTCAGGAAGCCATGGGCAAAGCCTTCTGGCACCCAGAACATGCGCTTGTTTTCTGCCGATAGCGTGACGCCGGTCCATTTACCAAAGGTTGGCGACGAACGGCGCAGATCGACCACGGCATCGAACACAGCACCGCGCACCACGCGCACGAGTTTGCCCTGCGGCCCCGGGTTCTGGAAGTGCATGCCCCGCAGCACGCCTTTTTGCGAGCGGCTGTGATTGTCCTGCACAAACGTTAGATCAAGGCCTGCGGCGGCAAAGGCCGCCGCATTCCACGTTTCCAGAAAAAAGCCGCGCTCGTCACCAAAAACGCGCGGCTCGATGATCAGTGGTCCGGGGATGTCGCATTCGATGATGTTCACAGCTTGCCCCCCTGCGCCAGCAACTGCAGCAGGTATTCGCCATAGCCCGATTTGCGCAAGGGCTGGGCAATAGCTTCGAGTTCGGCATCAGTGATAAAGCCTTGCCGCCAAGCGATTTCTTCAGGGCAGCAGATCTTGAGCCCCTGCCGTTCTTCGGTGATGCGGACATACGTCGCCGCATCCAGCAGGGAGCCATGCGTTCCGGTATCGAGCCAGGCGAAGCCGCGCCCCATGATCTCGACGGAGAGTTGCCCCTCGTCCATGTAAAGCCGGTTCAAGTCGGTGATTTCAAGCTCACCGCGCGGCGAAGGCTGCAGGTCGCGGGCGCGATCAACCACGGTTTCGTCGTAGAAGTACAGGCCAGTGACCGCATAGTTCGATTTGGGCGCGGCGGGCTTTTCCTCGATGGAACTGGCCCTGCCATCGGCATCGAACGCCACGACGCCATAGGCTTCGGGATTGTTGACGCGATAGGCAAAGACGCTGGCACCATTGCTGCGCTGGTTGGCGTTCTGCAACAGTTCGGGCAAGCCATGGCCATAGAATATGTTGTCGCCCAGCACGAGCGCGCTGGGGCTGCCACCGACGAAGTCCGCCCCGATGTGAAAGGCTTGTGCCAGACCTTCAGGCTTCGGCTGCACCGCATATGTCAGCGAAATGCCAAAGTCCGATCCATCACCCAGCACGCGGTGGAATTGCGCGGAATCCTCGGGAGTGGTGATGATCAGGATATCGCGAATGCCCGCCAGCATCAGCGTGCTGAGCGGGTAATAGATCATCGGCTTGTCGAAAACGGGCATCAACTGCTTGGAGACACCGCGGGTGAGGGGATAGAGGCGCGTGCCCGATCCGCCGGCGAGAATGATGCCTTTGCGCCCGGAGGTGCGTCCGGAAGAACTTGCCGGTTGCGTCATATTTAGGTCTCTCCAAGCTGTCCGCAGAAGAGACAGCCTTCCTTGGGCATGCCACGGCTGGCGTGCTGCAGGGCTTTTCCGCATTGCAGCATGAAAATGCAAGACCAATTCGGACTTACTTTCATGACCTGTGCTTGGTGCTTGTGGCAAATGCTGCAGCGCAGGATGTGGCGTCATTGAACGTGACGATTTGTGGATTTCCTGCTAGTGGTGCGAAATGCAAGAGACCGTTGACGCTGCGCCCGCATTGGATTGGTACGATTCGATCTGGTTGCGCCAGTACTTCGAAGCCAGAGACATCATCACCAAGGTGGCTCCACACCGGCTAAAGGAATTTGAAGCCGCAATGTCGGTTTTCAAGGCCGACCCTGCCTTCAAAGTGAAGTACGTTACGCAGTTTCTTGATGCAACAAAGCTGGAAGAATTGCGCGAGGTCATCGCAGCAATTCCCCGCGATCATCTGGAACTGCATGAGGTGCGCAAATTCGGTCGGCTGATCGTCCATGATTGGCCGCCATTCACCCAGATGCAAAACGAGATCACAGATTTCGTATCCGAACTTGCCGGTGAGCAAGTCGAACCACGCTACAATTTCCTTTCGCTTTATTCCCGACGAGGCATCTGTGAGCCTCATCTTGATACGCCCTCGGCCAAATGGACGTTCGACCTTTGCATTTCGCAAAGTGAGCCTTGGCCCATCAGCTTCACCTCAATCATCGATTGGCCCGATAGCCCCGAGGAACTCGTGGATGATTGGCGCGCTGTGAAGGCCGGCCGATCAAGCCACGAGGTCACCACGTTGGCGCTTCAAGAAGGTGATGCCCTGCTTTTCACCGGTGCGAATCAATGGCACTGGCGCGATCAGATCCCGGGCGCGCAAGCCCGTGCATTCTGCGACCTGCTATTTTTCCATTTTATCCCCGCTGGTACGCATGATCTGGTCCGTGCGCGCAATTGGGCGGGAATGTTCGACATCCCGGAGCTTGCGGGAATCACCGACGTCGAAAAGGATGCCTAGGCAGCGTGATGTTGGCAGGCTGCAAAGGATCATGCAGCCAGGGATACCAATCCCTTACCGGCCATTTCTTCGAGCAGAGCGGCCAAATCGGCATCCAGCACACCTGCCTCTACTTCGAATTCCTCGAGAAGAATGTCTCGTGCTTCGTTGGCGCTGCGCCCTTCTTCAAGCAGTTGCCAGAAGCGTCCGCCGACCGGGTTGAGGCCGAAGTATGTCCCGCTAGCCAGATCAAGCAGCATGGTTTCTTCGCCCACTTCACGTGCGACGACGTCTTCGGAAATGGTATAGATCTGGGCAAGGGTCATGGCTGGCCTCCTGTTTTTCGGGCATGCGATACGATGGCAGAGACGACTTCGGAGAGTCGTGTGAGATCGCGGGGATAATCCATTCGAACCATCGGGAATGTTTCGGCAAGGTCCGCCATGGCGCGAAAATGCTTGCGAATCCGAAGCTTGTCTCGCGAATCGAGCAGGAACGAGTTCTTGAGCAGCGCATCAAGTCCGGCTGACACAGTCAGAGGCTCGAACGTCGTCTCGATGGCACCATCATTTTCCAGAACGTAGATTGCTTTCAACGGCGCAGGCGCATCAGCGTGGGGCAACCGCGGGCTGGCAACGATGCGGGATTTTGGGGCCCATTCGCCGTCGTCCGGTTCGGCCACCGCTTCATCGCCAAACAGCGCGTCCTTGCTGTCGGGCATCAAGCGGACAGAAGGTAGATAAGGGCGGACCTGGAACCCCTTGTCATCGCTTTCGATCAACATACCGTCATCGGTCAAAAAGGCATGGCCTTGGCTGGCAAATGCTGCCGCAAGCGTCGATTTTCCACGCCCGCTCGGTCCGAGAAAGCCGTAGGCATATCCATCGATCACCACGCAACTGGCGTGGAGCACTGGCAGTCCTTCATATGTCCAGACCAGCGGCATGATCTGGTTGCTGAAGATATTGCGGACATAATCTTCGGAAACTTCGGGCAATGGCGTGCAGGTAACGATGCGGCGTGCAAGATCGATCTCGAAATCGGCACCTTCCAGAAAGCGCAACAGGAAGCCATCAGGGGTCCGATGAAACGTGGTTGACGCCTCGCCATCGTCTTCGCGCCAGCAATCGAACGGCTCACCAGCGATGTCATCCATCTGCTTTGCCGGCCGCCAAACAAGCGAATAGCTCATTCCGTATAGTCCGCGAGGACATCCTTCACGAAGCGAGCGATTTCGGTATCGCTGGGCATCAGTTCAGGGTGATCGCGAAGCACCGCGGCCTCGATTTCAGGGCCGTTACGCGTGCCATCCACATAGCCGAGCACAGTTTTGAGAGCTTCGGCACGTTCGCTAGGCTTTCGGGGCAAAAGTGCCGGGGCGATCTTTCGGCTGGTTGAAAGGGGCAGCGCCGCCCAGTTGGAATAGCGCTGCAACCGTCCGCTTTGCGGGTCACGCGCGGTCCAGGCGACAATTCCGGTGACATGGTTGAACTTCACTGTGACTTCGACTGTGTCGCCAGCTTTCACGGAAAGCGGCGCTTCGAAAGCCAGAAAGATCTGGTGCCGGCTCATTGCTTCGCGAGCGAGGGGCGAATTGGTCATCCGCACGCCGCCGCCCAATTCGCAGCCAAACCAGCCGCCAATACCGTCAAGCACTCCATCTTCTTCAATGACGAGGCCTGCCTTGACGCTGATAACATCCGGCGCATCTTCACCAAGGGTGACCGAGCCGACCTGCACAGGCTCGGTCGCGATGTCAGTGGGCACGAAATCCACGACATGCTTGGTGTTCACGGCATAGCTGCGCAACCAAGCGTAATCGCCCGGAATTTCACTGGTTTCCCAGACGCCCAGCAGCTTGCGGCAGTTTTCAGATCTTATGCCGGCCAGAAAAAGGTCGATCCGCTGCGGGATCATCTTTCCGCCGGGCTTAAGGAAGCGCTTTTTGGCATCAGCCATCAAACTGATGATGCCGTAGTCAATTCCGAAGTAGCCGACGTGGTCACAGATCAGTAAATCGACCAGCTCGGGCAGTTCCGCTCGAAAAGTGACTGCACCAATGCAGTCATACGCTTCGCCGAACCCAGCCCTTTCGACCGTCTCGCGGGCGATGTCGATCGCATCAGTGGAGTCTATGCCCCAAACGCGAGAGGCTCCGGCTTTCAGGCACATCAGCCCAAAAACACCGAAGCCACAGCCAAGGTCTGCTACCTTGTCGCCCTTCGACAGCACCCGCTTAATTGCGCGGTCATACAGTTCTGCACGGCGCGCATCAATCAGGTAACCGCGATGTTCTTCCAGCGTATCTGCCACAGACAAACCGATTCCAGATACCCCAGAGGAACCGATTACGCCATCATGAACATGAGCATGGCGTCAGTTCCGGTCGCGCTCATGCCACCCGTCAGTTCGCGCACCGAACCATAAACTGTAAGCGAAGGGCGAGCGTACGAACGGCGAGCCTTGGATGCGTTCTGGTTGCGATCGGTCACAGCAGTTCTCCTCATACCGGCCAAACGAACCAGTCAGTGCAACAGTGAAAAATCACTACTACAAGAAAGGACGTTAAAAACCGAATAGTTACGTTGCTGCTCGAATAACTTATCCTTGGAATCGGGGCAAGTTTTTTTGCAAAGCACAAGAAGAGGATGAGGCAGTAAGCAAGTGCAGAATACGGTTATAAGCTTCTGACAAAATGGTATTTCTTTTGCCAAAACGACAATAGATTTAAACGTTAGGGATAGCGTCATTACCAACATCAGAGATGCAAATCTTTTACTTAGGTTATAAAAAAACCGCCTTATTTTATCACTTTCGTTTATTGCTTAAGTTGAAATTCACTCTGGTCTCGATGAATCTCCCGACGCAACTCAAGGCGCAGGTGTCGAATCGCATGAATCGATGTGGTCCCATGCGGCAAAATCGAGATCGCGAAATGAATGCCGGCCGTTGCGGATACTTCAATCCAGGTGGCGGGCGTCAGCCTTTCAGGGCGCGCAGCCGATACCAGCCGTAAATGCGCCACAACTCCCAGATGCCTTCCTTGGTGGAAAGGTAATGCTGCCAAAGCCTCGCAAGGCCCTCAAGATTAACCTCTTCCGGCGCCTCAGCCGGAATCTCGCGCTCAAACACGTGTCGAACGCTTTCGATCTGGCGCTCGAAGGTGAAGCTGAATTCGGCCTTGGATCGGCGATCAAGCACCGATCTGGGCAAGTCACTCTGCAAAGCTTGCAGATGTATATACTTGCCATAGCCATCCCGTAGCAGGACGGTTTCCGGCAAGGCACTTATGAATTCAAAGTAGCGCTTGCTGTACATCGGCGTGCGCATTTCCAGCCCGAAGCGCGCAATCAGGCGGGCTGCTGTATCTCTAAACCCGTCATACACAGGATCGCACAACTCACGCCAAAGCCGCCGTTTGGACGGATTGCGGATCTTCCAGATGTCATCGCGCTGCCTTGCAGCCTCACGCCGCTCTGCCAATTCGGCCAGGACCGGTTCAGCCACCCAGTGCGGCCCTTTGCCCAGATGCTCACCCCAGGGCCTTCGGTTACGCCGCAATTCGCGCAAGGCTGCATCGAACCACAGTGGCGCAAATGGCCGCAAACCAAAGCGGAACACGCGCTTGCCGACATAACCGATGCCGTATTCCGCCCGCATGAACTTCAACTCGTGCGCCAAGGTCGCAAATTGGCCTTCGCGCAGCATCTCATGGATGAAGAAACCTGACCCCCCGGCAAACTCGTCGCCTCCCTCACCGTCCAGCAGCACTTTGCAGCCTTTGGCGCGCACCAACGCTGCTTCGGCGGCCATGGATTGCGCGTTGGGAAAATCGGGCATGTCGCGATCCGCCACAACATTTCGCTCAAACCAAGCGATATCACCGACAGAGCGCTCCGCCTCGTGGATGGGCACGCCCAGAAATGCGCCGACATCGCGCGCAAAGGCGATCTCGTCCGAAACCGATCCCGGCACCCCTGCCAGTGTGAAACCGAAAGAATCAGGCGCAAGCAATCTGCCGCTTTCGTGAAGACGCCGTGACAATGCGAAAATCGCCGACGAATCATGCCCCCCGCTTACTTCGCAGGCAATCGGCACCGGCGAGCGCGAGGCTCGCCGGACGCTGTCCATCAATATCTCGCGATAGTGCTCGAAATAGTCCTGTTCGTTCTTGTAACGGATCGAAAGATCGAGCGGCAAAGTCCAGTAGCGCCAGGTCCTTGGTCCCGAAGCCTCCACCACCATGGCCGTCGCCAGCGGCAGCCGATGCACCCCGGACCACGCGGTATCATCGGGAACATAGCATTCGCTCGCCAGGTTTTCGGCCATGCGCCCAGTGTTGAACTTGCGCTCAAAATCGTCCGCCGCAAGAACGCCTGCCACATCGCTGGCAATCAGCAGGCGCCGGCCGTCCCAATGCCAATTAAGCGGCCTCATGCCGAGGTGGTCGCGCAGACAGAACACCCGGTTGCGCCGCGCATCGTGAATCACGATCGCGTATTCACCCTCCAGCCGCGAGGCACAGTCATCGCCCCATTCGGCATAGGCATGCAGGATCAGTTCGGCATCCGAGAGCCCACGGACTCGCGCCTTGCGGTCCGCCAGCGCAGTCTGGAGTTCTTCTGCATTGGCCAGCCACCCGTCCATGACGATGGCAAGCAGGTCATCCGCGCTGAACAAGGGTTGAGGTGCCTCGGCAGCGCCCGGAGTGGTGTAAAGAGCGCAATGCCCCAGAGCGACCCCGGCGTTGACATGATGAAACAGCCCGTCAGACCCACGGAAACGCATCACTTCGGTCATGCGCCGGATGGCAGCACCATCGGCTGGCTGGCCATCGAAACGGATTATCGCAGCAAAACCACTCAAGCAATTTCCTCCGCACAGGCTCTCATCTGCCGCTACAAGAGTATGAACTTGCCGAAAACCCCCCGTCCGAAGCACGCCGGCCGATACAGGGTTTGCTTCATTCCTCTCTGATGATAATCACCGTTGTCCGTTCCGATATTCGGAAGTGGAAGATTGGCTAAAATTGTCCTTGTTGCCGCCTGACTCTCCGCTTGAAAAGCAAGGTCCGCCCTCCCAGGTCGGCGATAGGGGAATGGTCCGTCCACCGGAAGTAAAGGTGCCTGCCAAGCGCTTGTTCGGGGAAATCCCGAAGCTTGTGCGGCGGGGCCCTGGGCACCTGCCCGATCTGGTTCGGGCATTCTCCGAACTTGCCTTTGCGCGCATCCTGCTCACGCGCAAGTCTGTTCGAGATCTCGGCATTCCGGATTCCGCCCCCGCAGACACCTCTGGTGAGACGTATCCTTCGGCGGTACAAGTCCGCGCTGAACTGATTGGACGGGTCAGCAAGGCCATCGCAATCGTTGCGCCTCGTGTCCCGTGGCGCTCGGATTGCCTGATACAATGCCTGGCTGGCCGGCGATGGCTGACCAGCCACGGAATTGCGGCGCGCATAAGTATCGGAGTGAAGCAGGAACGGGCAAAAGATGGCTCCACGTGTCTTCTGGCCCACGCCTGGCTCACTGCCGATGACATCATCGTAACCGGTGGCGATGTGACCGAATTCGATGCCTTTTCCGTGCCACGCAAGCCGTGATTGCGTAACGGCGCCAGATGCGGATGCCCCCTGATTGCGGAAGAGCATGCAAACCTTTATGCTTTGGGAACGGGCCTTCGACATATTCAGGTCTGCCATGCTCTTCGGCTCGCAGAATGGGCCTGCATTATCCGCATTGCGCAAGTGTTGAGGCGATCAGGACGACATGAACGATCAAACAGCGCGTGGCGTTTCGGCCATCTCGCGCACCTCAAAGTTGCTGTTGCAAGTTTGCGCGGCACCTGATTCCCAACACTCCTCCAAGTTCGCCAGCCTTGCCGAACATGAATGGTATGATCTGGTCGAACAGGCTGCCTCCAAAAGGGTAACCATCGTGCTGGACCGGGCAATTGCCCAAGCCGAGGCCGCATCAGGGCACAGAATGGCTGTGCCCGAGGAATGTCGGGAAGCGATCGAAGATCAGCGCCGGATGATCAAGATGTCGAGCTTCGGGCACATGATCGCATTGATCGAGGCTGCCCGGTTTCTGAAAAGCCACGGCATTGATCCGATAGCGCTCAAAGGGGTTCGGCTGGCCTATACGGATTACCCCGATGCGCAGCTTCGCCCTCTGCGCGATCTTGATCTGCTGGTCCCGGCGGAACAGGCAGAACGGGCGCAAAGCGTGATGATCGAAAGCGGCCATTATGAAGTGGCACCTTGGGCCGAGTATTACGGCATCGAATTTGGCCATCAGATGCCCGAGCTGGTCGACGTGCAGCACGGTGTCTCGATCGAAATCCATCATCGGCTCAATGCGCGCGGCTGGGCGCAGGAACCGCAATTGGTGCAGATGGTGTTCGAACAGGCCGAAACTGTAACCATCGGTGGAACGCCGGTTCGCGTACCCTCGATCCACGCAAACTTCCTGCACCTGGTTGAGCACGCAACGCTGCACCACATGTTCGAGAATGGGCCCATTACGCTGACGGATCTCCATTTTGTTGCCAAGACCGGCAAGATCGACTGGCCGCTCCTGATCGCCCAGGCCGAGGCGATGGGGCTTTCGCGCGCCCTACATATGGTTTCAGTGCTGGCGTTCCAGAATGGTGCTACATGGGTGCCTGATCAACTGCAGCAGACACCTGCAGATGTGCTTGAAAACCTCGACGTCTGCATCGATGCAGCCTTAAGAGACGAAGCGCTAACCGAACACGCCGCGATGCTGCGCCGAATCGCCATGCGCAAAGGGCAAAACCCAGGCTGGAAAACAGCCTTGCGGGCTGCTGTCACGCCGACACCACTCAAACTTGCCAGCATCATGCGGGTCAGCGGGGATAACCCCTTGCGATGGCTGGCCTATCCTGCCTGGCTTCTGCAGCGAGGCCGGGCCTATTTTTCTGCGCGCCGGGCAGTTGACAAGAACGACAACAGCTTACGCGAAGCAGCAACGATGCACTGGCTGCGAGAGGGGTAAGGCACCGTTGGCCGGTCACGCAACCGCAACAGATTACAGGAAAACCCTCGAGGGCAGTGCACTGCAATATGTCCAATGAGGGCACCCCCGTGATTCGGTCCGCCCCTGATTTTCGTAAATTGATCCGGTAAAACAACGGATTAGTGAGGTCAGCGCCGCCGATCCAGACCTAATCCGAAACGAAAGTTAAGTCTATCATCCACCAAATAGCGGTTAATACCTAGTTTTGGTTGCGAATCATTTTGCATTGCGGTATCCGGCTGTCGAGAGGGCGGTACACGGAAGCGATACTGCTTAGGAGATTGAGCATGAAGATTGCACGCATTGCATCGGCGCTTGCCGCAACGGTCCTGATGGCCGCACCGGTGATGGCCGAGGCTGGTACTCGTGCCACAAACTCGCAAGTCTATCCGGCTGCGAGCTATTCGGCAAATCGCGCAGCGACTTCGGTTGATGCAGAAAACGACCTCAAGGGTTACGTTTGGGTGGTTGTACTGCTGGCCGGTGGCGCAGCGGCATATGGCTTCTGGAAAGCTGTAGAGAACAAGACTCCGGGCGCTTAAGCCTCCGAAAATTTCGAAAAGCCCGCCTGTTAATGCGACAGGCGGGTTTTTTATTGTCGAGACCTGACAAGAATGGACTCTTGACAGCTTCCTCGCAGGATCGGCAGGAAGCCTTTCAACTGGGTGTCAGCAAACAGCTATCCGGCAAAGCAGACATGCGCCTGCCGCAATTGCCCGATCGCTGCGACAAGTTGAAATGTCAGCGGAAGACCTGCGGTAAACGCTTGACCTGTCGGGAGCGAGGTCCAATTACCCCGCAATGCACAAGAACCCTGGCGTCATCGTTCTGGTCCTTCTGGCCGTTGCATGCCTCTTCGGCGGTGGCGGTGCGGCCTATGGCATTTCCAATCTTGCCGTACAGATTGTGGCCTTTGCCGCACTTTCCCTGAACGGAAATGCGGTTTGGCAGTTCATGCGCCAAGGACCTCGATCTTTGGTCGTGCTGGTTGCATGCACCCTCCTCCTTCCGCTTATACAACTGCTTCCGCTGCCACCCGATATCTGGCACGATTTGCCGGGGCGCAAGCTCATCACCGACGCGCTTGGCGCATCGGCAGATGACACTTGGCGTCCACTGACCGTGAACACAGCGCGCACCTTTGTGGCCTTTACCGGCCTGATCGCGCCCATCACTGTCATTATCTTCGGTTGGCGCAGTTCGCATGATGCGCTTCAGCGGGTCGTGGCAGCAACGGTAGGCATAGGATTTGTCAGCGTTGTACTCGGCACATTTCAGGTGTTCGGGCAAAACAAGTTCGGGTTACTCTATCCTGAAACCGAGATGCCCGGCGTCCTGTTCGGACTGTTTGCCAATCGCAATTCGACGGCAGTTTTTCTTGTCTCATGCCTGCTATTGTTGGGCGCCCTACCGCCATACCGGCTCCTTTCTCCACGCTGGCTCGCAAAACTGGTTGCGGCAGTGATGCTGGTCACCGGCGTGATCCTGACGCAATCCCGCACTGGTCTGGTGCTGCTGTCGCTTCCGCTAGGATTTTTGCTGCTGCAAAGCTTCGGCAAATGGAGGGAGCGCGACTCTCGCACTGGTTCGAACAACATGGCTTTGAAGGCGACCATCGCGGCGGTAGCCTTTGCGGTCATTGGCGCCGGTGCGATTGCCACTCTGCCGGGAAGTCGGCTTGAAATCGTTCTGGCGCGTTTCGAAAAATCAGGAGAGCAGCGGCCCGCCATCTGGGAGGATGCCCGCTTTGCCGCCGAACGCTATTGGCCAGCCGGTGCAGGCATGGGCACATTCGATGAAGTGTTCCAGATTGACGAATCGCTTGAGAACATAAGCCCGCGCCGCGCCGGACGAGCCCACAACGATTACATCGAACTCGCAATCGAAGCCGGGCCGTTTGGTCTGCTGATTGCCCTGGCATGGGCCATCTGGACCTTGTGTTCTGTCTGGCGCAGTCTTTCATTACCCGGGCCAAACCGATGGCCTGCGCTGGCATGTGCAGGCGTGCTGCTTGCCGTCGCGCTCCAGTCGCTGCTGGATTATCCCTTGCGCAACCAGACCATGCTTTGCCTCACGGCGCTTGCCGTCGTAATCCTTGCCCGGCAGGGACATCCTGCCAGACGTGCCTCTTCGACAGAAGCGGAAGCCGCATGATGCGCCTGATTTGGATCGTCTTCATGGTGGCCCTCGCCGCGCTTACGGCAGGGGCGCAGATAGATCGTGCGTCACGGCGTCAGCCCTCGCTGGCCGCCATCGTCCCGACGCCATTGCGATCCTTCGCGCAGGAGAGGGCGACGATGGCAACCGTAAGGTCCGCCCCGCCCGCAATCGCGTTGGCCGAGGCAACAAGACTGACCGAACGCAGCCCACTCCCGGCAGAACACCTTACGCTACTATCGATTGCACGAGAGCGCAGCGGCGATCGCGCGGGAAGCGGACAGATTATCCAGCGCGCCGCACAGCGCGGCTGGCGTGATCCGATTGCACAGCAGGTCATGTTCGAAATCGCCTTGGCCGCGGGTGACCGCGGCGAATCTTCGCGCCGGTTGGCCGCCCTTTTCGGCATTCAGGAAGAACAGGCGCCGATCAAGGACATGACCAAACGCCTGCTGGCCACGCCTGAAGGGCGCCAGGCCATGACCGCAGCGCTGGTCACCGGCGGCAACTGGACGCGCGCATTCCTGATCAGTGCCACTGCCGACACATCACCAGCCATGGTCGAAACCGTACTTGGAGCGCTGCGTGCGGGTGCAAAGATCGAATGCAGCACCGCCGGCGTCATCGCGCGCACCTATCAGCAACAGGGCATTGCCTTTGATCCGGCGCTTTTCGAAAGATGCTTAAAGCGCAGAGCCTGAAATAGCGTCCACTTCCTGCTAAACATCCAACCGCTTTGTGATCGCGCTGCCTCAGTTGTTCTTGCGAACCTGAAATGTGCCGCTAACTCGGCCACCATTGCCACTTCCCGCCGCACCCGACCGGCCATCCACGCTGGAAAGGCCGGAATCAAGATCAATGACCAGCCGCCCGCCGTTCAGCGTATCGGTGCCGCGGCGCAGAGCCACATTGCCCGTCATGGTAATGACATTGCGGTTGAAATCATAAACCGCCACATCGCCACGCGCCTGTTCCGAACCACGGTTTACTTGAACGCCGCCAGTGGCATCGATCCTATCGATCTGAATTTCGCCATTGTCGGTATAGGCAACGGTCGTGCGGGCCGCCTGCATGCGCAGATCAGACTGGTTGATGTCGACATTGCCTGAAAGCACCACACGCTTGACCTTGTCCTGAACTTCGATGCGATCAGCCGCGTACTCAACCGGAGCCTTGCTGTTGTGGCTGGCGATGTTCTGCGCAGAAAGATGTTGCGCGCCCGCAATCAGCGCCATTGACCCTGCAAATCCTGCCATGCCCCAGCGCAAGGGGCGTGCAGCGCGAATGATCTCGATCGTGTTCATGCAGACGTACCTTGGATTGTCGGTTTCATTCTCAGGGCATCTTCATCTGGCCGGGCACCATGCGAAGCCGCGCGTTGCCTTCCAGCGTGACCGAGCGTTCGGAAAGGTCCGCGCTGATTCTGTCGGCGGAAAATGTGCCGGCCGGAATGCGACCTTCCACTGCCCCCCGGCTCTTTAACCGCTTGGTCCCAAGATCAATATCGACATTGGTGGCGGTCATGCGATAGCCGTTCGATGTCTGAAAGTTGATCGGCCCGACGATATCGACGATTTCCCTGCCGAAATCATAATCACCATTGCCCGCGGTAAGCAGAGCGGGGCCATCGTCCAGCATGATCCGCGCCGTCAATTGATCCAACTCGATCATCTCGCGCGTCTTGGTGCGCTGCACGGCCGAACCGGCTGTGATGGAGAAATTGCGCCCTTCATCGTCCTGCCCACGATACATCGCGCTGGAAACCTTCATCCGGTCTTCCAATACTGCCACCTTGCGCCGGTCGAGCAGAAAGCTGATCTCCCCGCGCGGGGATAACGGGGCAAGGATCATGATCGCCAGCAAGGCCCCGACCGCCGCAGGAAGCGCTCGGGCCAGAAACTGCACCAGCCGATCATGAAAACCGCCGGGCGCAGCAAAGCCGCGCCGCTGGGTACGGATCATGTCAGCTTGGACGGTCATGGTAGCAGTCTCAAAAAGGTGGCTTTTGTCAGTATCAACCTTACTCGTGGCTGAAGATGTCGCGCTCGGCCCAGCCGGCAAGGTCCAGCCGCGCGCGCATCGGCAAGAAATCAAAACAAGCCTGCGCCATCGCCATGCGACCTTCGCGTTCCAGACGTTCTGCCAGAATCACCTGCATCGCATGCAGATAGCGCACGTCCGAAGCGGCATATTCCTGTTGTGCATCGGACAGCACCGGGCCGCCCCAGTCGCTTGACTGCTGCTGTTTGGAAATCTCCTTGCCCAGCAACTCGCGCACCAGATCTTTCAGCCCATGGCGATCCGTATAAGTGCGCACCAGCTTCGATGCGATCTTGGTGCAGAACACCGGGGCAGCCACGACGCCAAGATAATGCTCGATCGCGGCAAGATCGAACCGGGCGAAATGATAAAGCTTCACTCGCGCAGGATCAGCCAGCACCGCCTTCAGGTTCGGTGCTGCATAGGCGCTGCCCGGCGAAAACCGTACGAGATGTTCATCCCCGCGCCCATCGGAAATCTGCACGACGCACAGACGATCACGCGGAGTGATCAGCCCCATCGTTTCGGTATCGACAGCAACTGCACCGGGCGCAAGCACGCCTTCAGGCAGATCTTCTTCATGGAAATAAACAGCCATGCTTGTCGCTTAGGGCGTCAGGCTAAGGCCCGCAAGCATTCAGTCCAGCCGCGCTGTCAAATCCGCCGCATCCATTGGTCCATTCAATCCACTTTCCTGACTGGCGCTGCCAATCTGTTCAGCGCTTCCGAAGGGGGCCTCACCAATGATTCTGTGTCACGGACACGAGCCGCGCGCCCTGTGCCAAAGGCCGTCAGCTGGCGCACGCCCAATCCCGATGAAGCTGGCAATCCTGCCGGAGTCTCGCCCGCAGCTTGAAAACGGCCTGCTCAATAGACCGGAGGATCAATTTCCGGCACAGCGCCCACCGGCGCCACAGGTTCACCCAATGCCCTTGGCGGCATCGCATCTTCGGGCACGTCTTCAATCATCATGTCACGCGAAGGCACATGCTCAAGGTTGCGGACGCGGACCGAAATCTCGCCATTTGCAAACGTCAGTTCGTTGAAACCGGGCGGGGTGGAGCGCACCCGCTGGCTCAGCGTCCCGGCACCGATCATGCGGACCGGCCCGTTTCTAGTCGGGTGGATCAGGTCAAAGGCATCGTGCACGTGGCCCGAAAGCACGGCGAGCACATTGCGGCTGGCCAGCGCCGCCAGCGCGCGATTCCCGCCCCGCGTCAGCGCCTTGCCGCGCGTGCCCGCTTCTACCAGCGGGTGATGGCAGGTCACGATCGCGCGGGTTCCTTCGGGCAGCGCGTCTATAGCGGCAAGGGTCTGTCGCAACGCCGCCCTGCCGACATTGCCCTTTGACCAGTTGAGCCGGAGCTGCGCGCGCGCAGTCGTCTTCAATGGCACCAGAGCCACGCCTGGCAGATCAAGCTCGCGCTCAAGCATCGACTCAATCGCGCGAAAGCGGCGATAGGGATTGGTAAAGCGTTCGATCAGATTGAAATACGGCAGATCGTGGTTGCCAACCTCCACGGTGACCGGAACGTTCAGCGCCAGAATCCATTCGCAAGCTGCGGCAAATTCGCGGTGGCGCGCGCGCATCGTCAGATCGCCGGTGATCGCCACTGCATCAGGCTTCTCGAGCGCGATGCACTGCGCCACCCAATCGAGCGCGCGGCGATCTTCAAGGCCGAAATGGATGTCGCTGATATGGAACAGGCGGGTCATCGGGCCAGCGTGATCAACGCTGGCGTTGCGGTGGTCAAGGGCCAACAGGGCGCGTGGCGATGAAATCCAGCGCGATCTCTTCGCAGGCAAAGCGCTCATCGGTTCCGCCCTGCCGCCGTTCACCATCGATCATCAGCGCGATTGGGGTGGTGCTGCTAACCGTTACGGCAGGGAACACGCCGATATCGTCATGCGGGCCTTCGCGAAAGTTGCGCTTGATCAGCATGGCAAAGCCTTGCGCGGCAAATTCGCCAAAGTCGGCAAAGTCATAACCTTCAACCAGGACGCCATCGCCTTCTGGTGCCAGCAACAGCGCACGATAGCCTTCAGGCCTCCCATCCGGCGGATCGGACAAGCGCACCGCAGGCCCCGCGCGGGTTTCCCGCAGCGCGCTGGAAAAGCTTTCAGCCATCGCGGGAAGATCAAGATCGCGCAGGCTTTCGCGCACGTCAGCCCACATCGCGCCGGGGCCAGCCAGCACCTCGACCAGCGAAGTGCCTTGCGAAGTGCGTATGCCATGGCGGCGCATGCGGTGGGCCTCGGGCACATCTGCCAGAATTGCGGCAAGCTGGCGGTCGCCGTGCAGCGCCTTGGAGAGCAAATTTTGCGTGCCGCCCGGCAGAACCAGCAACGCACCGCTCCACCCTTCCAGTGCCGCAGCCGCAGCATTGATCGTGCCATCGCCGGCAAAGACCGCAAGCGTCGCAACCCCTGCCGCTTCCAAATCGGTGCGGCTGGGCAGAGGCTCATCAGGAAATGCAATGGTCCGTGCAGGCCGCAGCACTGCATCAATCGCTTCGACCGCTGCCCGATTATTGCTGCCGCTAGCCGAATTGGTCACGAGCCAGACGAGTGGCGAGGGCGCATTATCGCTCATGCTCTGCGAAACCTCTGGGCCACGTCCCGGTTCCGCAACCCGTGCACAATCATACCCTGTCCGTCAGGATCAACCATGCCGAAAAGCTGTTGAGAACCGAATAGACAACATAGGCGATCGGCCCCGTGGCATTGCCCTGTTCTGCAAACATCAGCGCGGCAACCAGCAGCAGGAATTCCACCATCAAGGTAAAGCGCCCGCCCAGCAAATGCACGAACCGGGGCATACGGCCCAGCAGCGGATGATCGCTATCCATCACCGCACGATGCAGTGCGAAGTTCCCGACGCCGAGCAGGAAGATGATCAGAATCGCCATGTCAGATGCGAACCTTATGGCATGCGCGGGGCAATGTCACATGCCCATCCGAGGCCGGTAGGCACAAAGGCACCTCGCCCGGTTGACCCCTTCGGTGCTGTTCGTGGACCATGGTTTGCCGTTCGTCGGACCGGATAAATGTTTGTCGTAATTGATGGAATTCTGGTCGAGGCGAGCGCGCATCGCGGCGGCACTGTACCTATTCAGACTGCATGCGGTGACCGGACAGGACGCTCTGCCCCTGATCTTGATGACCCCCGACGACCCCCCAATGACCCCGGGCGCCCAGTGCTCCCCGGTCACCGCAACCATGCCAACCCGCCGGAATGTCTCCGGCAGACATCCGAAGGAAATCGCTATGTTCAAACAGACCCTCGCCATGGCCAGCGTCCTTGGTCTTGCCCTGACCGTCAGCCAGCCCGCTTTGGCCGATACGCGTGTCGTCAACTATGGTGACCTTGATCTTGCCAGCAAGCAGGGGCAGGCAGAACTGAACAAGCGCCTGGCCAAGGCGGCAAAGCAGGTGTGCGGCCTGGATGTTGCTGACTTCAGGAGTCCGGAATTCGCCGCAGCGCAGCGCTGCTTCCACAAAAGCTATGCGCAGGCAAAGCAGGCCCAAACCGGCGTGATCCAGATGGCAAGCGCTGCAGCGCGCTGATCGTTTTGCAACTAAGCCCGGCGGACATCAGTCCCCCGCCGGGTAACCTCACGGGTCGCCGCTGCAACTGGCGGCCCGCTTTTTTACGGAACCTTACGCAGCGGTTCAAATGCGATGGCAGCATCAAGTTCCGCACGGTCCCGCCAGGTCAGATCATCGGGTGAAAGCGTCCTCCCATCCTGCGCCGTGATGCCGATCGGCCTGATCGGCAATCCATCGCGGGAATCGCACAAGACAGGATTGGCAGGCACGCCCAGTTGCCACTTCTCGCCCCACTGGCGCAGCGCCAGCATGGCCGGAAGCAGGTCCATCCCCTTGGGCGTCAGGCGATATTCGATGCGGCGGCGATCATCGGCGCAATGTTCGCGCTTCAGAATACCAGCTTCGACCAGCCTTGACAGGCGATTGGAAAGAATGTTTCGGGCAATGCCCAGCGCTTCGAGGAAATCCTCGAAATGCCGGACCCCATTGAATGCCGCGCGCAGGATCATAAATGACCAGCGCTCACCCATGGCTTCCAACGCCAGCGGCAGGCCACATTGGGCGATTTCGCTCAAAGGTTCGCGAAGCTTGTCCATAGGCGTCTGTCTATATCCTGTCTGGCTAGCGAATTTAAGTTTCTAGTTGCAACCTAAAACTTACTCGGATAAGTAGTGATTCGCAACGGAAATAGCATCCTCTCCAAACGCCTGTTTCCGCAGCTTCAAACACCAGTGGCTTCAGGGGAAACACGATGATTCTTGCCAAGAACAAAGACACGCGCAGCGTCGCGCGCCAACTCCTTCCCGCCGTTCTGGCCCTTGCCGGTACAGTCGCCGGCTTTGCCATGACCGCGGCCCCGCTGCGCGCTGCGGCTGCCAGCCCGTTCTATTCCGCCACCCTCACCCGTCCGATGGATGGCACGCAAAAGCTGGTCCAGAAAGGTCTGCTGTGGAAATGCGAAGGGGCCGAATGCTCTGCCGCCCGCGATACCTCACGCCCGGTCATCGTCTGCGCCCGCCTTGCCCAGAAAGTCGGCCCCGTCGCTCGCTTTGCCACGCCTCAGGGTGAACTTGCCGCCGAAGACCTCGCCCGCTGCAACGAAGCTGCAGCCGGCTGAGGCATATCCCGATCTCCAGCGCGCGCCCGTCATCTACCCTGTGACAAGCACGCCAAAACTGACCCCGCAAAGGTCATGGGCTGCGAACGGATTTCCTGTTCGCGGCCCCTTTTTTGCGGCGACCGCGCCATTTCACGGCTATGGCCGTCCGATGCGCTTGCCTGCTCTCCTGCCCGCTCTGGTTCTTGCCGCCTCCCCGCTGATGGCGCTGACCCCTGAACCAAACCCAAGCCCTGCCACAACCCTGACCGAGGCGCATCGCATCGGGCTGCGCTGTGCGGCGGCGTTTGCCATCGTGGCTATGAGCCAGGCAAACCGCGATGCCACACCCGGCTGGCCACCGCTGGCCTTGCGCGGCAAGACCTTCTTTGCCGATACCGGTGAGCGGGTCATGCGCGAGGCCGGCCTTTCGCGCGAGGCAGTGCGCGCGCTGCTCACCACTGATGTGCAGGTATTGCAGCGCGCGCCTGATCCCGACGCAGCGCTTGCAGCCCTTGCGCAGCCATGCCTCGCACAACTGGACGCCACAGTGCCACCCTTGGAGGTGCCCGATCTGGGTCAATGCGCGGCGATCCTTGGCCTTGCCTATGACGAAGTCCATGCCCGCGAAGGCATGACCGCCACAGCCCGCGATCTGAAAACGCTGGCGATGGTGCTGGCCGACCGGCACCGCAAGACAATTACCAGCACCGGCGGCAGCAGCACAGCGGCCGAGATGGCGGTAGCAAAAACTCGCGCGGCTATCGAAACCGATGCAGCCGCAGGTGGAGGCGGTGTTGACCGCTACGACATCGCCCATTGCTATGATCTGGCAAAGCCCGAAGCAAAATCGCACTATTGAGCAAGCGCGTGGCGCAACCCATATGGTGGCGCAAAGGAGCCTCCCCATGTCCGACAAGCTGAACCTGACCGAAGCCGAATGGCGTGAACGCCTCTCGCCCGAACAGTACCACGTGTTGCGGCAGGGTGGTACCGAACGCGCCTTCACCGGGGCCTACGAAAAGAACAAGGCCAAGGGCGAATATCACTGCGCCGGATGCGGTGCACCGTTGTTCACCTCTGATACCAAGTATGAAAGCGGTTCGGGCTGGCCCAGTTTCTACGCCCCGGTCGATAGCTCGGTCGTCGATGAACACACCGATGTCACCCACGGGATGGTCCGCACCGAAGTGCGCTGCGCCCGGTGCGATGGTCACCTTGGCCACGTCTTCCCCGATGGCCCGGCGCCCACCGGCCTGCGCTATTGCATGAACAGCGCCTCGCTGGAATTCACGCCCGAAGATTGACATCGAAGGCGTGAAAATGGCGGTTCGGCGATTTGCGGTTAACCCTGTGTTCCGTTTCGGATAGGCAATGGGCAAAAGGAACGCGCCGGGGCTTCGCATGCCCCTGTCTGGATTGAGGGAAACGGTACAAGACTGATGGCCAGACGGGACATTCCCCGCCGCCCCGATGGCGGGCGGTCCGATCCGCAACCCAAATCTGGCTCCAAGTTCCGGCGCTGGATTGGCCGCCTGTTCGTGTGGGGCGCAGGTTTTGCCCTGCTCGGCGCGATTGCGCTGGCCGTGGCCGTCGCTGTCACCATGCGCTCGCTGCCCGGGTATCAGGAACTGAAGTCCAGCCAGACCGGGCAGATGATCGTGGTGCGCGCCACTGATGGGTCCGAAATCGTCACGCTGGGACCAAGCTACGGCAAATGGGTGCCCTATGAACGCATTCCGCAGGTCATGCGCGATGCGATGGTTTCGGTCGAAGACCGCCGCTATCGCAGCCACTGGGGCGTCGATCCCATTGGCATCGTACGCTCGCTGATGGTGCGGGTGGAAAGCGGCACGTGGCGGCAGGGTGGATCAACGATCACCCAGCAGCTGGCACGCAACATTTTCCTCAACAACAACAAGACTTTCGCCCGCAAGGCGCGCGAATGGGTGCTGGCGCTGGCGCTGGAACAGAAATTCTCGAAGGACCAGATCCTCGAACTCTATCTGAACAAGGTCTACTTCGGCGGCGGGGCCTATGGCATCGATAGCGCCGCGCGCAAGTTCTTCGGCCATTCGGGCGAAGAGATCACCCTGCCCGAAGCCGCGATCATCGCCGGGCTGGTCAAAGCCCCTTCGCGCTACTCGCCCACCGCCGATGCCGATGCCGCCGTAACCCGCGCGGGCGTGGTGCTGCAAACCATGAAGTCCAATGGCTATCTGTCCGCACAGCAGGCGCAGGACGTAGACCTGAAAAAGGTCAAGATGGTCGAAGATCGCGCCGGGCAGAACTCGGCCCGCTACTTCACCGATTGGGCGCTGCCTCAGCTTGATCTGATCCTGCCTGAAAACGACAAGCCGATCGAAGTGTGGACCACGCTTGACCCGGTCATGCAAAAGGCCGCCACCAGCGCGATTGCAGGCTTCGCCCCCAAGGGTGCCCAAGGCGCGCTCGTCTCGCTTGATCGCGATGGTGCGGTGCTGGCAATGGTCGGCGGGACCGATTACGTGTCCTCGAACTACAATCGTGCCGTGAACGCCGTGCGCCAGCCGGGTTCGGCGTGGAAGCTGTTCGTCTATCTCTCGGCGCTCGAAGCAGGCTACACCCCAGATGACCGCGTGGTTGATGAACCGGTGACGGTCGATGGCTGGACCCCGCGCAATGATGGCGGGCGCTATGCCGGCGAAATCGATCTGCGCACCGCCTTTGCCTATTCGAAAAACACCGTGGCGGCACAGCTGGGCAACGAGGTCGGCTTTGGTCAGGTCGCCAATATGGCGCGCCGCTTTGGCATTACCACGCCGATCAACACCCTGCCCTCGATGGTGCTGGGATCATCGGAAACGCGCGTGATCGATATGGTCCGCGCCTTTGCCTCGGTTCAGGCAAAGGGCATGTCGGTGCAGCCCTATGGCATTCGCAAGGTTACGACGACCGATGGCGAAGTGCTCTACCGCTACCGCCCCGAAACCCCTCAGCAGCTTGTCCCGCCTTATGTGGCCGCAGGTATGACCGATCTGATGCAGACCGCAGTCAACATCGGCACAGGCCGTGCGGCGCAAATCGGGCGGCCCGTGGCGGGCAAGACCGGCACCACATCATCGAACAAGGATGGCTGGTTTCTGGGCTTTTCCAGCGGCGTCACCACCGGCGTGTGGATGGGCCGCGATGATGCCAAGGCCGTGCCCGGCCTGCAGGGCGGCGCTGCCCCTGCGCGCGCCTTTGCCGCCTATATGAAGGTCGCCACAGCCAAGCGTCCGGTCGAAAAGTTCGATACCGAACTGAAACTGCCCGAATGGCAGCTTGAGCCCGATGACGAGGCCATGCTCGGTAATCCGGATGATTACTTTTACGTCGATGAACAGGGCAATCTGGTCGACCCGTCGCAAAAGCGGGGTGAGCGGCGCGCGCCCAATGAAGACAGCCAGCCCTTCGATCCCGATGCCCCGCCCGAAGGCTTTCCGCCTAATGCGCCGCCTGCTGCCAACGACGATTTCCTGAACCGCGCCACTGGCCGACGTGAAAATGAGAACGGACAGGGCGTGAATGTGTCGCGCCCTCGCCCGCCACAGCCACCCAAACCGCCGACCATCACAATTCCCTGAACCTTTTCAGGCACTCAGGCGTTGTCCTCCTGATGAATGGCCCCTCAATGATGATGGGCCTGTGCAAACAGGAGATTGGTCATGGGCTTGTTACAATGGGCCGTCGCAGGTGCGGCGGGTTACGGACTTTGGAAGCTGGTAAACCGCAAGCACCAGGAACATGCACCTGCTGCCTTTGCCGAAGGTGAGAACGCCAACGGCAATTTTGCAAAAGTGCGCTCTGCTGGCGTCGAGGGCATGCGGTCCGATCCCAAGCGCTGGGACACGGTTGATCAAGCTTCGGACGAAAGCTTTCCGGCCAGTGACCCGCCTTCAACCTATTGAGCGTCAACCAACCGCCATATTGTCGATCAAACGCGCCCCGCCGATCCGCGCGGCGACGAGGAGGCGGGCCTTTCGCCCGCCCCATTCGTAAAGCGCCTCCAGCGTGTCTGCATCGCGCAGATCGCCATAATCGATAGACATGAAGCCCGCGGCCAGAATTTGCGCCTTCATGGCATCAAGGCTGCTCTGAACATCCGCACCGCCTTCAATGGCCGCAATCGCGCGGCGCATTGCTGCTGAAAGCTGGACCGCCTGATCAAGCTCCTCCGCCGTAAGGTACTGATTGCGGCTGCTCATGGCGAGGCCACTGGCTTCGCGCACGGTTTCCACGCCGATGATATTTTCCGCATAGGGCTGCGTCAGATCCAGGTCGCGGGCCATGCGGCGGATCACGGCCAATTGCTGCCAGTCCTTCTGCCCGAACAGCGCCACATCGGGCCGCACCTGGTTGAACAGCTTGCACACCACCGTGGCCACGCCATCGAAATGGCCGGGCCGCGATGCACCGCAGGCCACCTCGCTCACTCCCGAAACGCTGATGTTGGTGGCGTATCCTTCGGGGTACATCTGGTCCACCGTCGGCGCCCACAGGATCGCCACACCCTCTGCCTCAAGTAGTGCCGCATCAGCAGCCAGACGGCGGGGATAGGCGTCCAGATCCTCGGTCGGGCCGAACTGGCGCGGGTTGACGAAGATTGATGCGATCACATGGTCTGCCCGCGCGCGGCCTTCGCGCACCAGCGTCAGGTGCCCTTCGTGCAACGCGCCCATTGTGGGCACAAAGGCGATCCTTTTTCCCCCGCTTTTAAGCGCATCGACCGCCTTGCGCAGGTCTTCCAGCCGGTTGATCGTTTGCACCTTCGCAGTCACTCCACTAAGTCGGAACGTGTGGGCGATAGGGGGGCAAGTGGCCTCTCGCAAGCCCGCCTGATGCAACCGAACAGAGAGTATCCCGCCTTGTCCCATGGCCCGCATCGCATTGTCTTCGCCAACGAAAAGGGCGGAACCGGCAAATCCACCACGGCGGTCCATGTCGCCATTGCGCTCGCCGCGCAGGGCGCGCGGGTGGCGGCAATCGATCTCGATGCCCGCCAGCGCACGATGCACCGCTATTTCGAAAACCGCGCCGAAACCATGCGTCGCCGCGCCATTTCGCTGCCCACCGCCACGTTCGAGGTCTATGGCGGAGACAGCACCGACGAACTTGACGCGATCACCGCGCGGCTTGCGGAATCCCACGATTTCATCATCTTCGACACGCCCGGCCGCGATGATCCTCTCGCCCGCCATGTCGCCACCCGCGCCGATACGCTGGTGACTCCGCTGAATGACAGCTTCGTCGATTTCGACCTGATCGGGCAGGTGGACGCCGAAACCTTCAAGGTCCGCCGCCTGTCGTTCTACGCCGAACTGATCTGGGAAGCGCGCAAGAAGCGAGCGATGGCCACGATCAAGGATGCGCGCCGCGAGATGGATTGGGTGGTCGTGCGCAACCGCACCGGCTTTACCGAAGCGCGCAACCAGAAGCGCATCGATACCGCGCTGACCGAACTGTCAAAGCGCGTCGGCTTCCGCGTGGCGAGCGGCCTTTCGGAGCGTGTGATCTACCGCGAACTGTTTCCTAGTGGCTTGACTTTGCTGGATAAAGGGCATCTGGGTGAGCTTGGCACCAGCCATCTGGTGGCCCGTCAGGAGCTGCGGACTCTGGTGGGCGGATTGAACCTTCCGAAACCAAATCCTGAAGTGCACCTAGATGCACCTAGCAGCACCAAGAGTGCACTTGAGAGCGCCGCCTGATGATTAAACTGCTCACGATCGCCGCTTTGGCGAGCCTTGCCTGCAAGCTGCTCGCCGGGCGCTGGCCGTGGGAACTTTTGGCCGGTGACCCGCGTGACCGGAACGAAAAAAAGGCGCGCAATCTGCTCGGCCTGAAAGCCGATGCTTCGTATGAAGACGTGATCGAAGCGCACCGTCGCCTGATCCAGCAAGTCCACCCCGACCGCGGCGGCACGAACGAAGCCGTCCACGAAGCCAACGCCGCGCGCGACCTGTTGCTGGCCCGCCTTTCCGACCGGCGCGGGTCCTGATTTTCGGATGACGGGGCACTCGTTCCACCCCTCGATCCTGCGCGAATACGATATTCGCGGGGTCTTTGGGGAAACGCTTTCGGTCGATGATGCCCATGCCGTGGGGCGCAGCTTTGGCACCGTGGTGCGGAAGCGGGGCGGTGCCCGTGTGGCCGTTGGGTATGACGGACGGCTTAGTTCACCCGTGCTGGAACACGCGCTGGTTCAAGGGCTTGTGGCCAGTGGCGTGGATGTGTTGCGGATCGGGTTGGGGCCAAGTCCGATGCTCTATTTTGCGGCAACGCCCGCCGCAAAGGCTTTAGTTCCAGAGGTTCAGGGCGGCGTTCACGTAACCGGCAGCCACAATCCCGCCAATCACAATGGCTTCAAGATGGTACTTGAAGGCGCGCCGTTCTTTGGGGCCGACATAATCGATCTCGGGCGGATCGCCGATGAAGCCGCGTGGGTCAGCGGCAATGGGCGCGTCCACGACGCCGACGTGGCCGACGCTTATGTCGATTGCCTGATCGGCGCGCTGGAGGGTATCGACGCCGAGACCCTGACGCCCCTTCGCATCGGCTGGGACGCGGGGAACGGCGCTGCTGGCCCCATCGTCGACGCGCTGACCACGCGCCTGCCCGGCACTCATGTCCTTCTTCATACGCGCGTGGACGGCCATTTTCCCAACCATCATCCTGATCCGACTGTGGAATCCAATCTCACCGATCTGCGGGCTGCTGTCGCGGAGCATCACCTCGACTTCGGAGTGGCATTTGACGGGGATGGCGACCGAATCGGAGCCGTGGACAGCAAGGGCCGCGTGATCTGGGGTGATGAGCTGTTGGCCATCTATGCGCAGGACATGCTCAAGGAACGGCCAAATTCCACGGTTATTGCCGATGTGAAGGCCAGTTCCACGCTGTTTGACCGCATCGCAGAGCTGGGCGGAAAGCCGCTGATGTGGAAGACCGGGCATTCCCCGATAAAGTCCAAAATGAAGGAGACAGGTGCTCCACTGGCCGGAGAAATGAGCGGGCACATGTTTTTTGCCGACCGCTATTTCGGTTTTGACGACGCGCTTTACGCAGCTGTGCGTCTGATCGCCGCCATTGTCCGAATCGGAACGAGCCTGACTGACTTGCGCGATGCGATGCCCGAGCGCGTGGCCACGCCTGAGCTGCGGTTTCAGGTGGACGAGACGCGCAAGTTTGCCGCCGTGGACGAAGTGCTGGCCCAGTTGATCGCCGATGGGATTACGGTGAACCAGACCGATGGCGTGCGCGTGGAAACCCCCGATGGCTGGTGGCTGCTGCGCGCATCCAATACGCAGGACGTGCTGGTGGTGCGCGCCGAAAGCCGAAGTGATGAGGGGTTGGACCGCCTGCTTGGCGAAGTGGACGCCTGCCTTGCCGCTGTGGGGCTTGCGCGCGGCTGAAACGCCGCTTTGCGCTTGCCAAATCAGCGCCCGCTGACGCATCACCCCTTGCGCAATCACGGGAAGACGAATGCTCATCGGAATCGATCTGGGAACCACCAACAGCGCGGTGGCCCTGTGGCAAAGCAACGAAAACGGCGGCGAAGCTGCGTTGGTGCCCAATGCGCTGGGCAGCATGCTTACCCCCTCTGCCGTATCGGTCCTGCCCGATGGCAATACGCTGGTCGGTGCCGCCGCGCTTGAGCGAATGGCGATGAAGGACGGCGCGACGGCGACCAGCTTCAAGCGATTGATGGGCACTGACCGCAAGCTACGGCTGGGCAAGAAAGAGTTTTCCGCCGAGGAGCTTTCAGCGCTGGTGCTGATGGCGTTGCGCGATGATGTGACCGCGCATACCGGCACCCGCCCGACCGAGGCAGTGATTACCGTGCCCGCCTATTTCAACGACCGCCAGCGCAAAGCCACGCGCCGGGCGGGCGAACTGGCCGGGTTGACCGTGCGCCGCCTGATCAACGAACCCACCGCCGCCGCGCTGGCTTTTGGCCTGCAGGACAAGGAAGAGCGTGAGCCGTTTCTGGTTTTCGATCTGGGCGGTGGCACGTTCGATGTGTCCATCGTCGAAATGTTCGAAGGCATCGTCGAAGTGCGCGCCTCTGCCGGGGACAACCGGCTGGGCGGGGACGATTTCAACACGGCAATTGCCACAGCGGTGCGCGGGCGGCTTGATCCCGATGGCCTGCTGGGCAAGATCGACGAGCGCCGCGCCGAAGCGCTGCTATTGCAGGCCGCCGAACGCACCAAGCGTACGCTGAGCGACGCGCAGGAGGCCGAATTTGCGCTGACGGTGGATGGTACGCGGCTTTCCACCACGGTCACCGCCAGCGAGTTTGAGGCGCAGGCCGAAGGGCTGATCAAGCGGTTGCGCGATCCAGTGGTGCGCGCGCTGCGCGACAGCCAGATCGATGCGGCATCTTTGAGCGAGGTGGTGCTGGTGGGCGGGGCCACGCGCATGCCGCTGGTGCGCAAGGCGATCACGCGGCTGTTCGGGCGCTTTCCCAATTCCACGATCCACCCCGATCATGCGGTGGCGCTGGGCGCGGCGATTCAGGGCGGGCTGATTGCGCGCGATGGCGGCCTTGAGGAAATCCGCATCACCGATGTGTGCCCGTTCACGCTGGGCATCGAAACGGCGGAGCATTCGGCCCGGGGCACCGTGCAAGAAGGGCTGTTTTCCCCGATTATTGAGCGCAACACCCCCGTGCCGGTGAGCCGATCAGGCGCTTACAGCACGATGGGCGAAAAGCAGAAACAGATCTCGGTCAAGATCTACCAAGGCGAAGCGCGCGAGGTTTCGGGCAATGTTTTCCTCGGCGAGCTGAAAGTGCCGGTACCGCCGCGCCCGGCAGGCGAAGTGTCCATAGATGTGCGCTTTTCCTATGACAGTTCGGGCCTGCTGGAAGTGGACGTGGATGTGCCGCTGACCGGCGCGAAACACAATCTGATGATCATCGACGAGGAAGACCGCAAGGCTGCCAAGGATCTGGACGCGCGGCGCAAGGCGCTCGCCGCGCTGAAGCACCACCCGCGCGAAGAGGCTGGCAACCAGATGCTGCTGGCCCGGGCCGAGCGCGCGTTTGAAGAGTTTCTGGGCGATGTGCGCGCAGTAGTGGGGGACCGGACCAGCCAGTTCGTCGCCGCGCTCGACAGCCAGGACCCGCGCCGCATTGCCGATGCCGCCGCCGATCTTTCCGGCCTGCTTGACATGCTTGAAGCGCATCCGCCCCTGTGACGCCCCAATGACTCCATCGCAGGCCTGGAATGTCCTGAAGATTGCCAAGACGCCAGAGGTGGCGGCAATCCGACGCGCCTATGCCGAGCGGCTGAAGGCGATGGACATCGACCGTGACGTCGATGGCTATGCTCGCCTGCGCGAAGCCCGCGATGCCGCGCTGCGCTGGGCGCGAATGCAGGCCAAGCCAGCAGCGGACGAGGACTTCGATCCTTTTGCCGGAGCAGTGCAAAGTGACCCGCCGGATTTACCGCCAACGCCGGAGCCTGAGTCGGAGCCGGAATCCGGCTTAGAAAAGGCTTTGGAATCACTTCCCGAATCCGAAAGCTCAAGCTGGCTTTATGCTGCACCTGCAGCGCAAGGGCAGGCGGATCCAAGCCTGACCACGCGCCTTTCCGGCGCGGCACCGAAGCTGGATGTGACGACCGGATTTTCGGCAGCGCAGGCCCCGGCTGAGCAAGCCATTGCCGTGGCGCGCGATCCGTTCACACGGCCCGTTCTGCTGGGGCTGGAAGCAACGTCAGATGCGGTCATGCCTGCATGGGCGCATGAACAGGCGCTCTATCGACTGTTGTTGACCGATCTTCCCGATCAGGATGACGAGCAGGACGATCTGCCCCCCCTGCAAGGCTGGGAAGAGGCGATGGCACTGGGCCACCTGAAGGCCGTGCTGCGCCATGCCGAAACGGCAAGCGTGACCGCCTTTGACGAAGTCGACAACTGGTTGGCTCGCATTCTGGCCGATGCCTGGCCTCGTTCGGCCCCGTTGCTGGAACCGGCCGCTGCGGTATTCGGCTGGGAAAGCGAGCGCGGGCAGGTTTCTGAACGGCCCGCCGTGGCATTCCTGAATGCGCGCT
>JBEQBV010000012.1:0-32236 GCA_041639635.1 Novosphingobium sp.
AGCGCGTTTTTGATCGAATCGATCTCGCCATCGGGATCGTGTCCTTCACGAATCCAGCGCCGCAGCGCTTCGAGCCGGAACAGGGTGCCGGCCAGAAACTGGGCTACGCTATCGTGAAGATCGCGGGCCACAGCCTGCCGGACGCCGGTTTCCACTTCGACCCGTGCCAGACGAGACATTTCTTCACGATCAAGCGCGCGGCCAATCTCTTCACCGAAGGCAGCGAACAGGCGGATATCGTCAAAGCTGAGCGTTTCAGCTTCCCAGATGATGATCTGCCCGCTGCCTGTGGCGCAATGGACCGGAACGACCAGCCCTTCATCAATGCCAAGATGAACCGCCAATTGCGGACATGCAGCCCCGCCTTTCGTCCCTGCCTTGGCAATGAGGAGGGTTCCGTCATCAGACTGAACAAGCTCGCGTTGCTTGACAGTGCTGAACAGTGCAGTTTGGTGGAAAGCCAGCAGTTCTTCGGCAAACAATTCCGGATCGAGCTGACGCGAGGTGTAGCCTTCCGGGCCGAGCATGCGCAAATCGATCCACGGCTCTTCGCTTCCGGCAAAGGCAAATGCAGCCTTTCTGGCATCGAGCAAGGAAGTTACGAAAGTTAACGCAGCATCGAACACAAGATCGCGGCGTTCACCCGGAACGCCCGGAGGTTCTGGCATGGCCTGAACTCTTTCTCCACCGCGAGACATGCTGAGCCAGATCAGCATCGACGACAGCATGACGATGTATAATATGCGGCGGAAGAAACGGAATAAATCAATTTCAAAGCCGCTGCTGTAAAGTATCAACCCCAGCAGCATGTTGGAAGCCAGCAGCACGATGGCTGTTAGCGCGGTGGCGCGCCAGTTCCAGCGCACCATCGCTGCAATCAGCAGAAACGCTGCAAATGCGAGAAACGGGCTCTGGAACTCGTTTGACCGGCTCTCAGTCAGATAGACAGCGCCCAGGAACATGGCAATGTCGATACCTTGGGCCAGCGGGGCAAGGCGATAATCGAACCACCAGCTTTGCCAGGCGATGATCATCAGAGCAGCAGCCCAGGTCAGATAGAGGCTGACGAGGGGGAACCCGACACTGCTGTTGGTTCGAACCGGAGCGTTTGGATCGACCAGCAGAACCACGAGGAACGCAAGCGCAAGCAAGGCGCGTCCTGTGGCCACGACCCGCCCTGCGCTCCGCCGCTGCCCTCTTCCGAATTGCAAACGCAAATCCCCCGATTCGGCCCTTCAACCGAACTTTGCGACACTATGTGCCGCATTCCGGCGATAATGAACAGTGCCGACACGGGCAGAAACACAGGCCAAAACAACCAGAGGAATGCAGGATTATTACTGCAGACATAAACGAGAATTGCCGGACCTGCGACCCGAGTTAACGGAACCGGACCAACCCCAAATTATACACCCAATGTGAGACAGATTAACGAAAGAATGATTGGATTAGTGGGGCTTGTAAGGCATTATCGCGCTATCATTCATTTACCCTATCATCGGGACCGGGGGATGGCTGGGGCGCAAGATGACAATCACGATAGTGGGCGAACTGTTCGATAATCCATTGGCTGAGCTGACATCAAAGCAGCGGGAAGTGCTCGACCTGCTGATCCAGCACAAGACGTCGAAGGAAATCTCGCGTCTCCTTGGGATATCGCATCACACCGTAGACCAGCGCATCATGCTGGCGCGCGCCAAGCTTGGTGTGGCCACCCGCGGCGAAGTTGCCCAAGCCTATCGCAGGCTGATCGAACTATACGAACAACCCGTATACGAGTTTTCCCATGTAGGCTTTCCTCCCCTTCCCGGTGCACCAGCGTTGCAGGAGGAAACGGAAGACGAACCATCCGTTGCAGAGTGCAAGCCTGACGAACTGGACCAGTCCGGAGAAGCTTATCCCGGTCCGAACCAGCCGGGAACAACAGGCCAAAGCGAAGCGATGGCTGCAACAGCAAACACCGGAGTTCTTGCACCGGGTTTTGTCAAAACAGCCCAGACGGATGATATCGCCTATTACCGTGTCCTCCCGGAGATGTTCGACGGGCCTAATGGCACGTTGTGGCGGCTGGGAATTATCGGCGCCCTGACGGTGTTCATGATCCTGATCGTGCTGGGTGGGTTGAGCATGTTTGCACAACTTTCATCGCTGCTCGATCGCTGACCTGTTCGATTGCTGAATGGCTCTCGGCCCGCAAAGACCAGTGGTCTGGGGCCAGCGGTCTGAATGGCATCTCCTTTCATGAACCGGATGACCGGCGCGGGGGCGCCGCCATCTATTGCAAAGGGGCCTGTTTCACCAACCGTGGAGCAGGTGGGAGCGACGATGACGACCAACACTGCTAAGAACGAAGCCAAGATTTCCAACCTGAATGCGACCAATCCGGGCGTGAAAGGCCGCCCCGACGCAGGCACCGGCAATGCCGTGCTTGTGCATGGCATGCGGATCACCCGCGACCTGCATGAAGCCGAAGCCGCACTTGACGAAGCCCTGATCCGCCAGGCCAATCTACTTGCCACCATGGTTCGCGCACGTCGCGAAACCGCCGTCGGTCCCTTCACCGGTCAGGACGCACTGCTACGGTTGGCAGCGAGCCAGAAGGCCATCCTGCAAGCCAGCGGCGAGCTGGCCCGCGTTCACGGAAAGCTGCTTGACGTGGGCCACGAGGTGAATGCCGGCATTGCTGATGGCTGTCCGCCCGCTGGATCGCTGGATCAGGATGACACGTCGTTTGGCCTTGTCCAGGCTGCCTGAATTCTGGCCAGCCCTGCCCACTTTGCATGACTGGTTGTGAACGATGCATCTGATCTGGATGTACAGGTTGTTGTTTGTTGCCATCCTGCTCTTCGCCCTTCGCAAGGGTGAAGAGCCGGAGCGGCTGGTAGCCTGGATCATGTTTTCAGCAGGTGCGCTGGATGTCATCAATCACCTTGTCTGGGGGTATCCGACGTTCTTCGCGGTGAACGCCGGGCACATCGTGATTGATACCTGGTCATTGCTGGCAATGCTGTGGGTTGCGCTTCGGGCAAACCGCGCATGGCCGATGTGGGTCTGTGCTGCACAAATCATCGTGGTCCTTTCGCATGTTGCGAAGCTGACCGAGCTGTCGCTGGTGCGTTATGGGTATTTTGCGATGGCGCAGTTGCCGCTGCCCATCCAGACCACGGCCTTGCTGTTGGGGACCATAGCACACGCCCGCAGATCGGAACGAATCGGACGCTATCACGCATGGCGGCTTACCTGACTGGGCAGGCCGTTACCTGAAGTCTGGCTTTACGGCTGGGGATCAGGGGACCTTGGGGAAGGTCTGGCAGTGAAACGTTCAAGGGCCCGCGCCTTACTTCATACATGATTGGCTGGTCGAAGCTGCGTTGCGCGCTGCCTTGTGCGTGATCGGGCATGAACGATCGATCCGTTGATCGGCTGACTTTCATTTGAGTCCCCGGTTTTCTGATTTTCCGGGACATCTGCGTTTCTTGGGGAGCAATTCATGACCGTACGTTCCATGCGTGCCACGATCGGCAACGCCAGCGATGGCGACAGGGGGGGCCGCAGGGGCCATCCTCGACTGGTTGAGACACCTGCCCCGCGCGAGACATTCGATCAGGAGACACTGGCGAGGCACGCAGCGATCGCGCGCGAGGTTTACGCAGTACGCAGGCGGCGCCACAAGGCATTGCCCGCCGATCTGTTTGGCGAACCCACCTGGGACATCCTGCTGGATCTGTACATCGCCGCGCGCGAGGATCGACGTGTTCCTACCACCAGTGCCTGCATCGGTGCGCATGTTCCGCCGACCACGGCCCTGCGATGGCTGCGCATTCTGGAGACCCGTGGGCTCATCGAGCGCGAAGACGACGGTCGCGACGGACGACGGACCTTTGTGCGGCTGAGCCGGCAGGGTATCGAATCCATGGACCTGACGCTGGCCATGCTTTCGCGGTCGATCACGACCATCAGCGATCAGCAATCGGCATCAGCGCCCGTCAACGCCGCACAGCCAAGCTAGAGCGCAATCCGTTCCGATTGCATCAGACAGATCGCCCTACCATACTGTTTTACCGCGTTTTCTGAGCTGCCAGGTGAGTCCTTCTGGTGAGAAAGCGCTCGAACCGTTTCCCCGGAAGGTCGGACGGACTTGCACCCCCCGTCCGGCCGACCGGAGAGATAGATAGGGCTGGGCACCTTGTACAAACCTGCAGTGATCGTATGTCGCCAGGCCCAAATCCAGCCAAGCGGCAACCATTTGGTGATAGACGGCGCAACTGGTTTGATGAGCGGTAGACTTTGACATATCATATCTTTAGTTATAGGAAAAATAGCCTTCGGTTATGGGCCGAAGTACCGCCGGCGCACGGAGAGGGTGTTTGAGTTCACAGGATCGCGCAAGCCAACGCTTTTTGCGCGTGCTTGTGGAGCGCAACAAGTCTGCTGGCGAGTCGCTGATCTGGATCATCGGCCTGCTGGTCATCCCCACCACCTTGAGAGCCACGGTGGATGCAGGGGCGCTGGGGCTGCCCTTCATTACCTATTGGCCGAGCCTTCTGCTGGCCGCGATCGCGCTGCGGCTGCGTTATGCCATCGCCTTTGCCATTGCTGCGGCGATCCTTTCGCAACGGCTGTTTGGCGGTGGGCCGTGGTTTCGCGAGATATCGACGGCGCGCATGGCGTTTTTTGGGTTGTTCACGCTGTCGGCTGCGCTGATCGTGCTGACCGGAATGCATCTGCGCCGCCTTGTACGGGCGCTGGCCGTCATCAATGAACAGCAGGCGACTTTCAACCGCGAATTGCGCCATCGCGTGCGCAACATGCTGACTCTGATTCAGGCTCTGGCCTCACGCGGGCCGAAGGCAACGTCGCCACTCGACTTCTACAAGGAATTCAGTCTGCGGATCGAAGGGCTGGCAGCAGCCAGCGATCTTCTGCAGATCGGTGCCGAAGCAGAGGGGCGGCTGCCCCAACTGGCGAACCAGACCATTGCGCCGTTTGACCGGGATGGCAGAATCAGCATGACCGGGGAGCCGTGTGTCTTGCCGCCGGACAGCTGCATTCCGCTGATCATGGCGCTGCACGAGCTATGCACCAATGCCATCAAGCACGGCGCGCTTTCGACCGAGCGGGGCCGCGTGGAACTCACGTGGTTTATCCAAGCCGACACGAACACGCTTTATCTGCTGTGGACCGAAAAGAACGGTCCACCGGTTGTTGCACCGACGCAGACTGAGCAAATTAAGAACGGGCCAACGCAAACGGAGCCTGCCCAAAACGGATTGGGCATGAAGCTGCTTGTGCCGCAGCCGGGGCTTGATGGGGTAGAAGTAAGCTTCGATCCGGCGGGCCTGTGGTGCGAAATCAGAATCAAAGATGCCGTAGCAGCAGTACGTTGAAGATCAGAATCCGGCTTCGATGGCCACACGAATAGCATCCGCGCTGGTTTTCACGTCCAGCCCCTTGAGCACGGCAGAGCGGTGCATCTTGACCGTGCGTTCGCTTAGGCCGAGTTCGTAGGCGATCTGCTTGTTGAGCTTGCCCGCAGCCATCAGCACGAGAATTTCCTTCTGGCGGCGGCTGAGGCGTTCGACCCGGTCAGCGGCTTCGTTGCGGCGAACATCATTGGCCTGCCCCAGATCCTCGGCAATCTCTACCTGCGAGCCTAGATAATATTCAAGTTCACCATCGGCATCAAAGATCGGCGCGACCATGACTGCGTTGCGGAAACGGGTGCCATCCTTCTTGTAGTTCAGGATTTCGACCATGACCGGCTGCTTGCGCCAGATCCCTTCGCGCAGGATGCGGGCCTTGTCATCCTCGGTCGTGGGACCGCGAAGGAAGCGGCAGTTGCGACCGATGATCTCCTCGCGGCTGTAACCCGTCAGTTCGACGAACGCATCATTGCACGCAATGATCGGGTTATCCGGCAGGCGCGGATTGCTGATGACGGCGGCCGTCGGGCTGGAGCTGATCATTTCGGCTATGGACATAGGGCATATATACGCGCTTTCCGGCAGGTTTCCAGTCCGTGCCCTTTGGTCCGTGTTGTTCCTGACCGGGCAGCGGCGCATCCGGACATCATCCCGCAATGCTTGCCTCATGGCTTGATGCCGCAAAGGACTGGAGCCGCCGATGAACGTCTATTCCCCTACCATTGCCGCCGCGACCGGCATGGCCGACGTGATCGGCGAAGATGGCAAGGTTGTCGTGCCCGATGAAGTGCAAGAAGCGATCCGCACGCTGATCCGCTGGTCGGGGGATGTGCCCGAACGCGAAGGCCTGATCGATACGCCCAAGCGGGTGGCCCGCGCCTGGCGCGAATATTGCGGCGGTTATGCCGAAGACCCCGGCGTACACCTTTCGCGCACTTTCGAGGAAGTGGGCGGCTATGATGAAGTCGTGCTGCTGAAGGACATTCCGTTCCAGAGCCA
This sequence comes from Novosphingobium sp., assembly GCA_041639635.1. Taxonomy (GTDB): domain Bacteria; phylum Pseudomonadota; class Alphaproteobacteria; order Sphingomonadales; family Sphingomonadaceae; genus Novosphingobium. The sequence continues at coordinate 6,423 of JBEQBV010000012.1, forward strand.
TTGCGAACACCATATGGCTCCGATCACCGGCACGGCCTCCATCGCCTATCTGCCGAAGGACAGGGTGGTCGGCATTTCAAAGCTGGCTCGCGTGCTACATGGCTATGCCCGGCGCCTGCAGGTGCAGGAGCGGCTCACCGCCGAAGTCGCGCAGGCAATCTGGGAGCACCTGCAGCCGCAGGGCGTGGCCGTGGTGATCGAGGCGCAGCATGGCTGCATGACCGGGCGCGGCGTGCGCACCCATGGCGTGGGCATGGTGACCAGCCGCATGCTGGGATGCTTCCTTGACGATGCAAGCAGCCGCAAAGAAGTGCTGGCGTTGATGGGACGTGGCTGACGCCCCGAAACAGGTCATGAAAATGCAAGTTGCCATCATCGGCGCGGGGATGTCCGGTCTCTCCTGCGCTGCTACGCTCGTTCGTTCCGGACATCAGGTTTCATTGTTCGACAAAGGCCGCGGCCCCGGCGGGCGCATGGCGACCCGCCGCATGGCGACCCCGCTGGGCGAAGCGCACTTCGACCACGGGGCGCAGTACTTCACCGTGCGCGATCCGGCCTTCATGTCGCAAGTGGCGCGCTGGTCTGCCAGCGGCGTTGCATCACCATGGCCCGCGGCTGGCACGGGTGCATGGGTGGGCGTCCCCACGATGAATGCCGTGGTCAAGGATATGGCCGAACAGCAGGACGTAACCTTCGGCTGGCACGTGCGCGGTCTGGTGCGGCGTGATGGCGGATGGCATCTTTCGGGCGAAACGCGCGAGGGTGAACGCCAGAGCAAAGGGCCTTTCGATGCGGTGGTGATTTCGCTGCCGCCCGAGCAGGCCGCCGCAATCGTGGCGTTGCACGACCTTTCGCTGGCAGCAACGGCGCTGGCCGCGCGATCACAGCCGTGCTGGACCGGCATGTTTGCGTTCGACGACCGAGTGATGAGCAAGGCCGACACCGTTCGTGACGCCGGGCTGATCAGTTGGGCCGCGCGCGATGCGGCCAAACCGGGACGCAAAGGACCCGAAACATGGGTGGTTCAGGCCAACCCGCATTGGTCGGCCAAACACATCGAAGACAGCAACGACGACGTGGCGCAAGCGCTGCTGGGAGCGCTGGGCGATGCGCTGGGCATTGCATTGCCGACAGCGGTGGTCGCCACTGCACACCGCTGGCGCTATGCCATGTCTACCGGAAGCAATCTGGGATCGCTGTGGAGCCCCAATTCGCGGATCGGCATTTGCGGCGACTGGCTGCTTGGCCCGCGCGTGGAAAATGCGTGGATTTCAGGACGGACGCTCGCCGTGCAGATGATGGCCGTGCAGCAAGAGCAGGTTGCCTGAACGCACTCGACAGGCGTCGCCGCGTCTGACTAATACCGTGGCATGAGCGATACAAATGAGGCCCCGATCCGGGGTGGTTTCGAACAGGTTGGCGAAGGGCTGTGGTCCGGCTGGTGGAAATGGGCGGGCAAGGACCCGTTCGAGGATGGCACCGGCCCGTTCTTTGTGAAGCGTGACGAACGCGGTATCGTGACGGGGTTCCGGCCCGAGGCGAAGAACCTCAACGGCCACGGCATCGTCCATGGCGGATCGCTAATGACTTTTGCCGATTTCTCGCTGTTTATGGTGGCTACATCGGGCGGGGACGAAGTGTTCGGCGTGACCGTGACGATGAACTGCGAATTCGTGAGCGGCGCGCAAGCGGGAGACCTGCTGACTGCACGCGGCGAATGCGTGCGCGCGGGCGGAAGCCTGGTCTTTGCGCGCGGCACAATCCTGCGCGTGGGGGCCGATGGGGCGGAAGAGCCGGTGCTGAGCTTTTCCGGCACGATCAAGCGGGCAAAGCGCACTTCGCATTGATCGATCCGCATTTGCGGCTACCGAAAGTCCCGTCAGCCTCGTCCCAGCAAAGGCAGCGGCGCTGAATCGATGTGCGTCAGAATGCGCTTGAGCGCGGCGGCGTTGTTTTCGTCTTCGGCGCTGTCGAGGGCGTCTTGCAGCACGGCGCGGATGTCCTCGGCTTCGACCAGTTCCATTTCCCAGTTCGGGTAGAGACGCTCACGTTTTTCAATGCCGCGGTCGAGGGTGACGATATCGAAGTGGCGCGTGTCGCGGTGGAGGTCTGCGATCAGGCTTTCCACTTCGGCGGGTGGGCCTTCGACCCACTGGAAGAACACGCCGCTGCCGAACACCAGCACGCCAGTGATGCCGCGGGCGACATTGCGGGCTTGCGAGAATGTGATGATGCGGCCAACTTCGGCATCGTCGACACCTTCGGCTGCGCGGCTGCAATAGACGAACATTTCGAGCGTCTGCTCGGCATGGCCCGAGCCTTCTGCGCCCGGGAAACCATATTCATCGAACATAAGTCACATCGCCTTGTTGCTGGCGGAGCGATGGACCTATCACCCCAAGGTTGGTCTTTATCGCACGTCCTTGGCCACGGCATCCAACACGCCATTGACGAATTTGGCCTCGCGTTCTTCGAAGAAGGCGTGGGCGACGTCGACGTATTCGGTGATGACGGTGGCGATGGGCACATCCTTGCGGGCCAGCAGTTCGTAGGAACCGGCGCGCAGGATCTGGAGCATGGTCTTGTCGAGGCGGGCCAAGGACCAGCCCTTGGCTAGTTTGGCCGAGAGCAGCAGGTCGATCTCGTTGCGGCGGGCATCGACGCCTTTGACGAGGTCGTCGAAGAAGGGAACGTCGGCCTTGGCGTATTCGACATCTTCGATTTCTGCGCCGAGGCGGTGCTGGTGGAATTCATCGAGCAGCAAGTAGAGCTTCGTCTGCTCCATATCGATCTGGTAGAGCGCCTGCACAGCGGCGAGGCGCGAGGCGGCGCGCGCCTTTCCCGAGATGGCGGTCACAGGCCCAGCCTCAGTTCGATCGAGCGGGCATGGGCGGCGAGACCTTCGGCCTCGGCTAGGGCGATGGCGGCGGGGCCGACGGCGGCAAGGGCCGCATCGGAGGCCGCAATAAAGCTGGTGCGTTTCATGAAATCCAGAACGGAAAGGCCCGAGGAGAAGCGCGCGCGGCGCCCGGTGGGCAGGACGTGGTTTGGCCCGGCGATGTAATCACCGACGGCTTCGGGAGTCATGCGGCCAAGGAAGACCGATCCGGCGTGGCGGATCTGGTCGAACAGGACGTGCGGATCGTCGGTGGCGATTTCCACGTGTTCGGCGGCGAGCGCATTGGCAAGCGCGGGGGCTTCATCAAGCGAATCGACGACGATGATCACGCCGTGATTGTCCCAGCTCGCCTTGGCCACGCGGGCGGTGGGCAGCATGGCGATTTCGACGCCGATCATGTCGGCCACCTGATCGGCAAAGGCCGCATCATCGGTGATCAGGATCGACTGTGCGACGGGATCGTGTTCGGCCTGGCTGAGCAGGTCGGCGGCGATCCACTGCGGATCGTTCTTTGCATCGGCAATCACGAGGATTTCCGAAGGGCCTGCGACCATATCGATGCCGACCACGCCGAAGAGCTGGCGCTTGGCTTCGGCGACCCAGGCATTGCCGGGGCCGGTGATGACATCGACGGGCTTGATGCGGGCAGTGCCATAGGCGAGCGCGGCGACGGCCTGTGCGCCACCGACGCGCCAGACTTCATCGGCACCGGCAAGGTGCGCGGCGGCGAGGACGAGCGGGTTGGCTTCGCCTTTGGGCGTGGGGGTGACGACAACGAGGCGGCCGACGCCTGCGACCTTGGCGGGAATGGCGTTCATCAACAGCGACGAGGGATAGGCTGCCCGGCCGCCGGGGACGTAGAGGCCTGCGCCGTCGACCGCGCTCCAGCGCGCGCCAAGGCGCATGCCGGTCTCGTCGGTGTAATCACGGTCTTCGGGCAATTGGGCGCGGTGGTAATCGCGGATGCGCTGGGCGGCGAGTTCCAAGGCGGCGCGCAGATCGGGCTTCAGCGCATCGAAAGCTTCGCGGCACTCTTCGGGGCTAATGCGCCACTGATCGTCAGCCGGGGTGTGGTGATCGAACTTGAAGGTGTAATCGGCCAGAGCTTCATCGCCGCGCAGGCGCACGTCTTCGATGATGGTCTGGACATCGCGGGCGACGCCTTCATCGCTTTCGCGGCGGTCTTTGACGAGGCGGGCGAAATCGCGGGCGAAATCAGCGTCGCTGGATTTGAGGCGGAGCATCAGGCGGCTTCCTTTTCCGCGACGAGCGCACGGAAGGCATCGACCAGCGCACCGAGGCGGGCGCTGTCGGTCTTCAGGGCGGCGCGGTTTACGATCAGGCGGGCCGAGACGGGCAGGATCTGGCTGGTTTCCACCAGGCCGTTTTCCTTGAGCGTGCGGCCCGTAGAGACGAGATCGACGATGCGGCTGGCAAGGCCGAGCGAGGGGGCCAGTTCCATCGCGCCGTTCAGCTTCACGACCTCTGCCTGCACGCCCAGCTTTTCGAAGTGGCGGCGAGTGAGGTTGGGATATTTGGTGGCGACGCGGGCGTGACTTTCGCGCGCGTTGGCGCCGGATTCGACCATGGCGACGGGTTCTGCCACTGACAGGCGGCAGTGGCCGATGTTGAGATCAACCGGCGCGTAAAGATCGGCATAGTCGAATTCGTCGATTACGTCCGAGCCCACCACACCTGCGTGCGCGGCCCCGTGAGCGACGAAAGTTGCCACATCGAAGGCGCGGACGCGGATGATCTTTACATCGGCGCGGTTGGTGGCAAACGACAGGGCGCGCGAGGATTTGTTGAAGAAATCGGCCTCGGGCACGATACCGGCCTTCTCGAGCAGAGGCAGGGCCTCTTCGAGAATGCGGCCCTTGGGCAGGGCGAAGACGAGCGGTGCGGCGGTGGTCATAACCCGCCGCCCTTATGGCAGAGCGCTGGAAAGGGCAACCGAATGAACCCGATCATGGAGATCGATGAGGTCGCAAAGGCGATTAGCTGGCAGGCGGACCACGCCATGAACAATGGTGCACCATGCACCGGGCGCGTGGTGCGGGCGCAATTGGCGCTGCTGGACGGGGCAACGCAGGTGGGCGCGCGAATCGCGGCGTGGCCCGGCAAGCCGCTGGAAGATGCGCTGCCACTGCGGCTGGCGGGCGGATTTCACCATCTGGTGCTGACGGGGGCGGATACGCGGCTGGGGGCGGTCTATCGCGGCGAGGTGACCGATCAGGCGCAGGTTGATGCGCTGGTGCTGGCGGTGACGCGGGACCATGATGCGGCACTGCTACCGTGGCTGGATGGGCCGCCGCAGACCAATGAGGCGGGACGATCAGCCTCGATCATGGCCGGGCTGCTGTGGTTGGCGCAGCGCTTGGGGCCAAGGTTCGAGCTGAACGAGCTGGGCGCGAGCGCGGGCGTGAACACGATGATGGAGCGGTTCCGGTTCGACCTTTGCGGGACCACGGTGGGGCCGGAGGATTCGCCGATGCGGATCGTGCCGGAGTGGCGCGGCCCTCCCCCGCCCGAGGGCAAGGTAGAAGTTGTCGGCATCAGGGGGTGTGATCGTGCGCCGGTGAATCTGGCGGACGCAGAGGCGGCGTTGCGGTTGAAGGCCTATGTCTGGGCGGAGGTTACCGAGCGCATCGGGCGGATCGATGCGGCGATTGCGCTGGCGGCGCAGATGGCCCCGGATGTGGTGCAGATGGATGCAGCGGACTTTGTGCAGGCGCGGCTGGCTGCGGAACAGGCCGACGATACGACGCGGGTCATCTTCCATTCCATCGTCTGGCAATATCTGCCGCCCGAAACGCGCGCGCGGATCGAGGAGGCTATCGCGCAGGCGGGTGCGAAGGCCGATGCAAGGCGACGGCTGGCGTGGGTCATGCTGGAGACGAACCGCGAAACGTTCCGGCATGAACTGACCGTGCGGTATTGGCCGGGTGGCGAAAAGCCGGTGCTGCTCGGCGCCGCTCATGCCCATGGCGCGTGGGTAGAATGGTTTGGGGTGGAATGGTTTGGGGCGGAGTAGTTCGGCTAAGCCAGAAAGCGATCCAGCGCCGCATTCACCTTGTCCGGCGCTTCCCACGGGACGAAGTGGCCGCAATCGTGGATGGGTTCGATGGTAAGGTTGGTGACCAGCTTGTCCATGCCATCGAGATTGCAGGGCGGCAGGGCCATGTCGTCCATCGCCCAGATGACCAGCGTGGGGATTTGCAGCGGGGGGAGCGGGGCGTCGGCATAGCCTTCGGGCAGTGCAAACGGGGCGTCCATCGGGGGGACGGCCATCGGGCTGGCGCGGTACCAGTTGAGCATCGCAATGGCGGCGTCGGGGTTGGACCAGTCCTTGAACAGGGCGTCGCGTTCTGCGTCTTCGAGCGCGGGGGAGCGGTTCCAGTTGAGGGCCTTTAGCAGCAGCGCGCCGAGGCCGTGTTCGCGCACAAGCGCATCGTTGGCGGGATCGCGGAAGGCGCGCATGTACTGGCTGGCGGCGCGCTGCTGTGGGTCGGTGAAGAGAAGGCGCGGGAAGATGACGGGGTGCGGGGCGTTGGCGATGACCGCGCGGGTAACGCGGGTCCCCTGCCCCAGCAACGCGACGCCCCATGCGAGTGCGCCGCCCCAATCGTGGCCGAGGATGGTGAACTGCCCGACGCCCAATGCGTCGGCGAGTTGGAACACATCGCCCACAAGCTTGTCCGGCGTGTAGTTTTCCGCACCTTCAGGCTTTGACGAGCCGCGATAGCCGCGCTGATCGGGCGCGATACAGCGGAAGCGGGTGGAGAGGTGCGCGATCTGGTGCCGCCAGGTGCGGTGGCTTTCGGGGAAGCCGTGGAGGAAGATCAGGACGGGGGCGTCCTTTGGGCCTGTATCGAGCACATCGAGTTCGATGCCATTGGCGAGCGTGACGCGCTGAAGGTCGGTCATGGGGGCTCCTCTTCCCGTTTGCCGATCTTAATCGGGCGATTAACCGAGTGGTGTCAAGGCCCCTCTTTCCACTTGCCACCTTCCTGCCGCCAGTAGTGGCGCTCTACGCCTTCGCGGGTGCCGAGCATGCGCCAGCAGCCGCGCGCGTCATCGATGCAGGCGGGCGGGAAGAGCAGGAACACCCGATCAAAATCGCCATCGCGCCAGATGCCATCGGCTAGGGCAAGGTAGCGCGCGCCGTTAGCAGGTTCGGCTTCTGCAGAAAGCAGGATAGGCTGGCGCCCGGCGTGGGGTTGATCGGCGTGGCCATTGGCGAGGAAGGTTTCGGGCAGGCGCGTCCAGAGGGCTTCGCTGATGCGCTGGCGCTGGGCGGAATCATCGGAGACGACGAGCAGACGCTGGTTTGCGCCGAGCGTGTTGCGCGCAATCAGCGGGAGGACCTGTTCGGCAGGATCGTTGGTGAGCTGATAGAAATCGACGCGCATCTAGGACGCTTTACCTTTCCCGCTGCGGCAGCGGTCGGAGCAGAACTTCACGTTGTCCCAATCCCGCTCCCACTTCTTGCGCCAGGTGAAAGGCAGGCCGCAGGCAGCGCAAGTCTTGGTTGGAAGGTCAGACTTGCGCCGCATCTTGGGCATAATTGATTGATCCCCAGCAGGTCAGAACCGCAGATATCCCAATTTCATCGTCACCCTGAACTTGTTTCGGGGTCCATCTTTCATCACGCGCGGCAGTTTGTGGTCAGAAATGGATGCTGAAACAAGTTCAGCATGACGGGGAAAGAGAGTGCGCTTAAACCCTACGCCTCAAGCACCGCGCGCACGTACTGGTCGAGCAGGCGGACGCCGTAGCCCGTCGCGCCCTTGTCCCACGTCTGGCCGGGCTTGTCGGCCCAGACCATGCCGGCGATGTCGAGGTGTGCCCAGGCCACGCCCTTGTCGATATAGCGCTGCAGGAACTGCGCGGCAGTGATCGAGCCGCCATAGCGCGGGCCGACGTTTTTCATGTCGGCGATGGGGCTGTCGATCAGCTTGTCGTAAGCCGCGCCGAGCGGGAAGCGCCACAGCTTGTCGCCGGTGGCCTTGCCCGCAGCATCGAGCTTTGCCGCAAGGCCATCGTCATTGGTGAACATGCCGCCATATTCGTTGCCCAAGGAGATGATGATCGCGCCGGTGAGCGTGGCGAGATCGATGATGGTCTTGGGCGCATATTCCTTCTGCACCCAGGTGAGCGCATCGCACAGCACGAGGCGGCCTTCGGCGTCGGTATTGATGACTTCGACCGTCTGCCCGGACATGGTGGTGACGACATCGCCGGGGCGCTGGGCGTTGCCATCGGGCATGTTTTCAACCAGCCCGCAGACGCCAATCACATCGGCCTTGGCCTTGCGCAGCGCGAGCGCGAGCATGGTACCAGCCACGGCCCCTGCCCCGCCCATGTCCCACTTCATGTCTTCCATGCCCGCAGCCGGCTTGATCGAAATGCCGCCAGTGTCGAACGTCACGCCCTTACCGACGAAGGCGGTGGGCTGCGCGGCGGCTGCGCCTTTCCAGCGCATGGCCAGCAGTTTGGGTTCACGCACCGAACCTTGCGCCACGCCAAGCAACGCACCCATGCCAAGTTCGGTCATTTCCTTGACGCCGAGGACGAGCACTTCAACGCCGGTGCCTTCGAGCCGAGCCTTGCACCGTTCGACGAAGCTTTCGGGATAGATCACGTTAGCGGGTTCAGCGACGAGTTCGCGGGTGAATTCGATGCCTTGCGCAAGGGCCGATTCGCTTTCCCATGCCGCAGCGGTGCCTTCTGGCGCGGCGACGGCCACGATTTCTGCCAGCGAGGGCTTCTGATCATCAGGCAGTTTGGTGCGATAGACATCATGCCGCCAGCCGCGCAGGCGCGCGCCGAACAGGACCGAGGCGGCTTCTGCGCCGGTCAGGCTGGAGCCGGTGAAATCGATGGCGAGCGCGGTTTCGCCCGAAGTCAGATATCTGGCGGTTAGCGCGGCCCCTGCCTTTTCGAGATTGGCGGTGCGATCGCTGTCAGCATCGGCCCGGCCCGTTCCGGCAAGCGCAAGGCGCTTTACGCCGCCATCTGCGGCTACGAACGCCTCATGCGTCTGCCCGGCCTTGCCGGTGAAGCGCGCGGCGGCGGCACCTTCACGCAACACCGCGTCAAGATCGGCCGGCAGCGCATCTTGCGCGACAAGGCGCGCGACGAGGCGTGGCTGCGGGGCATCGGCGGTGCGGAAAACGACCTTCATCAAGAACTCCTGTGGGCAATCGTGCAACGCTTCGACGCAAGGTGCCACGAAGCGGAAAATGTGGAATTGCAGTTAGGGTGCACTGGTGCGATAGGCAAGCGCATGCGACCTGCCCGGCGGCCACAGCCGCAAGCCCCTTATCGACGCTTGCGTCCTTTGCACGTGACTGCCCTTTCGCTGGTAACAGCGATGACGTTTTCGGCATGTCCGGCCTTTGCGCAAGATGCCCCGATGGCCCCTGCCCCCGGCGACGAGGCTTCGGTCGACGATGTGGTGCGGTTCGAGGCGGACAAGGTCCGCTATGACAGCAAGGCCGAACAGGTCTTTGCCGATGGCAATGTGGTGCTGCGCCACGATACGCAGACGGTGCGCGCCGACAAGGTGACGTGGGACCGGCAGAGCGGCAAGATTCTGGCCACAGGCAATATCCGCTTCGTCGATGATGACGGCAATATCGTCTATACCGATGCAGTTGAACTGACCGACGAGTTCAAGGCAGGCGCGATCGAGGACCTGCTGGTGGTGCTGCGCACCGGCGGCAGACTGGCAGCCGAAAGCGGCACGCGCGACGAAAACGGCAACATGACGCTGGAATACGCGGCCTATTCCGGCTGCGCGGTGGAAGATGAAGACGGCTGTTCGAAGAAGCCCAGCTGGGAAGTGACGGCGGCGCGCGTCTATTTCGACGCCAAGGAACGCCGCGTGAAGTATCGCGGCGCAACGCTGCGCATGTTTGGCATTCCGGTGCTGCCGCTGCCGGGGCTTGGCCATACATCGGATTTTCGCGCCGAGACAGGCTTGCTGATCCCCGACTTTCGCCTTGGCGCAGCCAACGGGGCCGAAATCAGCGAGACGTGGTATTGGCGCATTGCCGACAATCGCGATCTGGCGGTAACGGGCACGTTTTACACCGGTTCGCTGCCGATGCTGACGGCCAAGTACCGGCATCTGACCAATCTGGGCGCGTTCCAGATTACCGGTTATGCCACGCGATCCGGGCTGATCCCACTGGGCGCGCCGATCAACACCACGCCGGTGGGCGAACAGCGCTGGCGCGGATATATCGAATCCAACGGCAAGCTGCAGTTTTCGCCCGAATGGAGCCTTACCGGCTATGGCCGTCTGGCTTCGGACCGCACGTTCCTGCGCCGCTATGACATCAGCCGCGACGACCGGTTGCGTTCTTCGCTCAATCTGGAGCGGATCGACAATGACAGCTATTTCTCGCTGGCCGGGTGGGTTACGCAAACTGTGCGCGTGAACGACCCGCAGGGCTTGGTGCCACTGGCACTGCCGCTGATGGATTATCGCCGTCGGATCACCGTGGACGGAATACCGGGGCGGCTGGAACTGCAGGCCAACAGCCTGGCCATCGTGCGCACAGCGGGCCAAGACAGCCAGCGCGCCTTTGCCAAGGCGCAGTGGGACATGCGCACGATTACCGGAATGGGGCAGGAAGTGACTCTGACCGGGCTTGTGCGCGGCGATGTGTATCACAGTTCCGACAACGAACTGACCACGACCGCGACCTATCGCGGGGTGTCTGGCTGGCAGACGCGCGGGATCGCTACGGCGGCAATCGACGTGAAATGGCCATTCATGGGCACCTTTTTCGGCGGAAATCAGGTGCTCACCCCGCGCGTGCAGATTGTGGCCACGCCCGGTGTGCGCAATTTCGAGATTCCGAACGAGGATTCGCGCTCGGTCGATCTGGAAGACACCAACCTGTTCTCGTTAAACCGCTTTCCGGGATATGACCGGATCGAGGATGGTGTGCGCGTGGCCTATGGCTTTGACTGGACGTTCCAGCGGCCAGGGCTGAAAGTGATGACCACGGTGGGGCAGAGCTATCGCCTGTCGAACCAGAACGCGCTCCTGCCCGATGGCACGGGGCTGACCAACCGGGCATCGGACTATGTGGGCCGCACGGTTGTGCGCTTTGACGATATCATCAAGGTCACGCACCGTTTCCGGCTGGACAAGGACAGTTTTGCACTGCGCCGCAACGAATTTGACGCCACGATCGGTGATCACCGTCGCTATGTCGAAGCGGGCTATCTGAAGCTTAACCGCAATATCGTAAGCACGTTCGAGGATCTGCAGGATCGTGAGGAACTGCGCTTTGCCGCGCGCACGCCGATTATGCGGAACTTTTCGGTGTTCGGATCGACCATCATCAACCTGACCAATCGTGATGAAGACCCGACGCGGACTTCGGACGGGTATCAGATGCTGCGGCACCGGCTGGGCGTGGCGTGGACCGACGATTGCCTTGACCTGTCGTTCACTTGGCGGCGCGATTATGTGAACATCGGCGACGCCGTGCGCGGCAACTCGTTCCAGATTTCGCTCTCGCTCAAGAACCTTGGCGTGAAATAAGGGGTGAACTCTTGCCCTTTCGTGTCTGATGCGCCACTCAGCCTGCGTTAAGCCGGTCCGCAGCAGAAGGCCGGAATTGCCAGAGGCTGCATCACACGCGCCCGTTCGACAGGACCTACTTCACGCATGATGTCCAAGCTGACCATTTCCCGCAAGGCGCTGAAGCGCGCGATCGGAACTTCGACCATGTCTGCCGCGGCGCTGACGCTGTGTGCATCGCCGGTGCTGGCGCAGGGTGCCAATGCTCCGCTGAATATCCCGGAAAATCCCGTGATGTTCGGCAAGAATGATCCAAACGTGCGCCGCGCAACAGCGATCATCAATGGCGAGATTGTAACCGGCACTGATGTGGAGCATCGGCTGGCGCTGATCATTTCAGCCAATGGCGGCAAGATCGATGCCGAGGAAAAAGAGCGCCTGCGCATGCAGGTGTTGCGCAACCTGATCGACGAGACGCTGCAGATTCAGGAAGCCAAGGCGTCTGACGTGCCCGCCGAAGATGCGCAAGTCGAAGCGACTTATGAGCGCGTGGCGACTCAGAACTTCGGCCAATCGCCCGAGGCCATGGCCAAGTATCTTGAGCGCATTGGATCGGCCCCTGCTTCGCTCAAGCGGCAAATCCGGGGCGAACTGGCCTGGCAGAACCTGCTGCGCCGCAACGTGCAGCCCTTCGTCAACGTTTCCGAAGGCGAAGTGCAGGAGCGACTTCAGCGACTGCAGGCGGAAAAGGGCACCGAGGAATACCGCATCGGTGAAATCTTCCTGGCGGCAAGCGACGTGAACCAGGCGCAGGTTCAGGCCAATGCCGAAAAGATCGTCGAACAGCTGAAGGAAGGTGGCAGCTTCGTCGCTTATGCCCGGCAGTATTCGCAAGCTTCAACCGCGGCGGTGGGCGGCGATCTGGGCTGGATTCGTCTGGCGCAGCTGCCAAGCGAACTGGCAGCGGCGGCTACCAGCATGGCACCCGGGCAGCTGGCCGGGCCGGTGGCGATTCCCGGCGGATTTTCAATCCTGTACCTGATCGACAAGCGCCAGGTGCTGACCGCTGATCCGCGCGATGCACTGCTTAGCCTTAAGCAGATTTCCATCGATTTCCCCAAGGGCACGACCAACGATCAGGCCACGAAGCTGGCGGCAAACTTTGCCACGATGGTCAAGTCGATCAAGGGCTGTGGCGACGCCGAAGCGCAGGCTGGAAAGATTGGCGCATCGGTGGTGGCCAACGACCAGATCAAGGCGCGCGATCTGCCCGGCGCCTTGCAGGACACGCTATTGAACCTGCCCGTAGGGCAAACCACGCCGCCATTCGGTTCCATCGAGGAAGGCGTGCGCGTGCTGATGCTGTGCGGGCGTGATGATCCGCAAGTGGCCAATGGCCCGAACTTTGACGAGATGATGGCCCAGATCGAGGACGACCGCGTGAACAAGCGCGCGCAAACTTATCTGCGCGATCTTCGGCGTGATGCGGTGATCGAATACAACTGATCGGTGTTGCCGACTGCCAGTGAATGTGACTGCAGGTGACTCACCGGGCGCAGGAATGCTTGCGCTTGCTGGTCTCTATCGGCAATATAGTATGCAACACTAACAATCTTCGGAGAGCCGAGCGATGTCGGATGAATACGTCCCCCCCAAGATCTGGACCTGGGACAAGGCCAACGGCGGCGCCTTTGCCAGCGTGAACCGGCCGATCGCGGGGCCAACCAGCCAGCGCGAGCTGCCTTTGGGCAAGCATCCGTTCCAGATTTACTCGCTGGGCACGCCCAATGGCCAGAAGGCCACGATCATGCTCGAAGAATTGCTCCAACTGGGCATTGCCGAGGCCGAGTATGATGCCTGGCTGATCAAGATCTTCGAAGGGGATCAGTTCACCAGCGGATTTGTGGACATCAATCCCAATTCGAAGATCCCCGCGATGGTTGACCGTTCAGGCCCGGAACCGGTGCGTGTGTTCGAATCGGGTGCGATCCTGATGCATCTTGCAGAAAAGTTCGGCGTGTTCCTGCCAACTTCCGGCGCGGCGCGTGCGGAATGCCTGTCGTGGCTGTTCTGGCAGGTCGGCAGTGCTCCGTTCATCGGCGGTGGCTTTGGCCACTTTTACAACTATGCGCCGATCAAGATCGAATACGCAATCGACCGCTATGCGATGGAGACCAAGCGCCTGTTCGACGTGGCCAACCGCCGCCTAGCCGAAAGCCGCTATCTGGCGGGCGATGACTATACCATCGCCGATATCGCGACCTACACGTGGTTCGGCAACATCTATCGCGGCGAGGCCTATGGCGATGCCGCGACGTTCCTTTCGATGCACGAATATGAACATGTGGGCCGCTGGGTGGGCGAAATCGATGCGCGCCCCGGCGTGCTGCGCGGACGGCTGGTCAACTCCAGCAAGGGCCTGGCAGAGCGCCATGACGCGAGCGATTTCGACTCTCTGCCGCCAGAAACCCTGCAAGGCATCGTCAAGGGGTTCTAACCTGTTCAAAAGGGGTGGGATGAAGGCCAAGAAACTGCATTCATCCCCCTTGGCATCCGCGCGCGCGTCGTTATAAGCGCGCGCTCTGCTGGGGCGTCGCCAAGTGGTAAGGCAGCGGCTTTTGATGCCGCCATTCGCAGGTTCGAATCCTGCCGCCCCAGCCAAGCAGTTGCGTATCCGCCGAGAAACATCGGGCCTCAGTTCCGGTTGGCCATGTGCCAGCCAAGACTTTCCACTTTCGCCAGCACATCATCAGCCAAGGCAGAGCGCGGCGCGAGTTCGCTCCAAGCGCGGTGAAAGCACAGCAGCCAACCTTCGACTTCTGCCTTGCCGATTGGCGCGACGAAGTGGCGCTGGCGCAAGCGTGGATGCCCGTACTTGTTGGTGTAGAGCGGCGGGCCGCCCAGCCATCCGGTCAAGTATTCAACCAGCTTTTCCTCCGCCCGCGCCAGCGAGGGCGGATGTACCGCGCGGCAGGCAGCCGCCTCTGGCAGAATATCCATCAACGCATAAAAGCGCGTGCACAGCGCCCGCACAAAGGCATCGCCGCCAAAGGCTTCATAGGGGGTCATGCCTGCGCCGAAACCAGCCAGACCTTATAGCCCATCATCACGCCAGCACCCTGTTGGTGGTGGCGCGCGTAAAGCTCGGTCAATTCCATGGCTGCCTGACCCTGCACGGCGGGCGGACAATCGGCCAGCAGCCTGCCCAATGCCATGGCATTCACTGCAAATTGCTGTGCCAAAGCGGGCGTGGCGCCCGGCCCCCCTACTGAAAGAAGGCCCGAAACAGGTTCAATCGAGATGTTCGAGAACCCGGCGCCGACAAGCACATCGTGCATATAGCCAGTATCCTCGAACGCAAATGGACCTGGCGCGCGCGGTTCTGGCGCGGGCATTTCCACATGGTGGCGGACCACCAGCATCGCGCCTGTCATCCACGGATTGCTCTGCGGTGCTGCCCATACCGCCAGATCGATCCGCCCACCGGGTTTCAGCAGCCCGCGAAGATTGGCAAAGGCGCCCACCGGATCGGCAAAGAACATGCTACCAAAGCGGGAACAGAGCCGGTCATACCGCTCGCCTTCGATCCCGACATTGGCAGCATCGGCGCAGATGAAACAGGCGTTGGTAATGCCCGCCTGTGCCGCACGGTGCGTAGTCGCCGCAACCAGATCGGGCGAGATATCAATTCCCAGAACTTTGCCCGTCGGAGCGACTGCGCGTGCAATCGCAAGGCTGGTTGCCCCTCCCCCGAAGCCAAGATCGATCACAGTCTCTCCTGGGCGATAATCCGCATGGGCCAGCAAGGCATCGCCGATCGGGGCAATCGTGCTTTCGAAGCTGGACAGGTGCGCAAGCCAGCGCGCGCCCATGTCTCCGGCCCAATCTTCAGCCTTGAAATCGTCTTCAGCAACCTTTGGAGCGTCAGTCCTGTCGTTCATTGTACAAAATCCCTCCAGACCATGCCTCGGCTCGCGTCCATCGGCCGCAATCGGCAGAGTATATCAGGCAACTCCGCGTTAGAGCACTTTCCGACCAATCTGGTTCACCACGATTGTCGCAGAAAGCTTCTTGGCAAGGAGCTTTGTGCAGAGCAGGCTGGTTGCCCGTCCAAGCAAGGTGACGCGGTCCGAGGGGCTTCCTGCGGCAACCCCGCAGGGGCGGGCCCCTTTTAGCCGATTGCTGCGTCTCTCGTCGGTCACTATGCAAAAGCATAGCTCCCACCTCGTTCCTTGCACTCGGCCAAAATCGGCTCCGTCGTGGTGAACCAGATTGGCCGGAAAGTGCTCTAAGCTTCATGATCCCACAAAAGACCGGCGT
The DNA here is from genome assembly GCA_041639635.1 of Novosphingobium sp. Lineage (GTDB taxonomy): Bacteria > Pseudomonadota > Alphaproteobacteria > Sphingomonadales > Sphingomonadaceae > Novosphingobium. The sequence goes on from JBEQBV010000012.1 coordinate 22,187, forward strand.
CAATGCCGCTTGGTAAGGGCTGCCGACACGCGATGCTGGCCCCAAACTCAAAGATTAGGAACGCTAACGTTTTGTAGAATTTGCCTTTGTGGAACTGGCATGCGGCACGATCGTTCGACCAAGCCAAGGGAACAGGAAATCATGTTGATCGACCAGCAAACGCAAGCCGGGGCTGAAAAGGCCTTGTTCGATACCATTGGCAACGCGGCATTTCCTTGCGTCGGTGCCAAATCCGCCATGGCACGCGGCACGCTCAAGGTGCTGGCCTGCCATAGTCTCGACAGTTCGTGGGATGACCTGATCATCCACCGCGCGCTGATGGACTGGGCATCCGATTACCGTGCCGATCCGGGCGGCCTGCGCAGCCTTGCGGTGACGTTTGAAGGGCCGGCGAATATCGACGAGGCGCGGTTCGAGGCCTTGATGTGGGAGCGTATCCAGTCCTTTGCCGACAAGGATGCGTGGTTGGGACACCCCTATGATCACCGCGTCAGCGCCGATCCGGCCGATCCGCATTTTTCGCTGAGCTTCGGCGGAGAGGCCTTTTTCGTGGTCGGCCTGCACCCCCATGCCTCGCGACCGGCACGGCGCTTCGCACGGCCCACGCTGGTGTTCAATCTGCATGATCAGTTTGAGCGTCTGCGCGAGGAAGGCCGCTATGACAAGATGCGCGCCACCATTCTCAACCGCGATGTGGCGCTGGCAGGCGATATCAACCCAATGCTTGCCCGCCATGGCGAGGCCAGCGAAGCGGCGCAGTATAGCGGCAGGCTGGTGGATGAGACATGGCAGTGCCCGTTCAGCGACAAGCGCGCGAACGCCGCATGACGCCAAATGAGATTCCCCCGCGCAGCGGCACCGCTTTCCCCCTTGCCAAAGGGCAAGTGCTGCGCGTGATCGATCCGCGCGGCGTACAGGTAAGTGATCTGCTGGCCTTTGACACGCACGACATCCGCGAGGTCATCTCTGCGGGGCGGACCTTCGATTATGAAGAGACGATCCGCCTGACCACCGGCAATGTGCTGTGGTCCAACCGATCAAACCCGATGCTGGAGATCATCGAGGACACTGTAGGTTGCCATGACTTTCTGCTGACACCCTGCAGCGAGGCGACGTTCCGCCACTTCTATCCGCAAGAGCCGGTACATCGGGGCTGCTTTGGCAATCTGGCCGCAGCGCTCGCGCCCTATGGCGTTGAACCGGACGCGATACCGGTGGCCTTCAACATCTTCATGAATGTGCCGGTCGACGCGCGCACCGGCAAGATCGAAGTCCTGCCGCCGGTGAGCAAGGCGGGCGATTACATCCGACTGCGCGCCTGCCGTGATCTCATCATTGGCCTGACAGCTTGTTCTGCGGGTGCATCAAACGGGGGAAGCTTCAAGCCGATCCACTATGTGGTGGAAGACTGACCCGCCAGCAGTGCGGCCAACTGGCTTTCAGCCGCCGTAGCCTCGGCAATCAGCGCCTGCAACGCCTGAGCGGTATCTTCAAGCAGCCGCGTGCCGAACGGCTTTTCGCCACTGATGAACCGGCGCAAGGCGCGCTCGTCAATGCCCAGCCGACGCGAGGCCGCGGTGACGCCGCCAAACACTTGCACGCAATAGGCAAAATGCTCGCGCTGATCCTGTTCTGATGATGGTGCTGTCATTGGTCCTCCGAAACGCCATCTGCCAACGCAAATGTCGCACGCGCGCCTGCACCAGTTTTGGCGGGATTAACAGCCATCACGCGCCTTTGCGCGGTCAGAAATCGGCCAGACGCAGGGATGGGTCGGACTGGCCGTGGACGGAAACGCGGTTCCGCCCGGCGTTCTTGGCCCGGTACATCGCCTCGTCAGCGCGGCTGATGCACACGTGCAGCGCCTGGCCAGCGGTCCACTGCGCAACCCCAAAGGACCCGGTCGCGCGCAGTTCATCCGGCCAATCGGCCCCGCGCATGGCCGCAAGGCCGCTGCGCAGATCTTCGGCCACGTTAGCGGCCTGATCAAGGTCACAATCGGCCAGCAGCACGATAAACTCCTCACCGCCCCAGCGCGCCACGGCCCCGTCGCCGCGGCCAATCACATCGTGTGGTCCAACATGCCGTGCGATCACCTCTGCCGCGCGGACCAGCACCGCATCGCCCAATGCGTGGCCGAAGCGGTCGTTGATCGATTTGAAGTGGTCCAGATCGATCAGGATCAGGCTGAGCGGACCAGTTGCTCTTCCGCTACGCAGCGCCAGCGCCAGTTCCTCGAACGCGCGTCGATTGTACAGGCCGGTCAGGCTGTCGCGGCTGGCCAGATATTCCGCAGCGGCCAAAGCCTTGGCGAGACTGCCCGCAAGCTGCTGCTTTTCCAGCTGGGTGCGGATCATCAGATGGTTCTGCCGCCGCACGGCATTGGCAAGTCCGATCAGCGCAGGCCCCAGCCCGATTGTCGCCACCAGCGGAATCGGGCCGATCACGTCGAGATAAAGGATCGTCTGCGGCAGCAGGCAAACCAGCGCGCCGAACAGGAAGAAGCCGAACAGACGCCGCTCTGTCGCCACGACCATGCAGGTGACCGCAATCGACACGATGATCATCACGCAGACGAACATCGAGGCCATATCGCGGCCCAAGGTCGTGATGACCGGCAGCATGCAGGCCGACCAGAACACGCCCGAAAGCAGCGCCAGGCCTTCGTAAACCTGCCACCCACGCGCAGCCTTGCGCTGGTCCGGTTCGCGGCGGAGCATACGGCTGGTCAGATACATGCCGAGCAGCGCCGCAACATTGCCCAGCAGACATAGCGCCATGATTCGCCAGCCGGGCAGGTAAAGGCTGCACAGCCCGATCAGTCCGAGCGGGACAGCGTTGGTGATCTGATAATGACCAATGTTATCAAGGAAATGCTGGCGCGATTGCCGCTCTACGTCTGTTTCCGAAACGGGAAGTTCAGGCGCGGCAAAGGGTTCAGCGCCTTGTGCTGCCTTGATCGAACGCGAGGCGGCAAGCATTTCCACAGTGCCGGACCATAGCCCGGCAGGGTGAAGAAATGCTTATTCGACCGTCACCGACTTGGCCAGATTGCGCGGCTGGTCCACATCGGTGCCCTTGGCCACGGCCACGTGATAGGCCAGCAGTTGCACCGGCACCGCATAGACCAGCGGCGCGATCAGCGGGTGGACTTTGGGCATTTCGATGGTGGCAAGGCAGCCCTCTCCCGCCTCGGCAATGCCTTCCGCATCGGAAATCAGCACCACTTTGCCGCCGCGCGCGCGCACTTCCTGCATGTTGCTGACGGTCTTTTCGAACAAGGGGCCGCTGGGTGCCAGCACGATCACCGGCACGAGTTCGTCAATCAAGGCAATCGGCCCATGCTTCATCTCGCCACTGGCATAGCCTTCGGCGTGGATGTAGCTGATTTCCTTCAATTTCAGCGCGCCCTCCAGCGCCAGCGGATAGTCTGGCCCGCGCCCGAGATAGAGCACATCGCGTGCAGGCGCGATCAGGTGCGCCATCGCGGCAATCTCGTCATCATGGCCCAGCGCGGCGTTGAGCGCAGAGGGCACTTCGACCAGATGCTCGACAATCGCGGCTTCTTCTTCCCGGTTCATGCGCCCACGCCTGACCGCAAGGTGCGCCGCGAGCGCCGCCAGGACCGCAAGCTGGCACGTGAAGGCCTTGGTCGAGGCGACACCGATTTCCGGCCCGGCATGAGTGGGCAGCAGCAGGTCCGCCTCGCGCGCCATCGTGCTGGTCGGCACGTTGACGACCACCGCAATGGTCTGCCCCGCAGCCTTGCAATGGCGCAGCGCGGACAGCGTATCCGCCGTCTCGCCGCTCTGCGAGATGAACAGCGACAGGCCGCCCGGCTCCAGCACAGGATCGCGATAGCGGAATTCGGAGGCGACATCGATGTCCACCGGCAGGCGGGCAAACTGTTCGAACCAGTATTTGGCGACCATCGCGGCATAGAAGCTGGTGCCGCAGGCCACGATGGTAACGCGGTTGATGGAGGCCAGATCAAAGTCAATCTGCGGTAAGGCGACGGTCTGCTCGACGCGGCGCAAGTACGAGCGCAGCGTTTGTGCAACGACGACCGGCTGCTCGAAGATTTCCTTCTGCATGAAGTGGCGGTAATTGCCCTTTTCGATGGCGGCGGCAGTTGCGCCCGAGGCGACGATGGGGCGTTCGACCGGCGCATTGTCTGCATCAAAGATCTGCGCGCCGCTGCGCGTGATCACCACCCAGTCACCCTCTTCCAGATAGGTGATCCGCTGCGTCAGCGGGGCGAGCGCGAGGGCATCGGAGCCGAGGTAGGTCTCCCCATCGCCATAGCCCACCACCAGCGGCGAGCCGAGGCGCGCGCCGATCAGCATGTCGTCATGCGCGCGGAACGCGATGGCGAGCGCAAAGGCCCCGCGCAATTGCGGCAGTACCGCCTTGACCGCATCCTGCGGCGATTGCCCCGCCTCGACCAGTTCGGACACGAGGTGCGCGACGACTTCGGTATCGGTCTCGCTTTCAAACGTGCGCCCGCGTGCGATCAGGCCTTCGCGCAGCGGCTTGAAGTTTTCGATAATGCCGTTGTGGACCAGCGCGACTTCGCCGGTGGCGTGGGGGTGCGCGTTGCTGGTGGTCGGCGCGCCATGGGTGGCCCAGCGGGTGTGGGCAATGCCGATCAGGCCCGAGGCGGGATTGCGTTCCAGTTCGATGACAAGGTTCTGCAGCTTCCCCTCGGCCCGGCGGCGGACCAGCGCCCCGCCTTCGACCATGCAGACGCCCGCGCTGTCATAGCCGCGATATTCCATGCGGCGCAGGCCATCAACCAGCCGGTCTGCCACCTGTTCCTTGCCGACAATTCCGATGATTCCGCACATGGGCTTCGCTTGATCCTGAAATATGTGTCGTCGTGCTTTGCCACGAAAACCTTGGGATTGTCTTTCCAATCGCCAGCCCGCCAGCATTTGTCCAGCGGCGAATGAACCGGGGTTGAAGCGGCGTTTCCGTTCAGGTTGGCAGCCATTTTCCTGACAAGGTTTACACTGTTTACACAGTCCATGGAGAAAAACGCGAGGGGCGTTTCGGGGGCTGGGAAAGCGCCCGAAACCTGCGCCGCACGGCGCTGCGCACGCGGGTGCAGCGGGTGTTCAGGGCATGGCGACGAGGGGTGCGGCATGGCCGAACTCTGCCATGATTTCCGCGCTGTAGGAAAATGGTTTGTTGTAGGCCTTGCGCGGCATGGCCTTTGCCGAGATCGAGATGGGGCAGTTGGACAAGGCCGAAGCGAACCTGAAAAAGTCACTCAAACTTGTGCCGGGCCATCCGGGGGCAAAGGCAGAACTGGATTACATCGCGGCGATGCGGAAGAAGCTGTAAGCGTGATGCGAGCCGGGCCGGACGCGGAGCAATCCGCCACTTCGTCAGCCCCATGCGCCACCTTGGGCTCTGCTCTGGGGATAAGGCTTTGCTGGCAAGGTCCGCGTATGGTTGAGGCGTTTAGAAAGGCAGCCCTGCCCCGGATCAAGTCCGGGGCGACGGGGGTTAGGGTTGGTGTGGATCGAAGCAGAGTTTGGGGATTTAGTGAAGTGTCACCGTAATTCCCAGAAACGTGGTCGCGTAAAAAAGGCAACTTCCATTTTTGAGCCAACATTGTTAGATTCAGTTATGCGTAGGCCAGAACCCAAAATATCAAGCTTTAGGAACTTCGTGCTTAGTATTCATAGAGTCGTCTTTCGAATACAAGACATAGCATACTGGATTGAAGACACAGATAAAATTTCAAAGCTCGAAGAATGTGTTATTATTCTTGAAGATAGGCGCTTTTTCTATCATTATGGAATTGACGTTAAGTCTGTCATCAGAGCCATTGTTACAAGAAAAGGTGGAGCGAGCACAATAGAAATGCAGCTCTACCGGACAATAAGCGGAAACTACAAACGGAGTTTATTTAGAAAATTAACCGAAGCCATCGGCGCATTAGTAATAAATCGGCGATTTACAAAACAGCAGATTTTAAGATGTTATTTACGGATTGCCTACTTCGGAACGGGCTTAACAGGCGTGATCGATGGTACTAATGCTCTTTATGGTAAAGAATTTGACTTTATGAGTTATGCAGATCTCGACAGGCTTACGTTAGAGCAAGCCTCGACCGTAGCCTCGCTCTTGGTGTATCCCAAGCCTCGCGTGATCAACAATAACTGGCGCACCAAGGTCACTCGGCGCTCTAACTATTGCCGTCGACTCTTGGCCACCAAAAATCAGATTTTTAACTAGCTCCCAAGTTGTAAAATGATGCAAAGACCCCTCATGAAGTGGGAGTATTACACCAAAATGCATTTGCCGACTTATAATAGCCGCCTCATCCATCATACCTTGTATAAAAGAGAAATAGTTTGCTCTAAGATTTGATACTTTTTTGAGGAGATCTTTGACACTATTTCTATTTTCTTTTTTGACGTTCATTATTTGTGAGGTTAATAATGCCAATCTCGCCTGCAAACTTTCAAAATCGATCAAGCTAGAATTTGAAAACAGCGTTCTTATCTCCAACTCGACCTGCATGAGGCCCTTGTTCCAACTAATTATACACTTACCAAGCTCTTCTCTCGCCCGAGAAAACGCATCTTCATCTGCATTCGCTAGAAGTAGCACTCGCTGAGACAGATATAATCTTTCTCCTGCGATTTTAGACAAGCGATCGCTCGCGCTAATCATCTTTTCATAAAGAGACTTTAACTCTGATTCGTAGCGCTCCTGCGCCGAGTCTCGTCTCTTCAATGAATTTGCAATCTTCACCCCAATCACACTCGTCAGAAAAAATGTGATTAGCAATGTGATTATCTGAGTAATCATAGATCAGTCCGCAAAATATCAATGCTTAAAGTCAATTGCTAAATACCGCGATTTATCTATTTCTCAAAAATATTTCTACCCCTTCTTCTTCTTCATCGCATCATGAAACCGGTCCGCCCAGCCCGGCTTCACCAGTTGCTCCGCCCGCACCATCCGCAACTCGCCGTCGGCCACATCGCGCGAGACAGCGCTGCCTGCCGCCACAATCGCGTCTGCGCCGATCTTTACCGGTGCGATCAGGGCTGAGTTCGAGCCGATGAAGGCGCGTTCGCCGATCACGGTCTTGTGTTTGAAGTAGCCGTCGTAGTTGCAGGTGATGGTGCCTGCGCCGATGTTGGCGCCTGCGCCCACATCGGCATCGCCGAGGTAGGTCAGGTGGTTGGCCTTGGCGCCCTTGTGCAGGACGGCGTTCTTGATTTCGACGAAGTTGCCGACCTTCGCCTTTTCTTCCAGCATCGCGCCGGGGCGCAGGCGGGCGTAGGGGCCGATCTGGACGCCTTCGGCAAGCGTTGCGCCTTCCAGATGGCTGAAGGCGTGGATCGTGACGTTGTCCGCCACGGTCACGCCCGGGCCGAAGAATACGTTGGGTTCGATCAGCACATCGCGGCCGATCTTTGTATCCCAGGCGAACCACACGGTTTTGGGGGCGATCAGGGTTGCGCCATCGGCCATGGCCTGAGCGCGGCGGCGCTGTTGCCAGCGGGCTTCGGCTTTGGCGAGTTCGGCGCGGCTGTTGATCCCGGCGACTTCGTCTTCATCCGCAGTCACGACGACTGCGCACGTGCGGCCATCGGCCAGCGCGATGTTGACCACGTCGGGCAGGTAGTATTCGCCCTGCGCATTGTCGTTCCCCACGCGGGCGAGGAGGCCGAACAGGTCGGCGCTGCGCAGTGCCATCAGGCCCGAATTGCAGGTGCGGCACTGGCGCTCTTCCTCGGTCGCGTCCTTGTGCTCCACCATCTTCACGATGCGGCTGCCTTCGGTGATGACGCGGCCATATTGCAGCGGGTCTGCGGGCGTGAAGCCGAGCACGACGGCGGCGGGGGCGTCTGCTTCGTGCAGGCGGGCGATCATGGCCTGCATCGTTTCGGTGCGGACGAAGGGCACATCGCCATAGAGGATCAGCACATCGCCATCGAAGCCCGCCAGCGCGCCCTCGGCCTGCTGCACGGCGTGGGCGGTGCCAAGCTGCGGGTCTTGCACGGCGATGGTGGCGCTGCTGCCAAGCGCCTTTTCCAGCTGATCGCGCCCGTGGCCTGCGACGACGACTTGCCGTTGGGGCGCAAGCTGCGCGGCGCTGGCTAGCAGGTGCATCAGCATGGGGCGGCCGGCGATGGGGTGGAGGACCTTGTGCAGGTCGCTCTTCATGCGGGTGCCTTTTCCGGCGGCGAGGACGATGATGGCGAGCGGAGTAGTTTCGGTCATGCGGGCACCTTTGCCAGACAAATCTTGCGCTTTCCAGAACGGGACGGCACTTGCCCACGCTATGGCCGATTTTCCTTATGCAATCGTCGGATTCGATCTCGACGGCACGCTGCTCGATACCAGTCACGACCTGTGCGTGGCGCTGAACCACGCGCTGGGGCTGGCCGGACGGCCGCCGGTGCCGGTGGAGGACGTTTCGCGCCACATCGGCGGCGGGGCGGCGCAGATGCTGCGATCAGCACTGACGGAATCGGGCGGGGTGGACGAGGCGGCGTTTGACGGGCTGCAGGCGGCGCTGGTGGCGTTCTATGCCGACAACATTGCTCACTACACCACGTTCTTTCCGGGCGGCGCGGCGATGCTCGATGCGCTGGAGGCGCGCGGGGTGAAGATTGCGATTGCCACGAACAAGAAGGAAGCGCTGGCCGTCCGCCTGTTCGAGGAGCTGGGCATTCTGCACCGCTTTGCCTGCGTGATCGGCGGGGATACGCTGGGGCCGGGGCGTGCCAAGCCCAAGCCCGACATGCTGCACGAAATGGTGGCGCGCTGCGGCGGCGGGGCGGCGGCGTTTGTGGGGGACACGACATTTGATGTGGGTGCGGCGAGGGCGGCGGGGCTGCCGGTGGTGGCGGTGCGGTTCGGCTTCAACGATCTGCCCGCGCACGAACTGGGCGCCGATGCGGTGATCGACCACTTTGACGAACTGGTGCCCGCGCTGGAAGGCCTCGCCAGCATGGGGCGGACGGGCTAAGGCCGTGTGCGTGATGCCTCCCCTTGCCCTGACCATTGGCGATCCTGCCGGGATCGGACCCGAACTTGCAGCAGCAGCGTGGGCCTTGCGCGATGCAGAGGGGTTGCCGCCGTTCTTCGTGGTTGGCTCTGCCCGGCTGGTGGAGCAGGCGGCGCGGGCGCGGGGGGTGACAGTGCCGGTCTGCGCGGTGACCACGCCTGATGAAGTCGCCGAATGCTTTGCCGATGCGCTGCCAGTGCTGGATCTGGGCGATCTGGACTATCGCCCCGGCGCGCCCGATGATGAGGGCGCAACGCTGGCGCTGCGCACGCTGGAGGTTGCAACCGGGCTTGTGCGATCAGGCGCGGCGGCGGCGCTGGTGACCGGGCCGATTGCCAAGAGCCGCTTGGCGCGTGTGGGCTTTACCCATCCGGGGCAGACCGAGTTCGTGGCGCAGGCTTGCGGCATTACGCCCGAGAACGCGGTGATGATGCTGGCCGGGCCAAGTCTGAAGGTGGTGCCGATTACCGTCCACATGGCTTTGCGCGATGTGCCCGAAGTCCTGACCATCGAACTGATCCGCAGCCGTGCAGCCATCGCGGCGGCGGGGCTGGTGCGTGACTATGGCATCGCGCGCCCGCGCCTGGCCGTGGCGGGGCTGAACCCCCATGCGGGCGAGGACGGGCGGATGGGGCGCGAGGATATTGACGTGGTGGCCCCGGCTTTGGCGATGCTGCGTGAGGCCGGGATCGATGCCTTCGGCCCGCTGCCGCCCGACACGATGTTTCATGCACAGGCGCGCGAGACTTATGACGTGGCGATCTGCATGTATCACGATCAGGCACTGATCCCGATGAAAGCGCTGGATTTCGATGAAGGGGTGAACGTGACGCTGGGCCTGCCGATTGTGCGCACTTCGCCTGATCATGGCACGGCGTTTGGCATCGCGGGAACGGGCGCGGCGCGCGTTGGCCCGACGATTGCGGCGCTGCGGATGGCGGGCGAATGTGCTGCGCGCAGGGCTTTGCTGTGAGGTTTCGGGTTTTTTCCATCCTTCGACAGGCTCAGGA
>JBEQBV010000013.1:0-31699 GCA_041639635.1 Novosphingobium sp.
CATGTTCCAGTTCCTGCTGCAGTTCATGGGCGAACGTCGCTGATCTGCTGAAGCAACTGGACTGAACGTATTTGCCCGGCGGGCCGCAACGGCTCGCCGGGTTTTCTTTGCGTAGGGGATTCTCATCCTGCGTATACCGCGCTAAGGTTTGTTTCATGTTGCAGCAACGATGCTGCAATTATTGATTTTGCGGATCTGCATGCTGCACAAGAAGTCGTTTTCCGGGGGAATGCCAATGTTCGAGAACCGGCGCGTTATTGCGCCAGCAGCGGTTGCAATGGCCTTGGCGATTGGGCTGGCCTCATGCGCGCCAAAACCGGCACCGCCGCCGCCGCCGCCTCCGCCACCACCTAAGGTTGTCGTCATTCCGCCAAAGCCGCGCGCACCCAATGGTGCGGCTGACACGCTCCGCATTCCGCCTGCCGATGCCAATGGCCTGCGCTATTCGCTTAACCGCAATATCAGCCCAGCACAGATGGTGTGGAACCTGCGTTCGGCCTATAATGTGGCTGCGCTCAACTGCGCAAAGCCGCAGCACACAGACATTCTGCCGCTGTACAAGGCGTTTTTGACCACGCACGCAAAGGCGCTGACCGCTGCCAACAAGAAGGTCGATGCCGAATTCAAGGCTAGGCATGGAGCCAAGTTCATCGCCCCGCGTGAAGCCTATATGACGCAAGTCTACAACCACTTCGCGCTCCCGCCCACGCTGACCGATTTCTGTGATGCGGTGGGCGCAGTGGCGCGCGATGGTGCCGCCGTAAAATCGGCCGATCTGGAGGCTTTTGCCATACGCAGCTTGCCCAGCATCGAAGTGGTGTTCGATGATTTCTATCGCCGCTACGAGATTTATCGCAACGATCTGGCCATCTGGCAGGCGCAGTACGGTTCGCCTGTAACCACGGCGCAACCTGCAGCGATGCTTCCGGTGGCGGCACAGGCAGCGGTCGGCCAGTCGTCGGTCGGGATCGGCAACTGATCCATTCTGGCAATGACCGGTTCGGCCACTGGCTGAATAAATCATCAAAGGGACTTTGCAGGCCGGGGCCGCTGCGCTAATGGCGGCGGTCCCGGCGGCGCTGCTTTTTGGCAGAACTGGTGGGAGATACCGGGAACGGGGCCGTAGCTCAGATGGGAGAGCGCGTCGTTCGCAATGACGAGGTCAGGGGTTCGATCCCCCTCGGCTCCACCATTGTTCCGTCAGGTATCATCGAACCGCGTGATCAGGCAGGCGCCTTGCGGTTTGACGTTACAAGCTCTCGCTGAACGGGTAAAAGGCTCGGCTACGGGGCGCGATGTTGCATTTGCTTCGGGCCTGCCATTGGAATTGGTTACCCGCATGCATTTTCTCGATCAGGCCAAGATTTTCATCCGCTCCGGCGCAGGGGGCGGCGGTGCTGTCAGCTTCCGCCGCGAAAAGTATGAAGAGTATGGCGGTCCCAACGGGGGCAACGGTGGCAAGGGCGGCGATATTGTGTTCGAAGCCGTCGCCGGACTAAATACGCTGATCGACTTTCGCTATACCCAGCATTTCAAGGCGCAGCGCGGGGGGGGCGGGGCTGGTTCCAATCGCACCGGCGCTGGTGGCGAGGACCTTGTCATCAAGGTTCCTGTCGGCACGCAGGTGCTCGATGATGATCGCGAAACCGTGCTGCTTGATCTTACCGAGGTCGGCCAGCGCGTCGTTCTGCTGCGCGGCGGCGATGGCGGTCGCGGCAACGCATCGTTCAAATCCTCCACCAACCGCGCCCCGCGTCAGCATGGCCCGGGTTGGCCCGGTGAGGAAATGTACGTCTGGCTGCGGCTGAAACTGCTGGCCGATGCGGGGCTGGTCGGCCTGCCGAATGCCGGCAAATCCACCTTCATCAATCAGGTCACCAACACCAAGGCCAAAGTCGGCGAATACGCTTTCACCACGCTGCGCCCGCAACTGGGCGTTGTGCGACATCGCAACCGCGAATTCGTACTGGCCGACATTCCCGGCCTGATCGAGGGCGCGGCAGAGGGCGCCGGAATTGGCGACCGCTTCCTTGGCCATATCGAACGCTGCCGCGTGCTGATCCACCTGATCGATATTCACAGCGAAACCGACCCTGCCGAAGCGATGCACATCGTCGAAGGCGAACTTGAGGCCTATGGCTCAGGCCTTGATGAAAAGCCCCGCCTGATCGCGCTCAACAAGATCGATTTGGTCGATGCCGAACTGGTCAAGGCCTTTACCAAGGAACTGAAGCAGGCAGGAGCGCACAAAGTCTACCCGATCTCAGGCGCCACCGGCAAAGGCATGGACGCGCTGATGGATGCTGTGCTCGGCTATCTCCCACAGGCTACCGCCACCGAGCGGCCCAGCGGACAAGTTGAAGACGCCGAAGACGCCAAGCCCTGGTCGCCGATCTGATTACGTCGCCCATCTGATCCTTCAAAGCGCCCCACTTATCCGACGGGTTACCCTTCACGCTTCCTCACAAATCGCTTAAGCGGCTCACCATGAAGATCAGCCAGCTTGCCCATCTGACCGATGCCGCCACCTGTCCGCGCCTTGTGGTCAAGGTCGGCTCGGCCTTGCTCGTGGGCACAGACGGCGCACCACGCCGCGAATGGCTTGCCGCGCTGGTCGCCGAAATCGCTGCCGCCCGTGCTGCTGGACAGGAAGTCATCGTCGTCTCCTCTGGCGCCATCGCTCTGGGCGCGCGCAAGCTGCGGCTGGCCAAGGGCGGGCGCGGCAGCCTTGCCGATGCTCAGGCCGCTGCTTCGGTGGGCCAGATCGCGCTCGCGGGGCTGTGGGCCGAGCTTTTGGCCACACATGACCTCACTGCTGCACAAATCCTGCTGACATTGGAAGACCTTGAAGACCGCCGCCGTTACCTGAACGTCACAGCTACGCTTGGCACACTTCTGGCCGCAGGCGCCGTGCCGGTGATCAATGAGAACGATTCGGTCGCCACGCAGGAAATCCGCTTTGGCGATAATGACCGCCTCGCCGCGCGCGTAGGGCAAGCCGCCAGTGCATCGGGCGTGCTGCTCCTGTCCGATATCGACGGCCTCTACGATCGCGATCCCCGCCAGCCGGGAGCCAACCGCATCCCCGTGGTGCGCGGCGTAACGCCTGAAATCCACGCGATGGCCACTGGCGGCTCGTCTTCGGGCCTCGGTTCGGGCGGGATGACATCGAAGCTGCAAGCCGCCGAAATCGCCGAACTGGCAGGCATGGCGCTGGCCATCATCGATGGTCAGCCGGTCTCCCCCATCAGCGCCGCGCTTGGGGCAGATCGTGGCACGCTCTTCCTGCCACGCGGGCGCAAGCAGGCGCGCAAGGCGTGGTTGGGCGGGCGGATGCGGATGCGCGGCGCGGTCCACGTCGATGCCGGGGCTGCTGCCGCGCTCATCCGTGGTTCCAGTTTGCTCGCTGCGGGAATCACCGCTGTCGATGGCGATTTCCAGCGTGGTGATGCGATCGCGGTGATCGACCCGGATGGGGCAACGCTGGCCCGCGGCCTTTCGGAATACGATGCCGCTGAATGCCTCGCGCTCAAAGGCCACCACAGCCGCGATCACGAAGCCCTGCTCGGCTATGCCCCGCGCTCTGCATTGATCCATCGCGACCAGTTGGTGCTGTTGTAATGGCGGCAGAATTGCTGGCGATTACCGGGGCCACCGGCTTCGTCGGACAGACCGTGCTCGATTATGCCGCCCGCGCCGGGATCGAAGTGCGCGCACTCGCCCGCCGCCCGCAGGATGCGCGCGCGGGCGTGGAATGGGTGCAGGGTGACCTGCAAGACAAGCGCGCACTCCAGCGCCTCGTCGGAAAGTCCAGCGTCGTGCTGCACATCGCCGGTGTCGTCAACGCGCCCGATGCGCAGGGTTTTGAGGACGGCAACGTCTGGGGCACGCTGAACGTGGTCAACGCCGCGCTTGATGCGGGCGTGCCGCGCTTCGTTCACGTCTCTTCGCTCTCAGTGCGTGAGCCGGACCTCTCGGTCTATGGCCAATCCAAGTTGCGCGGGGAAAAAATCGTCAAGGCCAGCAGTCTGGACTGGACCGTCGTTCGCCCGCCCGCCGTCTATGGCCCGCGCGATACCGAGATGTTCGAACTGTTCAAACTGGCGCGGCGCGGCATTGTGCCGCTGCCGCCGCAAGGGCACCTGTCGATCATCCATGTGAACGATCTTGCCCGCCTGCTTCTGGCCCTTATCCCGGGCGGCGAGGACGTGACGCATCTTACGTTTGAGCCGGACGATGGCACCCCCGGCGGCTGGAGCCACAACGATCTGGCCCGCGCGATCGGCATTGCCGTGGGCAAACGCGCAACGCCGGTAAATCTGCCCGCAGGCTTTCTCCGCTTCGGTGCAAAGCTCGATGCGCGCTTCCGTGGCAAAGGCGCCAAGCTGACGATGGATCGCGTCGGCTATATGTGCCACCCCGATTGGCGCGCGGGCGAGGGGATGCAGCCGCCGCCGGCACTCTGGACCCCACAGGTGGAAACCCGCATGGGCCTTCACGCCACCGCCGCGTGGTATCGCGAAGCGGGCTGGCTGTAATCTTCCTCCGATGTGACGGCGGATACTTGCAGCGCCGCGCAATCCGTGGTGACTTGCGCATTCTACACCTGTCGAGGGGACTTTCCATGGAATGGATGCTGATGCCGTACCGGCGCTATGCCGAGTTTTCGGGCCGTTCGCGGCGCAAGGAATACTGGATGTTCGCGCTGTTCATCACGCTCGTCTATCTTGCATGTGCCGTTCTGATGCTGGCAGGCGGACTTGGCAACGCTTTCAGCGCCGGAATCCCCTCGCCTGATGGCACTCCGCCTGCCGCGCCCGAATTCGGCCCGCTGTTCTGGGTTGGTGCCGTTCTGTTCGGCCTCTTTGCACTGGCCAGTTTCATTCCCTCGATCTCGGTAGGCGTGCGCCGCCTGCATGATCGTGACATGTCGGGCTGGTGGTATCTGGGGTTCATTTTGGGTGGGGCCATTCCGGTCATCGGGGGCCTGATCTCCATCGGCTTCATCGTGCTGATGGCGCTCCCGGGCACCACAGGCTCGAACCGCTTCGGCGATGATCCAAAGAACCCGGTCGGCTACGACGTCTTTGGCTGAGGCCTGCTGACGGAAGAACTGCGCAATGAACTGGATGATCCTGCCCTACCGTCGCTATGCCGAGTTTTCGGGCCGGTCTCGGCGCAAGGAGTACTGGAGCTTCGCGCTGTTCTATGTCCTCGTGATGATCGGGCTGAACATCGTGTTCGGCACGAACGAGGTTGAAAGCGGGGGCGGCGCGTTCGTCTATGGCTCGCGCATGGTCGGGGCAGGCGGCTGGATCGGCAGCCTGTTCTGGCTTGTCAGCCTCGTGCCCGGCCTTGCCGTTTCAGTGCGCCGTCTTCACGATCAGGACCGCAGCGGTTGGTTACTGCTTCTGTGGATCATCCCGTTCTTGGGCTGGTTCGCCATCTTCGTATTCATGTGCCTCGAAGGTACGCGCGGCCCCAACCGTTTCGGGCCGGACCCGAAGAACCCGAATCCGGCAGACGTATTCTCCTAGATCCGGGTCACAACTCCGTCGCGCACGCTCCACACGGCGCTCTGCCCGGCGATATCGGCAAACGGGGCCATCTCCGTCCCGGTCATCCACACTTGTGCGCCGCTATTGGACAGCCGTTCAAACAAGGCCCCGCGCCGCACCGGATCAAGGTGCGCGGCGATCTCGTCCAGCAGCAGCAGCCGGGGCCGCTCTCCCGCTGAAAGTTCGGCGTGGGCCAGCACGATGGCGATCAGCATGGCCTTCTGCTCGCCCGTAGAACAATCTGCCGCCGGGGCATTTTTGGCCGCCAGCGTCACCGCCAGATCATCGCGGTGTGGCCCGGTCAGCGTTCGCCCCGCGGCCCGGTCCCGCCGACGCCCCTCGCGCAGCATCGCGTGCAAGGCTTGCGTCTCCAGTGGCACTTCGCTGGCATAGACTAGCGCAGGCCTTGCAAAGGGCTGTTCGGGCACTGTTGCCAGCACACGCCCCAGATCGGCCACCATGGCCGCCCGCGCTGCTGCCATCGCTGCGCCGGCTTCCGCCATCTGTGCCTCGATCCCGTCTAGCCACAGCGGGTCTGGCTCTGCCGGTTCGCCCAGCAACCGGTTGCGTTCGCGCAGCGCGGTTTCATACCGGGTGGCATTGCGCGCATGGATCGGTTCCCGCGCCAGGACGAGCCGATCCAGAAACCGTCGCCGCGATCCTGCGCTTTCGGCAAAGATCCGGTCCATGGCAGGCGTCAGCCACGTGATCGAAAGCCATTCCGCAAGCCGCGCCGCCGGGCCTTCCGCCCCGTTGATCCGCACTGTCCGGCGATTGGGGGCCGCAGCATCAGTCATCGTGCCAATCTGCACCGCGCCGTCTTCCATATCGGACGCCACGGCAAACCCGCCAGTGCCATCGCGCCCTGCCATTTCGGCAGGCTGCGCCCGCCGCAGCCCACGCCCCGGCGCCAGCAGGCTGATCGCCTCCAGCACATTGGTCTTCCCCGCGCCGTTCTCTCCCACCAGCACATTGAACGCGCGCATATCGTCCAGCCGCGTGGCAGCATGATTGCGAAAATCGCGCAGGGTCAGGCGGGTGAGGGACATCGTGTGGCGGCGTTAGTGGGTTTTGGGGTGCGGTGCAAAGGCGCAGACATTAGCCACAACCATACTCGTCGTCCCGGACTTGATCCGGGGCAGGGCTAACTTCTTTGCCTCAGCCAATGCTCAGAAAGAAAAAGCCCAACCTCGGATCAAGTCCGGGGCGACGATGGTAGGATAACAAGGATTGCGAGTGAAACCCCGCCTATCCCCGCTCCCCCAGCCCATGCTTCTTCATGCAATGGCGCAACTGGTCATAGGTCAGCCCCAGCGCCTTGGCCGTTTGCCGCTGGTTATAGCGGTTGCGGCCCAGATGATGCTCGATGATCGAACGCTCATGCGCGTCCACCGCCGCGCGCAGATCGCTCACCCCGTCAAAGTCCGCTGTTGGCGCGGCTATGCGCACAGGCACTGCCGCTTCACTATCCACCGCCGCTTCAGCCCGTGGTGGCCCCACCGGTTTCCACGGGCTTTCGAACGGATCGAACTGCACATGGCCCACCGGCCTTGTGCCATCATCCCAGCGATAGACCGCGCGTTCCACCACGTTGCGCAGTTCGCGCACGTTGCCGGGCCACAGATAGTCCTCCATCGCCTTTTGCACTGATGGCGCAAAGCCGGGCCAGGCGTCCCACTGCAGTTCCGCCGCCATCCGCCGCCCGAAGTACTCGGCCAGCACGGCAATGTCCCCCTCGCGCACGCGCAATGGGGGGAGGGTGATCACTTCAAAGCTCAGCCGGTCAAGCAAGTCAGCCCGAAATCGGCCTTGCTCTGCCATCTTGGGCAAGTCTTCGTTGGTCGCCGCCACGATGCGCACGTCCACGCGCACCGGCTTGCTGGAACCAATGCGCGTTACTTCGCCATATTCCACCGCGCGCAACAGCCGTTCCTGCGCGCCCATGGATAGCGTGCCCAGTTCATCAAGGAACAGCGTGCCCTTGTCAGCCTCTTCAAACCGCCCGGTGCGCGCCCGCGTTGCGCCGGTAAACGATCCGGCCTCATGCCCGAACAGTTCGGCCTCGATCAGCGTTTCGGGCAAAGCCGCGCAGTTCATCGTCACCAGCGGTTCCTGCCAACGTGTGGACAGGCGGTGCAGACGCTCGGCAATCAGCTCCTTGCCGGTCCCGCGCTCCCCGATCACCAGCACCGGACGGCGCATTGGCGCTGCGCGGCTAGCCCGTTCAACTGCGTCCAGAAAGGCGCCGGACTGCCCCAGAAATTGCGTTTCCCGATCCATCGCTGAAGATTAGCGCATTTTCCCAAGCCTTCGCAAGATTTCCCAATAGCAAAAGTGCTGAACCCGTGAATAGTGTCGGAAATCCGGCCTTCGCGCAGTTTGGCACGCTGTTTGCTCTACCATGAACAACCCGGCAGCACGCCGACCCAACCCGCCGAAAGGTATCGAGAATGTACACCGCCCGCTTCTTTTCCACCCAGCTCGGACGCGCTAGCCTCGCCAGCATCGGGGCGATGGTGGTGCTGTGCTGCTTTGCGCTCAGCCAGCAAGTGAACTCGGTGCCGAACGTCGTCGCTTCGACTGCGGCAATCACCGGAGAGCTTGCATGATGGCCGATGAACTTTCCCCGATCCGGCCGGAAGGCAAAGCGGGTGGACGCACCACGCGCTTTGACGCAGAACTGGATCGCCTCCGCACGTCTGCCAACACCGCGTTCGGCCAGAGCAACGGTGCTTCACCCCATGCTTCGTTCAAGTCTTCCAATTTCAAACCAGGAGTAAACCTGATGGGCATCTTCTCGCGGACTCGCGACATCATCGCCGCCAATTTCAACGATCTGCTCGATAAGGCTGATGATCCAGCCAAGATGATCCGCATGATCATCATGGAAATGGAAGAAACGCTGGTCGAAGTCCGCGCGTCTGCCGCCCGCACCATCGCCGATCAGAAGGAAATGGGCCGCCACGTGGCAAAGCTTGAGCGGCTGCAGGCCGATTGGGCGGAAAAGGCCCAGCTGGCCCTGTCAAAGGACCGCGAAGATCTGGCCCGCGCCGCTCTGGTTGAAAAGAAGAAGGCCGCCGACATGGGTGACCAGCTGCGCAGCGAGATCACCGTGCTCGACGACGCAATGCGCGCCTATGAACAGGACATCGAAAAGCTGCAGACCCGCCTGCGCGAAGCCCGCAGCCGTCAGACTGCCATCGCCGCCCGCCTCGAAAGCGCCGAAAACCGCGTCCGCCTGCGCACCCTGCTGGCCAGTGAGCGTGTGGACGATGCGCTGGCCCGCTTCGACCAGCTCGAACGCCGCGTCGATTACGCCGAAGGCCGCGCCGATGCATTGGGGCTTGCCGATGGCTCGGGCAAGCCAAGCCTCGCTGATGAAATCGCAGCGCTGGCCGGGCAGGACAAGATCGATGAGGAGCTGGAAGCGATGAAGCGCCAGCTTGGGAAGGAAGGCTGATCCATGGAAGACGTACTCGTTCCCATCGGCGTCGTCGGCATGCTCTTCGTTGGCCTGCCGTGGCTGATCCTGCACTACATCACCAAGTGGAAAACCGCGCCCACCCTGACCAGCGGCGATGAAGCCCTGCTGGAGGAGCTCTACCAGCTCGCCAAGCGGCTGGATGAGCGCATGGATACGGTCGAGCGGCTCGTCGCCTCCGACAATCCAGACTTCAAACCGGCGCGCATCACGCACGACCGTGAAATCGACAACCAGAAACTGCGCGAACTGGACCGGATGTTCGCCGAACAGGGAAGGACCGCAAAGTGAGCAGCCCACGCACCCGCTTTTACCGTGACAAGGTCAATGGCAAGTTCATGGGCGTCTGTGCCGGGATTGCCGATTACACCGGCGTCGATGCCCTGTGGATCCGCCTCGGCTTCCTGATCCTCGCCTTCTCGATGGGCTGGCCGTTCTTCCTCTATTTCGCGCTGGGCTTGCTGGCGAACAAAAAGCCGCCGCATCTTTACAGCGACCGTGAAGAGCAGAAGTTCTGGCAAGGGGTGCGCCAATCACCCGCCCGAACGGCCCGCGAAGTGCGCGCCAGCTTCCGCGATATCGACCGCCGTCTGGCCGATGTGGAAAGCTTCTACGTCAACTCGAACCCGCGCCTTTCGGCCGAAATCGAGAAGCTGCGCTGAACAGCACCTAACTGCACCTAACTGCACCTAACCCGTCCTGAGGGGGACTGAACATCATGGGACCCGACGTTATAGGGCCGCTGATCCCGATCATCGCACTTTGCATTCCGATCGTCGCGATCTGGACCAAGCACCGCCAGAAGATCGCCGAGATGCAGATCAAGGCCACCGCCGAACTGAGCGCCGAAAAGGCCGCCCAATACGCACAGCACACCCGCGAACTCGAAGAGCGCGTCCGCGTTCTTGAACGGATCGTCACCGACAAAGGGTTCGACACCGCATCGCAGATCGAAGCCCTGCGCCGCGATAGTGCTGCGCTTGAAGACCGGAGGGTGTGATGGATTGGGCTGGACCGGAATTCGTGCTCGCCATCATCGCCATTTCGACAGGTGGCTGGATCGTCAACAACTGGATCCGCGCTCGCCATGGATATCCGCTGGAAGACGAATGGGGTGGCAAGACCCCGCGTTCTGACGACAAGGCGATGGCCACGCTGCGCGAGGAAAATGCCCTTTTGCGCCAGCAGCTTGAGGCTACGCACCAGCGCCTTGCCAATGTCGAGGCGATTGTCACCGACCGCGGCTTTGATGTGGCCAGCCAGATCGAGGCGCTGCGGTCCGCGCCCGCCAGAACCGAAAATCCAACCACAGGAAGAGCCGGATGACCATGGAAGACACACTGGCGCTGGGTGCGTTGATGATCGGCCTCGCCATCGTCATCAGCGCCTTGGCAGATGCCTACAAGCGCCGCCTCGCTTTCCGTGAGCGCGAACTTGAACTCCTGTCAAAACACACCGCCGAAAAGGCCGCGCAATATGCAGCGCAAGCTGAACGGCTGGAACAGCGGGTGCGCGTCCTGGAACGCATCGCCACCGAGAACAACGCCGACCTTGCACTGCGCATCGAAAACCTGCGCGATATCAAGGTTAACTGAGGAAACGCCGCAATGTCTTTCTGGAGTGCCATGGTCGCCATCGCTGCGATCATTGCTTTTGCCAATATCCGCATGAACCGCGACAAGTACCGCGGCAGCGGCGGGTACGAAGGCTCGAATGCCGATGCCGCCTATACCGCCAGCCTCGAACGCGAACTGACAGAATTGCGCCAGCGGCTTGAAGTGCTGGAACGCATCGCCACCGATGATGGCGAAACCCGCCGCCTGTCGCGCGAAATTGATCAGCTGCGCGAGAAGTAAGACCAATCGCAAAGCCATGAGCAACTGGGAGTTGCCGCTATGACTTCCGAACTTGTCACAGCATTATCGGGCCTAACCGGCCTTGCCATGATCGCCCTTGCCGCACTGCGCGGCTGGGACGGGTGGTTGGCGCTCAAGCGCCTTGAACTGGAACGCGCCGATACTGGCGATGCTGCCCATGACATTTCTGGCCTGATCGATCTTGCCGACATGCGCGAACGGCTGCGCAAGCTGGAAGCCATCGCCGCCGGGGTAGACCTGTGAGCGGGAAAGGCGAGGGCGCCGCCAAGGCCGGCATCGGCCTGGGCTCGGCCATTGCGGTCACCATCTCGTGGAGCCTCCACAAGTCGATCATCTGGGCGGCCGTGCACGGCGTGCTGTCGTGGCTCTATGTCATCTGGTATGCGCTGATGCGCCCGGGTGGGATCTCGGGGTAGCTTGCGCATACGTCCTTCGACAAGCTCAGGATGAGCGGGGTTGGGAAACACTCTAAACCCCGCTCATCCTGAGCTTGTCGAAGGATCATCCCGAGCCTGTCGCGTCATGCCCATGCAGGCGGTGGACGCCACCTCAACCTCTCGCTAAATGCGATCCATGCGTAAACTCGATGACATTCTCGAAGAGTACGAATTTCTCGATGGCGATGAACGCTATCGCCTGCTGATCGAGCTGGGGCGCGAGCTGGAAGATATGCCCGATGCGCTGAAGACCGATGCCACGCTGGTGCGCGGCTGTTCGGCCAGCGTGTGGGTTTACCCGACGCAAGGCGAAAACGGCACACTGCACTTTCTGGCCGACAGCAACGCGGCGATCACCAAGGGCATCGTCGCGTTGGTGCTATCGGCGGTGCAAGACCGGCCCGCGCCCGAAGTGGCCGCAACCGACATTGCCGAGGCGCTCGGGCCGTTTGATCTGAAAAAGCAGCTGTCCTCAAACCGCACCCAGGGCGTGCCCAACATGATCGCGCTGGTGCGCGAACATGCCGCGCGCCTTGCCGCTGCGGCCTGAGTCAGGACTTGCGCCGCCACCTCTATCTGGCGGGCGGTGTCATCAGTGTAGCACTGGGCACGCTCGGCGCGTTCCTGCCGCTCTTGCCCACCGTGCCGTTTATGCTGCTGGCTGCGTTCTGCTTTGCCCGGTCGAACCCTGCGTGGGAGCAGCGCCTGCTCGATCACCCGCGCTATGGCCCGCCGTTGCGGGATTGGAAAACCCGGCGCGCGATTTCGCGCAAGGGCAAGATTGCCGCGCTGGTCGCGATGGCGTTTGGTGTGGTCCTGACCGCCGTGACCGCAGGCTGGCCGTGGGTGCTGATCCCGGCAGGCACGATGGGCGTCATGGGCGCATGGATCTGGACGCGCGCCGAGTGAACTTGCGGGCATGACTGCAACTGCGCTGCAGGACCGCATCATCGGCGTGCAGGCTTTGCGCTTCCTTGCTGCTTTTGCCGTTCTGATCGGCCATGTCGAGATTTTCGCCTATCACCTCGGTCGCTTCCGGGGCGTGGAGCTGTGGCGCCCCCCCTTGATCGAAAAGTCTGCGTTCGGCGTCGATCTGTTCTTCGCCATTTCGGGCTTCGTGATGATCGTATCGTCGCAGCGCCTGTTCGGCACGCCGGACGCGCGCCGCGCATTCATCGTGCGCCGCCTGCTGCGCATCGTGCCGCTGTACTGGCTAGCGCTAGCCTTCACCGTGGTTTGGGGCTGGAGGTTCGGCCCGGCGGCAGACGCAGCCACGGTCGCCAGCGCCTTTGCCTTTATCCCCCACGCCTCGAACATCGCCCATGGCCGCGTGGTGCCGCCCCTCGAAGTGGGCTGGACGCTCAACTACGAGATGCTGTTCTACGCGCTGTTCGCACTGTGCCTCGCCGCCAGTGCCAAGGCCACGGCATGGCGGATCGGCGCGGTGCTGGCCGGTTTGGTGGCGCTGGGGCTGGCAGTGCCGCTGCCGCAGCCGCTGGCCTACTGGACCGATCCCATCGTGATCGAATTTTTGGGCGGGATTAGCATCGCGCTGCTTTACCGCGCCGGTCTGCGCCTGCCTGCGCCGGTGCGGCTTGTCCTGCTGGCACTGGCCGCGCTGCTGGTGCTGGCACCATTCTCCGGGCCGGATGGAGCGGCGATGCAGGGCGGCTGGAACCGCGTGCTGACTTGGGGGCTGGCCGGATGGCTGGTGCTGGCCGCCACAGTGCTGGGTCCGTTGCACCTGCGCGGGGCAGGGTGGTGGAATTTCGGCGGAGAGGTGTCTTACGCGCTCTATCTGGTCCACATGCCGCTGCTGATGGTGGCGCAATTGCTGTGGCGACATTTTGCGCTGCCCTATGGCCCGGCATGGGCGCTGGCCTTTGCCGCCAGCATGATCGCGGCCTCGCTGATCGCAGCAGTACTGGCCCATCGCCTGATCGAGCGGCCCATCCTGACAAGGCGACCTGCGGGGCGTTCTCCTCTCTAAATCGTTCCACTTTTGTTCCATTTCGGATAGAGTCTGGTGGGACTCGAACGGAACGGATTCGCCCGATGATTTCGCTGACCATTGGCCCTGCGGAAGACTGGTTTTCCAAGGCTGTAGACCTGTTCGGCGCGCTGGCATGGCCGCTGGCGGCGCTGGTGATCGCGCTGGTGTTCCGCCGCCCGCTGCTGACCCTGCTGGCGCGGCTGGATGAACTGAGCTGGGGCGACAAGGCGGCGCGCTTTGCGCATAAGCTGGACCGGCTGGAATCCGAAGCCCCACCCGCGCTGGCCGAGGCGGATGGCCCCGAAATAGCCCTGACCGGCGATCACGGCCGCTTCATCAAGCTGCTGGACCTGTCGCCCAACGCCGCCGTGCTCGATTCATGGTCGCGCGTGGAAGAGGCGTTGCAGAGCCTCGCACTGGCGCACTCGCTGGCAAGCACCGACGCCGCAAAGGCCAGCCGCGCCCTCCAGCAACGCGGGGTGTTGCCCGCACGCATCGTGAGCATGATCGGCGAAATGCGGCGCTTGCGCAACGCCGCCGCGCACAATCAGGACATCTCGGTGTCCGACGCCCTGCGGTTCCGGAACTTGGCGAAGGGCGTGCTGAATGAGATCAGGTTGGCTTGATTTACACGATTGCTTTCAGCGTTACTTGCGGGTTTAAACAGACAAAGGGCATCGGTCGCCAATACGGCCTCCCTCATGGCAATATCTGCGACAAGGGCCAACAATGGACAAACGTATCTCTACTCTGTTTGTTTTGTGGCTGCTGACTGCTTGTAGTGAAAGGCCCGCTGAATCTGCCGCAGAAGACGTGATTGCGCAGATCGAACCATCGGATGACGAGGGGGATGCGCCTCAGAATAAATTCGGTTTTCAGGAAGCATTGCAACCGGGGACACCAGACTTGTTCGGTGGAGATGCGCCTCAAGCACGAATGATGGCGGCAAACCTGAGTGTAGAAAAGCCAGCAGATGAGCCAGCAGCCGTTCAACCACCGCCCACCGCGTCCCAACCGCAGATCGCCTACTCTTACGGCTTTGGATTTCAAATCAGCAGCGAGAAGGTTGCACAATTGCAGCGGGCTCATACCGCAATCTGTGAGGGGATGGCGCCGAAATGCCGGGTGATGCGGACTTCGCAGGCCAGCAGCGATGGAATTGATGCATATGGCGAAGTCGAACTTCAGGTTGCTGCGACTGAGGCCGGGTCGTTTGAGAAGGCACTTTCAAAGCCTGCCACGGAACTTGGCGGGGAATTGGTATCGTCCGTTCGTGACGGAGAAGACCTTTCGGACAGTATCATCGATACCGAAGCGCGGCTGCAATCACGCCTTGTGTTGCGCGACAAGCTAACCGAAATTTTGAAGAACAATCGGGGCGGGGTGGAAGAGTTGATTGCGGCTGAAAAAGCCATTGCTGACGTAAATGAGGAAGTCGATGAATCGCGTTCCAAATTGCAGCAATATCGTGGCCGAATCCGCTACAGTGCAGTTAAAATTCAATACCAGCCCTATTTTGGCAACTCTCAGCTTGGGTTCGGACGGCCAATCCTGACAGCACTACGGTCAACCAAGACAACAATTGGCGTTTCCATTGCAGCTATCATCTATGCAGTCGCGGCTTTGCTTCCTGTTGTGCTGTTGATCCTTGCTTTGCGCTGGGTATTGCATCGTTTCGGTATGCGTCTTCGTTTCTGGAAAAAACGACCGAAAGACGAAACAACCGCGCAAATCTCTGAAGCAGGTTAGCCCTCCACCGCCTCCCGCAACACCGCAATCCCCCGCTCCCGCTGCGCCCGCAGTTCCTTCTTCAGCACCACCGGATCGCGTGCGATGATGAACCCAAAGCTCACCCCGCCTTCCTTTCCGATTGTCGCGTGATGCAGTTTGTGGGCCTGCACTAGTCGCTTCGCATAGCCGCGCTTCGGCACCCAGCGGAACCAGCGCTGGTGGACGATGCCGTCGTGGATCAGGGTGTAGATCGCGCCATAGGCCATCACGCCGAGGCCGATGAAGGTGCCGGGCCACCATGCGCTCTGGCCCATCACCAGCGGGCTGCCGATGGCGAAGAAGCTGATCGAGATGACTGCGCCGACCACGCCGTAAAGGTCGTTCTTTTCGAAGAAGCCATCGTGCGGTTCGTGGTGATCGCGGTGCCAGCCCCAGCCGAAACCGTGCATGATGTATTTGTGGCTGGACCACGCCACGAATTCCATGACGATGATGGTGGCGACGATGATCAGAATAGCAATCAAGACCTGCATTGCGCTCCCATACAACGCACGGGCGCGCCTCGCGACACATTCTTACACTTTGCCCGAAAGTCGCGACGGGTTGTTTTTCTGGCGTTCAGGCGGCGGGTGGCAATTTGGCTTCAGCAACAGTCAAGGAGCAAACCAATGCGCAAGACCATTATCGCCGTCGCCCTTTCCACGATGATCGCCACCGGTTTTGCCGGAACCGCATCGGCCCATTCCTATGGCCGCGATGGTGATCGCTACCCCGGCGGAAACCGCGCCGAGGCATCCTATCTGACGCCTGCGCGCAATGCCGAAATCCGCCGCGATATCTGGCAGTTGGATAACCGCATCGCTCGCGCCCAGCAGAACCGCGCCATTTCTCCGCGTGAGGCACAGGGCCTGCGCCGCGATGCTCGCGACATCAAGCAGACCTACACGCGCCTTGCCAATCGCGGGCTGTCGGTGGGTGAATACCGTGCGCTGGAACGCCGTGTGGCCGTGGTCAACCAGCGCCTGCGCATCGAGAAGCGTGATCGTGATGGCCGCAGGGGCTGATCGGCGTGGTTGAAAGTAACCGCACCGAGTAACAAAATTACACTCAAGACACCCAAGGCCCGCCCTTTCCTGCTTGAAATGCGGGAAGGGCGGGCCTAACCGCGTTGGCCTATGACCCAAACTCCGCGCACACTTTACCAGAAGATCTGGGACGCCCACGTTGTCGAACAGCGTGATGATGGCACGGCCCTCATCTATATTGACCGGCATCTGGTGCATGAAGTGACCAGCCCGCAGGCGTTCGAAGCGCTGCGCGCGGCCGGTCGCAAGGTGCGCCGCCCCGATCTCACGCTGGCGGTGCCCGATCACAACTTGCCCACCACCGCGCGCCGCACCGCCGATGGCG
Organism: Novosphingobium sp.; assembly: GCA_041639635.1. GTDB lineage: Bacteria > Pseudomonadota > Alphaproteobacteria > Sphingomonadales > Sphingomonadaceae > Novosphingobium. The sequence continues at coordinate 16,488 of JBEQBV010000013.1, forward strand.
CGCGCGTGCCGATTGCCGATTTTGAATCCGCGCAGCAACTGGAAGCGCTGGAGCGCAATGCGCCCGAATTCGGCATCCGCTATATCGGCGATGCCGATGCGGAGCAGGGCATTGTCCATGTTGTCGGGCCGGAGCAGGGCTTTTCGCTCCCCGGTGCGACCATCGTTTGCGGAGACAGCCACACCGCCTGCCACGGCGGGCTGGGCGCACTGGCATTCGGCATCGGCACCAGCGAGGTGGAGCATGTTCTTGCCACGCAGACGCTGCTGCTCAAGCAGTCCAAGTCGATGGAAGTGCGTGTTGAGGGCGCGTTGTTGCCGGGCGTGAGCGCCAAGGACGTGGTGCTGCACATCACCGGCGTGCTGGGCGCGGCGGGCGGCACCGGGTCGGTCATCGAATATACGGGCCAAGTGATCCGCGATCTGTCCATCGAGGGCCGCCTGACCATCTCGAACATGGCCATCGAACATGGCGCGCGGGCAGGGCTTTGCGCGCCGGACGAGAAGACCTTCGCCTACCTGAAGGGCCGTCCTTATGCGCCCAAGGGTGCCGATTGGGACAAGGCCGTGGCTTGGTGGAAGAGCCTCGCCACCGATCCGGGCGCGACTTACGACAAGGTCGTGGTGATCGATGCCAAGGATATTGCGCCCTCAGTAACATGGGGCACGAGCCCTGAGGACGTGCTGCCAATCAGCGGCGTGGTGCCAGCGCCTGAAAGCTTTGCCGATCCTTCGAAGCAGGAAGCCGCCAAGGCCAGCCTTGCCTATATGGGCCTCACGCCGGGTCAGCGCATGGAGGACGTGGAGGTGCAGAACATCTTCATCGGCTCGTGCACCAACAGCCGCATCGAAGACATGCGCGCCGCCGCCGCCGTGCTGAAGGGCCGCAAGAAGGCCGATAATGTGAAGTGGGCCATCGTCGTCCCCGGATCGGGCCTTGTGAAGAAGATGGCCGAGGACGAAGGGCTGGACCGCGTGTTCATCGAAGCCGGGTTCGAATGGCGCGAACCGGGCTGTTCGGCGTGCCTCGGCATGAACCCGGACAAGGTGCCTGCGGGCGAACGCTGCGCATCGACCTCAAACCGCAATTTCGTCGGCCGCCAAGGGCCGGGCGCGCGCACGCATTTGGTTAGCCCCGCGATGGCAGCCGCTGCAGCGGTGACCGGGCGGTTGACCGATGTGCGCAAGCTGATCTGACATGGCTGTGCTGCCCACCGCTGCGCTCCAGTTGGCGGGGTTCCTGATGGCCCATGCCTTCTGGGCCACGTCGGAACTGCCAGCGGGGGCCAGCTATCAACCGCAATCGCTGTGCATGCGCGGCGATGGTAGTCGCCAGTTGCAGAGCTTTGAAGGGGCCACGCCCAAGGAGCAGGACGACAAGGCCCGCGCCTTCATCACCGGCGGCGCGGCGCAATGGCCCGACTGCGCGATTGCGCGTCAGGTAAAGGTCGGCACGCCCGCCGGCGATGTCGATGCGCTGGTGATCGATGTGGTGCAAAGCGGCAGCAACGTGATGACCGTGGTGCAGGCCTTCCGCCCCGCGCCGCAGGGCTTCCGCCTGCTGGGCGATGAACTGGTCATGGGCGATGGCGGGCCTTTGCCGCCGCTGCCCGCTGCGCAAGCCGCTGCGGCGATGCGCGAGGGGGCAATCGATCACCCCGGCCTTGGTGACAAGTGGCAGGCATGGGAAATGGCGCGCGACCGGGTGAGCCCGCTGGTGGCGCGGTAAAGCTACCTCACACGCGCCACCGCACTCGTCATCCTGAACTTGTTTCAGGATCCATTATGCCGATCAAACCATTGGTCTGAGGCGAGAAATGGACCCTGAAACAAGTTCAGGGTGACGCAGCTTTTGTTTGGTGGTGCTGCCTTGCGTTTACACTTGCGCGTTCGCCGCCTAGCCTCACCCGCAAAGAGGAGAACCCACCCATGGACATGATCAAAGGCGTGCGCGTGCCGGAACGGCTCTATCGCGGCGTGCTGTGGCTGGTTTCCATTGTTTTTGCGGGCTTCATCATCGGCCTTGGCAATCTGGTGATCGGCGATCTGCCGATGGTGGAAAGCCAAGTCTACACCGCCCCGGCTGAGGACACACCGCAAGTCCGCCAAATCCGCGAACAGGTGCGCCAGCTTCAGGCGCAAAGGGTGGCGATTGACGACAAGCTGAATATCCAGCGACTGCAACTGGAACAGGCGCAGCGGCAATCAGGCACGGCGGAAGAGACGTTCCGCGCGTGGATTGCCGCGCGCACCGCCACCACCAATCCGCAACAAGACCCCGAAGTCATCAGCCGCACGCGCGAGTTGGAACAACTGAAGGGCAACGAGCGCGCGATCCAGCAGGCGATTGCCGATCTGGAGAACCAGCGCGCCCCGCTCGACCAGCGCGAAAATGCGCTGAATACACAGCAGAACCAGCTGATCGACGCCGCCATCCCCGCGCAGGAACGTGCGATGTTCTGGCAGGAACTGCGCGTATTCGGGCTGCGTCTGCTGATCACCCTGCCGATGCTGGGCGTGGCCGCCTGGATGGTGATGAAAAAGCGTAAGAGCGATCACTGGCCGCTGATGCGCGGGTTCGTGCTGGCGGCGGTGTTTGTGTTCTTTGTGGAACTTGTGCCCTATCTGCCCAGCTACGGCGGCTATATCCGCTACATCGTTGGCATCGCGCTCACCTTTGCGGCAGGGCATTTCCTCGTCAAGAACATGCGCGCCTATCTGGCGCAGCGGCAGGAAGCGGAAAAGCAGGCCGAACAGACCCGCCGTGCGCGCGTGAGCCATGATGAGGCGTTCAAGAAGATGGGCGCCAAAGTCTGCCCCGGCTGCGACCGGCCCATCTCCACCACCGGCGATGCCGAAGCCAATTTCTGCGTCCATTGTGGCATGACGCTGTTCGACCACTGCCACTGCTGCAACACGCGCAAGATGGCGTTCTTCCGCTTCTGCATGAGCTGCGGGACGCCTGCAAAGGATGAGGCGGCCAAGGACAACGCGACGCCTGCGCCTGCGTGATCGAGCGCAAGGCGTCTTTCGCACCTGTCGTTGATGAGCGCACCCGCGTGCTGATCCTTGGCAGCTTGCCGGGGGAGGCCAGCCTTGCCGCCGCGCGCTACTATGCCCACCCGCGCAACCAGTTCTGGCGGCTGGTCGGTGCGGCAATTGGGGAGCCGCTGGCCGACCTTGAATATCCGGCCCGGCTGGAAATGCTGCGCAACAATGGCATCGGTCTGTGGGATGCCATCGCATCGGCCACGCGCCCCGGAAGCCTTGATACAGCGATCCGCGATGTGCAGGCTAACGCATTGGAAACACTCGTCGAAACACTCCCAATGCTGCGCTGTATCGCCTTCAATGGCGCAAAATCCGCAGCCATCGGCATGGCGCAATTGGACGGTTTGACGGGGATTGAACTGCTGCGGCTGCCATCCAGCAGCCCGGCCCATGCTGCGCTGACGTTCGAGGCAAAGCTGGCGCAGTGGATGAACTTGCGGAAATTCCTGCGCTGATCCTTGCATTTGTGTGACACGCGGCCAATCTAGGCTTTGGCGATCAAGGAGTTTTCACGCGTGACCAAGAAGACCGACTGGACCGGAAAGGCCGCCATGGCAGGGGCCGCCGTCGGCTCGGCAGCGCTTGCGGCTGCCTTGCTCTACGCTTCGCGCCGCAAGGAACGCGCTGAGAAAGCTGCGCCCAAGGCTCCGCCGGTGGATGTGCCTGAGACGGATTAGTCGGCAGATCGCCGTCATTCCCGCGCAGGCGGGAATGACGAAGTGTTGAGCGGTAGCGTTGGCACAGTTGCATCACACTCACACAAAGCTATAGCAGCGCCATGGAACCGGTGAAGCAGATCGATGGACGGGCCATCCCGTTCGGCCGCAAGAACGTCGATACCGACGTGATCATTCCTGCCAAATGGCTCAAGACGATCACCCGGCAGGGGCTGGGCAAGGGTGCGTTCGAGGCTCTACGCGCCGATCCTGACAACATCTTTGACAGTGCCGAATTTGCGGGCTCGCCAATCCTGATCGCAGGCGACAATTTCGGCTGCGGTTCGAGCCGCGAACACGCCGCATGGGCGCTGGGCGATATGGGCATCAAGGCAGTGATCGCGCCGTCGTTTTCCGATATCTTTTCGGGTAATGCCTTCAAAAACGGCATTCTCACCGTCGTCCTGCCGCAGGAAGCCATCGACCGGCTGATGGAGGTGGCGCAGACCGATCCCGTCTCGATTGATCTTGAAGCGCAAACCGTCACCACCCCATTTCAGGACCGTTTCGTGTTCGAAATCGATCCATTCCGCAAACATTGCCTGACCAATGGCCTTGATGAAGTGGGCCTGACCATGGCGCGCGGCGATGCCATTGCCACGCACGAGGCGAAGATGCGCGATGCCTTGCCATTCCTCGCCCGCGGCACGGATGCCGTAGCGGCAGCTTAACTGCACGCTTAACAGGGCTTCCCAAGTAGCTGAAAACTTGCTTCCCTATGGCGCAAGCGGGACGATTCCGCATGGACGTTTGGGAGAATACCAATGAAAGCTCTGCGGACACACGCAGCAGGCGGGCCTGAAACGCTGGTTCTGGACGATTTGCCCGATCCGGTGCCGGGCATGGGCGAAGTGCTGGTGCGCGTCCACGCCTGTTCGATCAATTTCCCCGATACACTGATGATCCGCGATCTGTACCAGTTCAAGCCCGAGCGCCCCTATGCGCCCGGCAGCGAACTGGCGGGTACGATCGAAGCGCTGGGGGAGGGCGTTTCCGGCTGGAACGTGGGTGATCGCGTGATTGCCATGATCGGCAGCGGGGGCTTGGCCGAAAAGGTCATCGCGCCGGTTGCGCGCCTGTTCGCACTGCCCGATGATGTGGACTTTGCCACCGGCGCATCGCTGCTGATGACTTATGGCACCACGATCCATGGATTGAAGGATCGCGGCCACATCAAGGCGGGCGATACGGTGCTGGTGCTGGGCGCGGCGGGCGGCGTGGGGCTTTCGGCAGTCGAACTGGCCAAGGCCTATGGCGCGCGGGTCATTGCTGCCGTCTCCAGCGAGGAAAAGGCTGCCGTTGCCCGTGAGGCCGGGGCAGACCACGTGGTGATTTATGGCCGCCCGCCGTTTGACAAGGCGCAGTCCAAAGGGTTGGCAGAACAGTTCAAGGCGGCTTGCGGCCCGGGCGGCGCGAACATCGTCTATGATATCGTCGGCGGTGATTATTCCGAACCAGCACTGCGCGCTATCGCGTGGGAAGGGCGCTTCCTCGTCGTCGGTTTCCCGGCAGGCATTGCGCGGCTACCGCTGAACCTCACCCTGCTGAAATCGTGCGACGTCTGCGGCGTATTCTGGGGCGCGTGGACTGCGCGCGAACCCGCAGCGTTCAAGGCCGAAGTGGCGGAATTGTTCGACTTGCTGAAGGCCGGCAAGATCAACCCGCGCGTATCGCAGCGCTACACGCTGGAGCAAGGGCGTGAAGCGATTGCGCTGCTGGAAAACCGGCAGGCCATGGGCAAGGTCGTGGTCGAAATGATCGGCTGACCCGCTCTCCCCTCCCGCTTGCGGGAGGGGCCGGGGGAGGGCATGTTCAGGATTCCTGCTCAACCGAAGAATAGATCGGCAACCCCAGCCGCCAATAAATCGCCGCCCCGCGCAGGCCAAAGCCCGCCAGCGCCGCCACTGGCCACACCACCGCATTCGCCATTCCCAGTACCGCACCCCCTGCGCACAGAACTGATGAAAGCGCCGCAGCCGTTACATACAATTCAGGCCGCATCAGGATAGAGGGTCGGCCCGCCACAACATCGCGGATGATCCCGCCCACACATCCCGTGATCGCGCCCATAAGCACCGCGGGCACCAGCGGCACGCCAAAGGCCAGTGCCTTGGCGGTGCCAAGCACGGCATAGGCTCCAAGCCCGGCGGCGTCTGCCCATTCCAGAACGGGTTTGTCCCACCAGCGGTGCGGCGTGAACCACGCAACAAGCGCCACGGCCAGACATACCGGTGCTACCCACGGATCGCGCACCCAGAAAACCGGCGCTCCGATCAGCAGATCGCGCACAGAACCCCCGCCCACGCCCGTTATCAGCGCAAAAAACGCCATCGTCACAAACGTCTGTCGCAATTGCGCGGCCAGCAGCGCACCTGACAGGGCGAACACAGCAATACCCGCCAGATCGAGCAAGCCAATCAATGGCGCGATATCAGTAGCGGGCAAGGAGAGCGTAGGCGTCATCTTGTCATCATGGCCGCCTGTCGCAACGCAGGCAACAGCGCTCGCTGGCGGTGAAACAAGGCCATATCATTGCCACACTGGGCCATGATCAGGCCGGTGCGCGGCTCGAACATAACCTCGGCATACCAGCGCGTGTTTGATCCGTTGTGCCACAGGCTCCCGTCTGGCTCCGCGAACCAGCCCATCGCCATCTGGCTGCCAAAGCGCGGGGTGTGCAATGCGCGCCAGCTTTCGGGCCGCAGCAATGCTGGCTGGTCGCGATGCGTGCGCAGCCAGGCAGCAAGATCGGCCAGCGTCATGTGCAAGCCGCCTGCCGGGGCCATGGCTACGGTATTGTCCGCCCAAACTGGCTTGCCCTCATCATGGCCCCAAGGTTGGTTGAAACTTTCGGCCGAACCCGGTGGGCCAAAGCCCGCGCTGCCAAGGCCTAGCGGTTCCAGCACTTCGCGCCGCAGCAGTGCTTCCCACGACAGGCCCGTGGCCTCTTCCAGCATCCGCGCCACAAGCACATAGCCTGCGTTGGAGTAGACGTATGCCGTGCGCGGTCTTGCCACTGGCTTCATCCTTAATGCCTGTTCGGCAAAGCGGCGGCGGCTTTCGTGCAGATCAGCCTCGCTGGCACCAGATCCGTATCGGGGCATGACGGAAAGCGCATCCAGCGCAATGTCCTTGGGCAGGCCCGCGTGGTGGCTGAGCAGTTCTACTGCCGTCAGTGTGCGATAACGGCTCGGCACATCGGGCAGGGCAGCTCCAAGCAGCGTATCCCAACCGATTGCGCCTGCTTCCACCGCGCGCGCAAACAGCGTGGCGGTGAACGATTTGGTGATCGACCCCAAATGCCAATTGTCGCGCGTGGTGACCGGCTCAGCGTGGCCTGACGCGCGCAGACCATCGGCCAGAAACACTGGCGGCCTGGCACCTGCCTGCCACATAACCGCCATGCCGGGCGTGCCCACCGCTTGCCGGATGCCTGCCAGCGTGGCTGCGGACATCGGCAGGGAGAGCAGTTCTTTCAGCGCAAGATCCTGCGCCTGCGCCGCAATCCGGCTGGGCAGCACGCTGCTTCCAGCCAGCGCGGCCAAAATAAGGCGGCGGGTGATCCGCACGGCATTATTCGCCGATCAGCGCTTCCAGCTTCTTTTTCAGCGCCAGAATACGCTCAGCCGCTTCGGTGAAGGTCTTCACGTCCTCACGGTTGTTGTTCCCGCGCGCTTCCTTGGCGGCTTCGACATAGCCTTCCATGTCGGCATCCATCGCATCGATCAGGATCTCGATTTCGTCTTCGGTAAGGGTAAGCTTGATGGCCATTCTTGGCACTCCTGCGATTCAAAGCCTGCGGTTACCGTCGGCACGCGCCATGCACAAACGAAAGGTGCACTTACCCTGCTTTCGTCGCAAAGAAGATCACATGCTCAAGCGGCTTGCGGTCCGCCTTTGGCTCCTCGCCAGCATCCACGCTGACGACTTCAACCGCAAATCCAGTGCTTTTGAGCAGTTCCACGAACGTGTCGTCCCTGAACGCAGACCACACCGCCAGAATGCCGCCGGGACGCAGCGCGCGAGCGGCGGCTTCAAGGCCCTGTTCGCGATAGAGCCAATCATTGATGCCCCGCGTCAGGCCTTCGGGGCCGTTGTCGACATCCAGCAGGATGGCATCATAAGCTCCACGTGCGGCATCGATCAGCATTGCCACATCATCGTGCACCAGTTGAACGCGCGGATCGTCAAGACACCCAGCGGTCAGCCGCTTCATCGCCCCGCGCGCCCATGACACGATTTCGGGCACGATCTCGGCCACCGTCACGCTGGCGCTTTCGTCCAGCACGGCCAGCGCCGCGCGCAAGGTGAAGCCCAGACCATAGCCGCCGATCAGCAATTGCGGCGCAGCCAGCTTGTCCAGCCGCGCGCAGGTCATTTCCGCCAGTGCCACTTCCGATGCGCAAACATCGGTGCTCATCAATTCGTTGCGATCAAGCAGGATGACAAAATCTTCGCCATTTCGCACCAGCCGCAGCCGCGCGCCATCGGGCACGCGGGCGGTGTCGATCAGTTCGTCACCTTCTTCCAGCTCCCACATCGGGGCAGAAGGGGCGGACGCGGCTGTATCTGGTGAAGAGTCTTGCGCGAGTGCTGATGCCAGCGGCAGTCTGTCCAAAACCTACTTCTTCCGCGCCTTGCGCGCGGCATAGCGCGCATCGCGCTCGGCCTTGCGTTCGGCTTCCGTCTTGGGCGGAGCCTTTTCGGCGGCAATCCTTTCAGCTTCGGCGGCCTGCTCGGCTTTTTCGGCGGCGATACGCGCCTTTTCGGCCTGTTCTTCCTCGCGGCGCTGCTTGGCGGCGGCACGCTTTTCGGCTTCGGCCTTTTCCTTGGCTTCGGCCTTGGCAATGCGCTCTGCCAGCACGGCCGGATCGACGGGGGCCTTTGCCTTGGCCTTCAGCGCCTCAATCGCCTTGGCGCGCGCTTGTGCCGAAGCATCGCGCCGATCGCCGAGTCCGGGTTCCTTGTATCCTGCCATGATATTCGTCTGCTTTCTCTTTGCTGCGTGGCCGCTAGCAGTGTCGGCCAAGAATGTCACGCTGCAACGCCCCTGCGACCTTCGCCAAATGCCAAGGGCCGCCCCTCAGGACGGCCCCGCAACGTTGCAAAAGGTGTGGTGATCACATGTGAATCGGCTTGCCCGTCACCGCCATCGCGGCTTCCTTCAGCGCTTCCGAATGGGTCGGGTGCGCGTGGCAAGTATAGGCGATGTCTTCCGAAGTCGCGCCGAATTCCATGGCCTGCGTCGCCTGAGCGATCATCGTGCCTGCCACGCTGGCGATGCACCAAACACCCAGAACGCGGTCGGTCTTGGCGTCGGAGATCACCTTCACGAAACCGTCAGGCTCATGGTTGGTCTTGGCGCGGCTGTTGGCAAGCATCGGGAACTTGCCGACCTTGATTTCGCCTTTCTCTCGCGCCGCTTCCTCGGTCAGGCCAACGCCTGCAAATTCGGGGAAGGTATAGACCACGCCGGGGATCAGGTCATGGTTCACGATGCCGGTCAGGCCCGCAATATTTTCGGCTACAGCAATGCCTTCGTCCTCGGCTTTGTGCGCCAGCATCGGGCCGGGGATGACGTCGCCCACGGCCCACACGCCCGGAACCTTGGTGGCAAACTCGTGGTCCGTTTCGATCTGCCCGCGCGCATTGACATCAAGCCCGATCTTGTCGAGGCCAAGACCATCGACATTGGGGCGGCGCCCGATGGCCACCAGCACGCAATCGGCCTCGATGGTCGATGCCTCGCCACCCTTGGACGGTTCGACGGTCAGCGTTGCGGTCTTGCCGCTGACGGACACGCCGGTCACCTTTGTGCCCAGCTTGATGTCCATGCCCTGCTTCTTGAAGATCTTGGCCGCTTCCTTGCGAATGTCGCCGTCCATGCCGGGCAGCAACTGGTCAAGAAACTCCACCACAGTGACCTTCGCGCCAAGGCGCCGCCAGACCGAGCCCAGTTCAAGCCCGATCACACCGCCACCGATCACCACCATGTTTTCCGGCACACGATCCAGCGCCAGCGCGCCGGTGCTGTCCACGATTACGCCCGCATCGTTGTCGACGGTGACGCCGGGCAGCGGGGTGACGCTCGAACCGGTAGCGATCACGATGTTCTTGGCGGTCACCTTCTGGCCCGCCACAGTCACGCTGTGCGCATCTTCGAACGTGGCGTAACCTTTAAGCCAGGTCACCTTGTTCTTCTTGAACAGGAACTCGATGCCGCCGGTCAGTTGCTTGACCGAATCCAGCTTCTGGCCCTGCATTGCGGTCAGGTCCAGCGTCACCGGCCCGGTCTTGATGCCATAAGTATCAAACGTCCCGTCTACCGCTTCGGCGAACTTTTCCGATCCGTGCAGCAGCGCCTTGGACGGAATGCACCCGACGTTAAGGCACGTCCCGCCCAATGTCTCGCGCCCATCGGCACAGGCGGTCTTCAGCCCCAGCTGCGCCGCGCGGATTGCCGCAACATACCCGCCGGGACCGGCACCGATGACAAGAACGTCGTAATCGTATTCAGCCATTTTCGGCCTCCGTTGCGCGATCATGCTTCGACAAGCTCAGCATGAGCGGCCTTGGATTTAATTCAAATGCACAACACCCGCTCATCCTGAGCCTGTCGAAGGATGTCGCGCAACATTGAAATCAAAGATCGATCAACAACCGTGTTGGATCCTCAATCGCTTCCTTAATCGTCTTCAGTGCCGTCACCGCTTCCTTGCCGTCAATGATGCGATGGTCGTAAGACAGCGCGATGTACATCATCGGGCGGATCACAATCTCGCCATTGCGCACAACCGGGCGGTCCTCGATGCGGTGGAGGCCGAGCACGGCGGACTGCGGCGGGTTGATGATCGGGGTGGACATCAGGCCACCGAACACACCGCCGTTCGAAATCGTGAAGGTGCCGCCCGCCATATCGGCCATGGTCAGCGTGCCATCGCGTGCAGCTTTGCCATAGCCCGCAATCGCCTTTTCGATGTCGGCAAAGCTCATCTTGTCGACATTGCGCACCACCGGCACGACGAGGCCGTTCGGGGCCGAGACTGCGACCGAGATATCGACGTAATCAAAATAGACGATCTCATCGCCCTGGATCTGCGCATTAACTGAAGGGATGTCCTTCAGCGCCAGCACCGATGCCTTGGCAAAGAAGCTCATCAGGCCCAGCTTCACGCCGTGCTTCTTCTCGAACACGTCCTTGTACTTGTTGCGCGCTTCCATCACCGCGCTCATGTCCACATCGTTGAACGTGGTGAGCAGGGCGGCGGTTTCCTGCGCGCTCTTCAGGCGCTTGGCGATGGTCTGGCGCAGGCGCGTCATCTTCACGCGCTCTTCGTTGCGGCCCGCAGCCGGAGCCGAAGCCACCGGTGCTGCAGCCGGAGCCGAAACCGCTGGGGCAGGGGAGGCCTGCTTGGCAGCAGCGGCGGCCATCACGTCTTCCTTGGTCAGGCGGCCGTCCTTGCCGGTGCCCTTCACGGTCGAGGGATCAATGCCATATTCCAGCACCGCGCGGCGCACCGCAGGCGAAAGCGCCGCAGCCTCGCCCGATGGGGCTACAACAGCCGCTGCAGCAGCCGGAGCCGGTGCAGGCGCTTCCGAGGCAGAAGCGGGCGGAATCGGCGCTTCGGTGCGCGGGGCAGGGGCCTGTGCGCCCGCTGCCGCTACGCTGTCCTCGATCAACGCCAGCAGCGCGCCGACCGTAACCGTATCACCCTCGGCGGCAGCCAATGCGCCCATAACGCCTGCCGCAGGCGCAGGCACTTCCACAGCAACCTTGTCGGTTTCGAGGCTGACAATCGGCTCGTCCAGCGCCACAGCCTCGCCGGGCTTCTTCAGCCACTGGCCAATGGTTGCTTCGCTGACGCTTTCACCCAGTGTGGGAACTTTGACTTCAATCGACATAGTGTACTTCCTTGGGGAGAAGGAAAATCAGTTCTTCTTCTGGCGACGGATTTCGCTGCGCACCGAAAGACCCAGCGCATCAGCCACAAGCGCGCCCTGCTCGCTGGTATGGCGGCTGGCGAGGCCCGTGGCGGGCGAGGCGGCGGCTGTGCGACCGGCATAGCGGGCGCGCGCAACCTTGCTCTTGGCCGCTTTCAGCGATTCCTCGATCATCGGTTCAACGAAGAACCACGAACCATTGTTCCGCGGTTCTTCCTGGCACCACACCACCTCTTCCAGATTGGTCATGCGCGAAAGGCGCAGCGCCAGCGGATCGCCGGGGAAGGGGTAGAGCTGTTCCAGACGGATGATCTGCGTGTCAGTGATGCCCGCAGCGTCGCGCGCTTCCATCAGATCATAAGCGACTTTGCCCGAACACAGGATCACCTTGCGGGTGTCCTTGTCGGCTGCGGGCTTCATGTCCGAAAGGATGCGCATGAAGTGTCCTTCGCCGATAAAATCGGACGCAGCAGACTTTGCCAGCGGGTGGCGCAGCAGGCTCTTGGGCGTCATGATGATCAGCGGCTTGCGGAACGGACGGTGCATCTGCCGGCGCAGCACGTGGAAGTAATTCGCCGGTGTGGTGATGTTGCACACCTGCAGGTTGTCTTCGGCGCAAAGCTGCAGATAACGCTCCATGCGGGCCGAGGAATGCTCCGGCCCCTGGCCTTCGTACCCGTGCGGCAGCAGCATGACGAGGCCATTGGCACGCAGCCACTTGGCTTCGGATGCCGCAATGTACTGGTCGATCACGATCTGCGCGCCGTTGGCAAAGTCACCAAACTGCGCTTCCCACAGCACGAGGCTCTTGGGATCGGCGCTGGCATAGCCATACTCGAAGCCGAGCACGCCATATTCCGAAAGCGTCGAATCCAGCACCTCGAATGTGCCATGCGGCAGCGTGGTCAGCGGCACATACTTGCGCTCGTCCGTCTGGTCGACCCACACTGCGTGACGCTGGCTGAAGGTGCCGCGCCCGCAATCCTGCCCGGAAAGGCGCACGCCGTACCCTTCGGTCACGAGGCTACCAAACGCCAGCGCTTCACCGGTTGCCCAGTCGAAGCCTTGCCCACTGGCAAACATCTCGCGCTTGGCATCGATCACACGGCCCAGCGTCTTGTGCACGGTCAGGTCATCAGGGACCGTGGTCAGCGTGCGGCCAAGGCTGTCAAAAAGCTTCTGGTCGATACCGGTGCCCACGTTGCGCCGTGCCGATACCGGATCTGCGGGCTTGTTGAAGCCAGACCAGCGACCGCCGAACCAGTCAGCCTCGTTGGCCTTGTAGCCTTTTGCGGCTTCAAATTCCTTTTCCAGCGCAGCGGTGAAGTGGCTTTCCACTTCGCCCTTATGGTTGGCATCAATCACGCCTTCGGCCACGAGCCGCTTGGCATAGATATCGCTTACCCCGGGGTGCTTGCGGATCTTGGCATACATCAGCGGTTGCGTGAACGAAGGCTCATCGCCTTCGTTGTGGCCGAACCGGCGATAGCACCACATGTCGACCACGATATCGCGGCCAAACTTCTGGCGGTAATCGATCGCCAGCTTGCAGGCAAAAGTCACCGCTTCGGGATCATCGCCGTTCACGTGCAGGATTGGCGCCTGCACGCCCTTGGCCACATCCGATGGATAGGGCGACCCGCGCGAGAACTGCGGGCTGGTGGTGAAGCCGATCTGATTGTTGATGATGAAGTGTATGCAGCCACCGGTGTTGTAACCGCGCACGCCCGAAAGGCCGAAGCATTCCCACACGATGCCCTGGCCCGCAAAGGCGGCATCGCCGTGGATCAGCACCGGCAGCACCTGCTTGTGCTTGGCATCAGGACCCACATCGCTGCCGATGTCATCGCGGAATACCTGCTGCGCGCGCACCTTGCCCAGCACGATCGGGTCCACCGTTTCAAGGTGCGATGGGTTGGGCACAAGGCTCATGTGAACCTTGATTCCGTCAAACTCGCGGTCGGTGCTGGTGCCGAGGTGATACTTCACGTCGCCCGAACCACCCACGTCCAGCGGGTTGGCCGTGCCGCCCGAAAACTCGTGGAAGATCACGCGGTAAGGCTTGGCCATCACGTTGGCCAGCACGTTCAGGCGGCCACGGTGGGCCATGCCATAAACGATCTCGCGCACGCCCAGCTGGCCGCCATACTTGATGATTGCTTCCAGCGCCGGGATCATCGATTCCCCGCCATCAAGGCCAAAGCGCTTGGTGCCGACGTACTTCTTGCCGAGGAACTTTTCGTACTGCTCACCGCGCACGACGGCAGCAAGGATCGCCTTCTTGCCATTGGGGGTGAAGTCGACAGACTTGTCGCCGCCTTCGATGCGGTCCTGAATGAAGCGGCGCTCCTCCACGTCGGCGATGTGCATGTATTCAAAGCCGATGTGGCCGCAATAGTTGGCGCGCAGGATCGCCACGAGCTCGTTCAGCGTTGCCCATTCAAGGCCCAGCACACCACCGATGTAGACCTTGCGGTTCATGTCAGCTGCGGTGAAGCCGTGATATTCGGGCGAAAGGTCGGCCGGCAGCTTCTGGCGGGCAAGACCCAGCGGATCGAGATCGGCAACCAGATGCCCGCGCACGCGGTAGGTGCGGATCAGCGTCATCGCGCGGATCGAATCCATCGCTGCCTGCTGCAGTGCAGTTTCGTCCAGCGGCGCACCGGCCTTTTTCGCGGCTTGCTTGATGGCCACTTGCATGGCCATGGGGTCCATCGCCTGTGTCAGGTCATCGCCCGCGGCGGCATCTGTGATGGGCCAGCGCTTGTTGGCCCACGAAGGACCGGCCTGCGGCCCTTCCTGCGAGGGATCGACATCGAAATCGTGCAGTTCAGAACCCATTACCAACTCCTTGTCCCCCCGGGGAGGATGGGGGCTTCGGACAATTCTCAGTCCCGCACATTATGCGGAGCCGACCCTTCCGGTGCGCTGAACAAGCCAACACACAAAAATCCGCAAACACGGCAGGCCACTTGTCGTTTCAGCCGCCTACCGGAAAATCTTGAAGCATCCGCCCGGAGGCCCCCTACGCAAGGTTGCCTACCCGGGCGGTAGCTTTCACGCGATCAGACGCGCTCTTTCAGTACTTCAGCCAGCGTTTCGCCCAGCAGCGAAGGCGAAGACGAGACCTTGATCCCGGCTGCTTCCATCGCTGCGATCTTGCTCTCTGCATCGCCCTTGCCGCCCGAAACGATGGCGCCGGCGTGGCCCATGCGGCGGCCCGGAGGCGCCGTGCGGCCTGCGATGAAGCCGGCCATCGGCTTCTTGCGCCCACGCTTGGCTTCGTCGATCAGGAATTGTGCGGCCTGCTCTTCGGCGTCGCCACCGATTTCGCCGATCATGATGATCGACTTGGTCGCTTCGTCGGCCAGGAACAGTTCCAGCACGTCGATGAAGTTGGTGCCGTTGACCGGGTCACCGCCGATGCCCACAGCCGTGGTCTGGCCAAGGCCGATGTTCGATGTCTGGAAAACCGCTTCATAGGTCAGCGTGCCCGAGCGCGAAA
>JBEQBV010000014.1:0-31368 GCA_041639635.1 Novosphingobium sp.
GGTGCGGTTCCAATGCGCCAGCGTCTGCTGGATCTTGTCGCTGGCGAAGCGCTGTGCTTCGATCGGGCGGGGGTGGCTTGCTATCTGCATGAAATCACAACGGATTGTGACCAGCCCTGTTCCAGTGCCTGCGCTTATTGGTCTGCTGCTGTTACCTGCGTCAACTTGGCGCCAATGGCTTGGGCAACCATGTCACGCAAAGGGAGACGAGCCTTCATGCGTATGGCCAGCAGCGCCGTACCGCTGACCTTGCGTTGCACGAACAGCGTGTCGATCGGTGGTATGTGCCACGAAGCGCGATCCGTGGCGATCGTCTCGGCTTCTGCACGAACCCTTTCCACGAACGAGCGGTCGGCGAAGTCGAAAAGGCCAGGCTTGCCCAAGTGATCGACAAGGACATCTATAGCGCGGTCGAAGGCTTCGCTGTGACGGAGAATCTGCTGCTCCGACACGAACCCGACGTCGACCAGCGCTGCCCGCAGAGCGTCCTTGTCCTCGGCCAGCCCAGCCGCCATGAGCCGGCGATAGGCTTGGGACGTGGTTGCCGGAACTGGCCGGGCCGCCCCGAAATCAAGCAAAACGAGGCGTTCGTCGTCAGGGCGCCAGCGGAAGTTGGCGAAATTGGGATCGGTCTGCATGAACCCGAACCCGAACAATTCGCGCAGCACCAGGCCGAGCAGCGCCTCCATCGCGTTGTCACGCACCGCCTGCGGCGCGCTGGCCAGAGTGTCGATCGGGCGAGCCTCGATGTAGTCCATTGCGAGGACCGTGGCCCCGGAAAGTGGCGCGTAGGGCCGCGGCACCACGAAGCGGCCGTCATCGGCCAGCAGTTCGCCATACCGGACCATCATCTCGGCCTCGCGGACATAGTCCGACTCTTCGTGAAGCTGGCGTTTTGCTTCGGCCAGCAGCGGCGCCACGTCCAGCGTCTGGGGCAGCAGGCCCGACACGCGCAGCAAGGTTGCCACGTTGTCGACATCGGCATCAATGCTTCGCGCAATGCCCGGGTACTGAACCTTGATCGCCAGCACTCTTCCGTCGGGCAGGACGGCACGGTGCACCTGCCCGATCGAGGCTGCCGCAATGGGCTGCGCGCCGAAGCTCCGGAACTGCGCGCGCCAGCCTGCACCCCATTCGGCAGCCAGAACCTTCTCCAATTGCGCTGGCGGCATGAAATGCGCAGATTCGCGCAAGCGCGAAAGGATTTCGGTCATTTCGCGAGGCAGGACGTCGCCCGCATCCATCGAGATCATCTGCCCGAGTTTCATGGCCGCGCCGCGCAGGCGCGATAGCTGGTCCGCCACGCGCTTTGCATTGCCGGGCGTGAGGAGCATGTCCGAAAGACGGGGTGCCTCGCCGCGCGCGAGGCGACGCGCACCTTCGGCAAGCACGCCCCCGGCAACGCCGCCGGCAAGCTGTCCGAACGCTGCCAGCCTTGAAATTCGGGCTTGGGGAACCTTGCGATATCGCGATCCGCTCACTTCAAAAGCCTTTGCAGTCGGGGGCGAACCGACAGGAAACCCACATATGCCCGTTCAAGCAAACGCTCGACCATGCCAAAGCGCGCCAGCAAACCCAGCCAGCGCAACGCAGGTATCGCGCGCCACATTGCCGCAAACGCCGCGGCGCCAGACAAGATGCGCTCGTTTTCCATTGCGTGAAGCCGCAAGAGCGCCGCGCGCCGGTCAACCGGGCATTGCGCACCATCGTTCGAGACATCAATGAATTGCAACGATCCGCGGCGATCAAGCCACCGCATTACGGCGATTTCGCGCCGACAGAGCGGGCATGCGCCATCGTACCAGACGGTGACGGCCGGCCGCTCTGCCCGGGGGCCTGGTTTCGAAACTTCCAGCGCCAATCGCCTGTCCCATGTCGGTCATGCGGCACATCGCCACAGGCGAGCGGGATAGGCTGCGGGCATCACGACCGATAGACGGCCTTTCGCGCATGTGAGGATCCTATCAGGCCTCATATGGCAGCGATCTCACCCGTTTGCCCGTCAGACTGCTGATGGCGTTGGCCACGGCAGCGACGGCCGGCGGCAGGGCGGGTTCGCCAAGACCGGTCGGTGGGAAATCGGTGCGGACCATCGCAATTTCGATCGGAGGGACAACGTCGATGCGGGGCAGGGTATAGGCATCGAAGTTGGCAACCTGAACCTGCCCGCCGGCAATCGGAACCTTCAGGCCGCTGATGACCTGGCCGATTCCTTCGATCATCGATCCACGGATCTGCTGTTCGGCGTTCATCGGATTGATCACCGTGCTGCCGATGTCGGCCGCTACCCACATCCTTGCAACCTTGATCGCATCACCGGCCTTCACGCAATCCGCTACCACGGCAAAATAGCCCAGATGGCTGAAATAGAAGCCGAACCCGCGTCCCTTCGGTGCCGCAC
The DNA here is from genome assembly GCA_041639635.1 of Novosphingobium sp. Taxonomy (GTDB): domain Bacteria; phylum Pseudomonadota; class Alphaproteobacteria; order Sphingomonadales; family Sphingomonadaceae; genus Novosphingobium. The sequence goes on from JBEQBV010000014.1 coordinate 2,402, forward strand.
CCTGCCAGCCAGACCGCGCCATCGCTTCGCGGATCACGCCTGCGGCACGCCCAGTGTGGAATGCTGGGGGCTGCCAGATATCGGGCACGCCGGGAAGTTTCGGCGGCTGCACCAGACGAGGCTCACCCAAGGTTTCCAGCATGAACACCGGAAGCGTCTTGCCTGCTGCTGCGGCCACTTCATCAAGGAAACCCTGGGTGGCAAAGGCCAGCGCGTTCGAGCCCGGCGCGCGCAGCCAGCCCAGCGGAATGTTGCTTTCCAGCAGCGTCAGCCCGAGCTCGGCATCGGGCACGAGATTGGCGGGCACCAGATCGTTGGGAAGCTCGCTCCCCCGGCCCGGTTCGCCTTTTGCCCCGAAGCCCACCAGATGGGTTCTGAAAGCCGTCAGGCGTCCCTTTGCGTCGAGCCCGGCCTCAAGCTTGTGGAAGCCGGCGGGGCGGAAGAAGTCGAGCTTGAAGTCTTCCTCGCGCTCAAGAATGAGCTTCACGGGAAGCCCGGGTACTTCGCGCGCGATAGCGGCGGCAAGGATCATGAAGTCGCTCTGCAGGCGGCGGCCGAAGCCGCCCCCGATGCGGGTCAGATTGACGGTCACCGCCTCACTGGGAAGGCCCATTGCCTTGGCCACGAGGTCCTTGCCCTCGTTCGGCATCTGGCTCGGTGCCCAGAGCTCGATCTTGCCGTCCTTGAACTGCGCGGTGCAATTCTGCGGCTCCAGCGTCGCGTGCGACAGGAACGGATAGCTATACTCCGCAGAGACAGTCTTCGCAGCCTTGGCGAGAGCTGCATCGACGTTCCCGTCCTTGCGGACCGAGATCGCAGGCCTGGTCGCAAAGGCCGCCTTGGCGGCAGCCGCGAATGAAGCATCTGAATGCTTTTCTCGCCCGGCATTGTCCCATTCGGCCGCCAGCACCTTGCGTGCCTCGCTTGCCGTCCACCAACTATCGGCAACCACGGCGAGGGCGTCCACCGGGGCATCGTCGTGCCCGAGCTGGCGCAGGACCACCACCTTGCGGACCCCTGGCATGGCCAGCGCCTGCTTGGGATCGTGGCTCTTCAACGTCGCCCCGCGCACCGGCGCAGTCAGCAGTGCGGCATGCACCACGCCTGGCAGAACTGTGTCGACGCCGAACAGCGGCTTGCCCGCGACGATGGCGGGCGTGTCCGGCCCCGCCACTGGCCTGCCGATGATCGAAAAGGCCTGCGGGTCCTTCAGCTTGAGCGATGCTTCCGCCGGCACCTCCTCCCGGGCGGCGGCGGCGGCCAGCGAGGCATAGGGTGCACGTCGGTTGGTCTTCGCGTGGAAAACCTCGCCCTTTGCGGTCGTGATTTCCGCGGCTGGGACGTTCCACTGGCGCGCTGCTGCGGCTACGATCATTGCGCGCGCGGTCGCGCCCGCCTGCCGCATCGGCATCCAGTTCATCGGGGTGGACATGGATCCCCCGGCAAACTGTTCGCCGAAGCGCGACTGGTCGGCCACGGCCTGCTCAACCTTCACGGCTTCCCAGGCAACGTCGAGTTCCTCGGCGATGAGCATCGGCAACATGGCCTTCACGCCTTGGCCGATTTCCGGATTCTTCGCCGTGATGGTGACTGTGTTGTCAGCGGCGATGGCGACATAGGCACTTATGCGCGAGGCTGCGCCTCCGATCGATCCGGCACGCGCAGGCTTCGAAGCCTGAGCCATGGCGATTTCGATATCGAACGCCAGCGCACCGCCCGCTGCGAGCATGGCCTTGATGACAAAGCGGCGATCTGTTGCAAGAGCAGGGCTATCAGCCGGCATTTGCGCCTCCTGTCGTCTTCTGGGCAGCGGCCTTGCGGATAGCGTCGCGAATGCGATGGTAGGTGCCGCAGCGGCAAAGGTTGCCGGCCATCGCGCTGTCGATGTCTTCGTCGGTCGGGCTGGGATTGCTCTCAAGCAGGGCAACGGCGCTCATGATCTGGCCGGCCTGGCAATAGCCGCACTGCGGCACGTCGATCTCGGTCCAGGCCTCGCTCACCCGCTTGCCCACCGATTTGGCCGAAACGCCCTCGATCGTCGTGACTTCGGCGGTGCCGACAGCGTTGATCGGCGTGATGCACGAGCGGACCGCCTGCCCATCGAGGTGCACGGTGCACGCTCCGCAAAGCCCGGCACCGCATCCGAACTTGGGACCGAGATATCCCAGGTCCTCCCGCAGCACCCACAGAAGCGGTTTCTCGTCGGGGACGTTCACTTCCCGAGGCTTGCCGTTCACCTTGATCATCGTCGGCATCGCGATTTCCCCATGCGACATGCGTCTTTGGCTGCCCTATGCGCACGGCAAAGCGATGACAAATGCCTTTTCGTGCGGCTCGACCTGCTGCCATAGCCATCGCTAAAAGTCCCGCGTTCGTCGGGAGCAGCGTTTCAAGCCCGGACCACGCATCTGAAACCGATGTGGGTGGTTGCCGTATCGATCATTTCGGGGTGCCGCGCCGCCGGGCGATAGCGCTGGCAGTAGTTGGCGGCGCACAGGTGCGAGCCGCCCTTTATGACCTTGCGGCCAATCCTCACGCCAGGCTGGCCCTGGTCGAAGCTGTCCTTAAGCTTGCCGCCACGCGGGTTGCTGATTGCGCAGCAGGGGGATTTCTTCGCGGCCTTCTGCGGTTTGTCGGCCCACCAGTCGCTGGTCCACTCCCAGGTGTTGCCGATCATGTCGAACAGGCCATAGCCGTTGGGCGCGAAGGTGCGGACAGGCGAGGTGCGCTCCCAGCCATCGAGCAACTGGTTGGCGAAAGGGAACAGGCCCTGCCAGTAGTTGGCCATCATCCGGCCTTCAGGTGCCAGCTCATCGCCCCAGGCATAATCTGAACCCTCCAGACCGCCCCGAGCGGCGTATTCGAACTCCGCTTCGGTCGGCAGGTCCTTGCCCGCCCACCTCGCGTACGCCTCGGCATCGGCATAGGCGACGTGGACAACGGGATGGTCTTCGATCCCCTCGATCGAACTGTCAGGGCCAAGGGGGTGCTTCCAGCATGCGCCGAAAGTGAAATGCCACCAGTTGGAAGCGTCGGCCATGTCCACGGGGCCTGCGGTCTTGTTGAAGACGAGCGAGCCAGCGCGGGCCATCCCCGGCAGCATTCCGGGGTAGTCCTTGGGATCGGGAGCAACCTCGGCCACCGTCACATAGCCGGTTGCCGCGACGAAGGCGGCAAAATGCGCGTTCGTCACGGGCGTCTCGTCGATGTGAAAGCTGTCCACCTTCACGCGGCGGAGCGGCGCTTCTTCGGGATAGAAGCTTTCGGATCCCATGGTGAAAGTGCCACCGGGAATATGGCACATGCCTTCAAGCTTCGTGTTCATCGCGAACCGTTTAGCAGAAATAACGGCGACATGGACAGGCCATCTCCCCGTTCGAGTGCCTTACCGTCCGAGGGAGTTAGACGGCGAGGGAGGATCTTCCTCAATTTTTGCTGGCGGTGGCAGGGGGCAGGCTCTTGACGCCATGCTCCACGCTGTTGGTTCCCTGACCTACGACGGGGGAGGGGAGGAAGTTCTCTCCGCGTTGATGCACGGCCTGCTTGGCCAGGCTGTCGTTCACGATCGGGTCGAGCCGATCCTCGCGGTTGGGTTCGACCAGCCATTCGTCCGGAAACGGTGCCGCGCCGGTACCATTGCGATTGCGCCGCACCGCGCCGATCGACTGGCGCTGGGTATAGGGGATGACATGCTTGCCCTGTGAATTGGCAAGCTGATCGTACAGCGCCTTGCGCAACTCGATCTTGGCCTCAAGGTACTTGGGATCTTCAGCAAGGTTTTTCATCTCGCCGGGGTCTGCGGCGACGTCGTAGAGTTCGTCGATATCGTAGACGCCATAGTACTGGATGTACTTGAGATTTCCGCGCTGGATAGCGAAAGTGCCGGGCGTCTGCGGGAAGGTCCATTCCCAATAATATTCGTAGGTGAAGTCGGGAGCCTGCCAGTCCTTGGCAGCAACTTTGCCGGTGATCAGCGGCCAGGCGCTCTTGCCCTCGAACTGCACAGGCTTTTGCGCACCGGCAAGATCGAGGAAGGTGGGCGCGAAATCGAGATTGCGGATGGCGCCGGTGTTGACGACACCCGCCGGAACGGTGCCCGGCTCGTACATCACCAGCGGCACTTTGACCGAGGCCTCATAGGCGTTGCGCTTGTCGATCAGGCCGTGTTCGCCCACCTGAAAGCCGTTGTCCGAGGTGAACACGACGAGCGTGTCCTTCTCGAGGCCCGCCTTCTTCAGGTACTGCATGATCCGGCCGACGCTGTCGTCCACGGCCGATAACGTGGCGTAGTAGTACTTGAGGTATTCGGTCATCGGCATGTCGGAATTGTAGTAGAAGTCGATGCCGTGCCAGGTGTTGCGCTGGTCGTAGACCCACCGCGGCTTGCCCTTGTAATTCTCGGGGGTGTTGGCGGCGCTGGCGGGCAGCTTGAACTGGAAGTTGTCGTACTGGTGGGCATAACGCGGCGGCGGCAGCGGATCGGAATGCACCGCCTTGTGGCTGAGATAGAGGAAGAACGGTTTCTTCGGATCCCGCTCCTTGGTCAGCCAGTTCACGGCATAGTCGGTCAGCTCGTCGGTGATGTAGCCCTTCTGCGGCACTTCCTTGCCATCGACATTGTACTTGTGGACCACACCCTTGGCGAACTGCGCATCGGGGATGCCGGTGTTGGGGTAGTAATTGCCCTGCCCACTGAAGCTGAGCCACTTGTCGAAACCGGGACGCGGCGAGGCAGTATCGTTGCCCATGTGCCACTTGCCGAAGAATGCGGTCTGATAGCCCTGGCCCTGCAGGTATTTGGGGAAGAAGGTCAGGCGTTCCTCGGACGAATTGTTGTTGTCGACCACGCCGTGATTGCGTGCGGTCATCCCGGTCAGGATCGTGGCACGGCTCGGGCTGCACAGCGACGAGGTGACGCGGGTGTTTGGGAAATAGCTGCCGCCTGCCGCCAAACGGTCAATGTTGGGCGTCTTGATCCCTGGCTGCAGGAAGCCGAGGCCATCGAAGCGCAGATCGTCCACCAGGATGAAGATCACGTTGCGCGGGCGCTGCCCGGCCTGTGGCGCGCTCGCCGCTTCTGGCTGCTGTGCGGCCGGCGCCTCGGCCTGGGCAACTGTGCCACCCGTGACGGCAACCAGCGCGGCGGCGGTGCAGGACAGAAGCATCCTGAATGGTGCGAACTTCATGTGATCCTCTCTCGAACTTCGATCTTATGTCTGCTTTAGCAGCTCCTGCAGGGTCGGCTGCAAGCCGAAGCACTAACGGCCAGGTTGCGTGTCGACCAGTTCTGCGGAGGCCTCAAGTCTGCTTTTGATGACTTGACTACGCGAACGCGCGCCAGTCGCGATGGTGTGCCGGGCCAATTGTCGAATGGTGAAGGCGCAAGCCTTGGTGTCGTCGCCTTCCAGCACTCCGCAAAACATTGGCCTGATTTGGTTTGCGCAGCCGCCGACAGAATTCACCGTATCGCTCGCCTAATCATGCGATGGGCCTTCGGGCGACGCTATGAGTTGGCAGTTCTTTACCGTAGCGTCTCTCCGGCGAAGAATGAGAAAGGATCCGACTTTCTGTTTGACGTCAAAGGACCTTTGGATTGCATCCTCGAATGCAAGTTTCTCCGGGGTGCCAGCAGGGTTGCGCATGGCCGGGAATACCGCGCGATAAAACGAAGCTGTAGTAATTTCGTGGTCAATAACCACCAAGTCCGCAGATTTCATGATCTGTTCGCAGGTTTCCCGATATTGCTGCGGGGTTGAGTATTCGGGAACAAGTATATCAATTTTCGCTGGATGATTTGTGTCAGTCAGAAATGGCAATAATGGATCATAGGGATAGAAAAAGACCCGTTTTTCCTCAGGAGTGCCGCTGAGGTATGCGACCAACTCAGCAGTCCCGTCCCGTTGAAGAACTTTGATTACCCCGGCGGCACTAGTCACCGGCGCTGCATCGTATGTCGCTTTTACCGCACCACACCACGGCAAAAACGTCATTCCACAAGCCAAAACCGCCATCAGGATCGTCAGAGGCCGTTTTGGCGGTATCGCAAGAGCTAGCAGCGCAGCCAGTAATGGCAGTGCAAGCGCTGCTGCAAAGGCGATATGTACAGCATCCGGCCGCGGAAAACTGCCTGCAAGCCCGGCAATGGCAAACATGCCCAGCGTGCCAAGTTGCCTTTGTCGCAGTAAACTCCGCCAATCCTGCCATAGACAGTTTAAGAGAAGGATAGCTATCAGCGGATAGATCGCCAGCACCGGGAGAAACTGCAGGCTGGCGAAAGATCCGAACGGCACGGCCTGAATGCCCGAGTAGTGGTTCATGGCATAAAGCACGACTTGCTCGAATGCGGCCACGACGGTGCTTTCGGCGACGAGGTATCCCAAAACTAGGGCCGCACAGGTCAGACCTGCTCCTACATACACGGCAAGTCGGTGCACTTGCCGGTCGAGCAGCATTCCGACAAACGCTGAGATGACCACCAATCCGCCCCGATGGGTGGTGACCAGCGCTGCAAGGCTTGCGGCAACTCCAGCAATCGCGGTCGCTCCTCGTCGTTCCGGCGAAAGTGCACCGAACAGCGCGATCATGGAGAACATCGTGGTGAACCAGTGATGGTTGACCTGGGTCCACATACCTTGCCCTGCCACAACCCACATCAGGGTGAAAACCGCTGAAAGCCATGTGCGACCCGATGCAATGCGGCAGCAGGTGAAGGTACACCATGCCGTCACTGACGTGACAAGTAACATCAGTGATCTTGCCGAGACGAGCGAGGTTCCGAACAGTTTCAGCCATGCCGTGATCATCAAGAACCCGACTGGCGGGTGAAATTCAAAGAAATCGCGGTAAAGGACCTGCCCGTCGAGCATCCGCTTTGCAGCGTGAAGCCAGATTCCCTCATCGGCCAGCAACCAGACGGTGTTGAGAAAAGGAATGCTCGCTAATGCTGCCAGCAAGGCCACCAACAGTCCGGCATGGCGTTCAAGCCACCCACTGTCGCCGGTTTGAGCCTGTCCCATCAATGTGTCATCTCAGGAAAGGGGTGGGCAGTGCAAAGCCTCTGCGAGGGGCGGCGCAGAGACGCGCTTGTATACTGACAAAGCGGGTGCAGAGCGAACGCGGACATAATGATCTGTAATGAAACGTTGCAACTGCGTGCTTTCGGTGAAGAACTTTTCCACATCGAACGCGGCGGGCTGCAAGGCATAGTTGCGACGTCGTTCAAAGATGATCAGGGCAGGGCGCCCACAGCGCAATTCGTTCATGGCATCGCGCTTGATCTGCGCTTCCATGCGCTGCAGCACGTCAGGATAGGGACCTGTTATCCGGGCGTGGGCGATCGCTGGGAGCATCCAGTACGCGTAGTAGCGTGAGCGCAAGATGAGGCCATGATCCTCGGCTGTCGGCCAGCCCCACATCGGATCGGTTGCAGCAATAAACAGCGTTTCGCCCGGTGCCACCGTTGCCAAGACCGGATCGATCTCATCGCGAAACAGATTATGATACTGACCGGTCAGCAGCGGCAGCGACAGAGGCAACGCCAATACTGCACCGCCTATGATCGCGAGCACACGGTCTTGCTTGCTGATTTGCAGGGCAAGGACACCTGCCGCAATCGACAGCACTCCGGTAACCGGTACAGTGTGATAGAGCCAGCCTTTGCGCTGCAGCAGATATGCCAGCAGAAATCCTGCCGCTGTAATAAGGAGTGCAGCGGGCAGCGTGCGCTCCCTATCGTGCAATGCTCGCCAACTGAGTGCAATGTAGATAGCCAAGCACGCCCAGATGACCGTCCAGGGGCGCAGCAGGACGAGTGGCCAACTCGATTCGTAGCCTTGATACGCCGCGCGGACCATTGGCAATATCGTGCCGAGAAAGTCCGGTGCGAAGATGAACACTGCCCCGGCATAGACCAACGCAAGGCTTGCCAGCGCGACCGTCTCAGGCCGCACAGGTTGCCACTTTCCGCGCCTGGAGTGTATTGCAAGCCAAGCCTCAAGACCAAGCGGGATGATGGCGAAATAGTGTTTGAGGGCAAAGCCATAGGCCGCAGCCACACCGATTGCGAGTGCAAGCTGCCAAGGCACCTTGGCACCGTCATGGCGGCGCGCAAGCAGCGCTGCATAGGGAAGCGCGCAGATCAGTGCCAGTTGTTCACGCTGTCCAAAATCGTAGAGCGGGACAACTATTTCAAAAGCGAACACCGCAACCATCAACCCTGCGCGGTACACCAACCTTTCCGGCTCGGCCAAAGCGCCGAAGGTCAGTGCTGATAGAGTCGCGCCAATTATCACAACCTGTACGAGCAAGCGTCCCGGCGAAACGTCGAGTATCCTGCCTGCCCAGTCGAGCGGTACCGCTGACCAGAACCACAGCGGAGGATTCAGTTCGAGGATGTCGCGATAAAGCATGGCACCGTTCGCGATCTGGCGCGCGATCCACAATTGCCACACGACATCATGAGTAAGGGGAATGCTGCGCATCGCGAGCGCTGCGCCAACTGCGGCCGCAAGGAGCACGATTTCCGGGGAATGCTCCCTTACCCGCTCGCGCCACTGCCCGCCGCTCAGGCTCTCGGTGCCGAAGACCACCGTTTTCGACAGGATAAAGAACAGGACGGTGTATAGACCCAGACCTGCCAGGTGCAGCATAGGCTGGCCTGCCAACCCGGCTGCTCGTCCGAAGCCCAAGACGGCGATGTTCGCGGCGTAAGCCAACAGGAATGCTGTGCCAAATCGGCCAAATTCTCTAAAGGATGGCGCCCCTTCGACCTTGAAGGTGATCCAGCGGTTCAGCGCGTACGATACGCAAAATCCCAGCCCGTAACCCAGGGCATTTGCAGCGAAGTCGCTCAGTCCCAGCCGTAAGCCCAGCAAGATCAGGGCAAACCCGATGGCAGTATTGATTACACCAACAAGTGCAAAGCGGGCCATGGTCGCTGACATCAGGTGGCCGCGATGAAATACTGCGCGCCGATTGGCAATCGCACCAGCGCGGATTCCAGAACGCGCAGTCCTGCCAACGGACCTGGAAAGAATACCCGAAAATTGACCCGTGTTTGCGTGAAGCCAGCTAGCTTGAACCGGCGACGCATTTCGAAAGCGGATATCAGCACAGCATTTTCGTCGAACGGGCAATTGTTCACCGCGTGACGGGTCAGCGGGTTCCATGGATTGTGCTCGAAGAGAATGAAGAAGCCACCCGGGGATAGACGCGCCCGCAGTTGTCGCAGCAACGAGATGTGGGCTTCCTGGGGAATGTGGTGAAATACGCACGCGGTAAAAATCAGATCGAATGATCCAAGATCGTCCGGGAGATTGTTTCCGTCATAGTGCCGAAAACGGACCTTTTCATGATGTGTGCTACGGCTCAATTCCAAGGAATCTTCCGACACATCAAGACACGTGATCTCCGCACCGGGAAATTGCTCAATCATAGGCTGCAGCGAATTTCCAATTCCCGAACCGAAGTCGAGAATGCGGCGTACTTGCACGGAACGTTCGTCTGCCCACCGACGGGCGTCCTCGATTTTATATCGAGCGAAGTAATCGACTGATTCTCCACTCAATCTGATCGATTGTTTATGTTGGTCGGTATAGCTACGAGCTACAGCATCAAATTCAGCCATTGATAGGCTGCCTGCTAATCTGTATTGAGTTTATTGGAGAGCCGGAAACAATAAAGTTCGATGTTGTCCTGAGTTCATCGATTATGTAAAGCGGCCGCCGCTTGCTCTCCATGTACATGCGTCCGAGATATTCTCCGAAAATCCCGAGCATCATCAGTTGCAGGCTACCAATGATTAGTATGAGCCCGGCCAGGCTGGTCCACCCCGTCAAAGCCATGCCCAGCAGCCAGGATACGAAGACCCATCCGAGCGTCACGATGCCCAGCATTCCAGCGACAAGGCCGAGATAGGTCGTTATGCGCAGCGGAACGGTAGAAAAGCTGGTGATCGCATCCAGCGCGAACGCAATCATCTTTTTCAGCGGATAATTGCTTTCTCCGGCGAAGCGCGCTTCGCGCTCGTAAACGAGTGCGGTCTGGCTGAACCCGACAAGGCTCACCATGCCGCGAATGAACCGGTAGCGCTCCGGCATTGCGTTAAGTTGATCAACCACCCGACGGCTCATCACCCTGAAATCGCCTGTATCGCGCGGTATCGGCACGTCGACCATACGCTGCATGACGCGATAGAAGACACTGGCAGTCGCCCTCTTGAACAGGGTCTCGCCGGCGCGTTTCGCGCGCTGACCGTAAACGACGTCGTAGCCTTCTGCCATCTTTGCCAGAAAGGCGGGAAGAAGCTCTGGTGGGTCCTGCAGATCGGCATCCATCACCATGACAGTATCGCCACGGCAAAGCTGCAAACCAGCTGACAGTGCCAACTGGTGCCCACAGTTTGCAGACAGATTCACCGCTACAATGTGTCGATTCAGCGTAGCGTGGTGTGTCATTCCCTGCCACGTCCGGTCACGCGATCCATCATTGACCAGAACGATTTCAAAGCTGTCCCCAACGGCATTACGGCACGCAGCGCTGGTTCTGGCAATCAGGAGGTCGAGGTTTGCTGCCTCGTTATAGCACGGGATCACTACGGACAGGGCCGGTGCAGGTCCAACATCATGGCGGCCCATGCGAAAACCCTGATCAAATTGCGCAGTATTCCACGTTTCCATTTTCATGGACGTCCCCCTCATCGTAACCCCCGACGACGGGACATCGCGTCACTATCGTCCGTAAGGAAACTAACCGATGAGGTATCAAGAAAATGGTAAACAAGTCATGAAGGCTGGCTGTCTCAAGCGGTCATTTGGCGGCCGTGCCGTCAGACCGCTCGACTCTTGCGTATCGTAATGCAAACGAGCGATTGCTGATGGCAAAAAATCCGCATGGCATCTGGCAATCATCACGCTGCTTTTCAGTCAAGGAAGATGAATGACGTATATTCATAGTCCCGCAAAGGTATCTTATACTATGCATGGCATCGGTGCGTGCTTCCGGCGCGAAGAGTTATAAATGATGACCTTCTGAATTCATTCAAGTTCCTCGTTGAAGTTCGAGAAAAATTCAATCTCAAGTAGCTGATGATCAGGGCAAAATCGGGTCTTGGCTAACCAGCAGATCACATCATGGCAGGCAGCGCTCGGTCGCACTTGCCAGTGTGACCACTAATCAAGTTGGAAGACTACGAATTCTAGCGAAGCATAACGCGGGTGCAGCAAGCAGCAGACGGCGGGGAAGGCATGTCGCCCACTTGGGTGGTTGATGTGAACTGATTTCACGTGCAATCACCTGCCGCAAAGGAGAGCTTGAGATGGCAGGTATGGTTCCGTTCGATTTCGAAGATGCGTTGGCGCTTGATGGCCTGCTCACCGACGACGAGCGGATGATCCGCGATGCTGCGCGCGCGTTTGCGGAGGATCGCCTCGCTCCGCGCGTGATAAAGGCCTTTGCCGACGAGCACACCGACCCGGAGATTTTCCGTGAAATGGGCGAGCAGGGCCTGCTCGGCGTGACCCTGCCCGAAGACTACGGCTGCGCGAACGCGGGCTACGTCTCCTACGGGCTGGTCGCACGGGAGGTCGAGCGGATCGATTCCGGCTATCGCTCGATGATGAGCGTGCAGTCGAGCCTGGTGATGTTCCCGATCTACGAATACGGTTCGGAAGAGCAGCGCCGCAAATATTTGCCAAAACTTGCAACGGGCGAATGGATCGGATGCTTCGGCCTGACCGAGCCGGACGCAGGGTCCGATCCCGGCGGCATGCGCACGCTCGCCCGGAAGGTGGACGGCGGCTACGTCCTGAACGGCGCCAAGACCTGGATTTCCAACGCGCCCATCGCCGACGTCTTCGTCGTCTGGGCGAAGAGCGAAGCGCATGGCGGCGGCATTCGCGGCTTCGTGCTGGAAAAGGGCATGAAGGGCCTGTCCGCGCCGAAGATCGAGAACAAGGTGAGCTTGCGAGCATCGATCACCGGCATGATCGTGATGGACGATGTGTTCGTCGCCGACGACGCGCTCCTGCCAAACGTGCAAGGGCTCAGGGGTCCGTTCGGCTGCCTCAATCGTGCGCGCTACGGCATTTCCTGGGGTGCGCTGGGCGCGGCCGAGTTCTGTTATCACGCTGCGCGTCAGTACGGTCTCGACCGGCACCAGTTCGGCAGGCCGCTGGCCGGCACGCAGCTTTACCAGAAGAAGCTCGCCGACATGCTGACCGAGATCACCCTGGGCCTCCATGCCTCGTTGCAGGTTGGCCGCCTGATGGATGCGGGCAAGTTCGCGCCCGAGATGATCTCGATCGTCAAGCGGAACAACGTCGGCAAGGCGCTCGACATCGCCCGCATGGCGCGCGACATGCACGGTGGCAATGGCATCTCGGGAGAATACCAGGTGATCCGCCACATGGTGAACCTTGAGACGGTGAACACCTATGAGGGCACGCACGACGTTCATGCACTGATCCTGGGCCGGGCCATCACTGGGATAGCTGCCTTCTGAGATCAGCCGGTACCGTCTGAGATCACCACAGTACCGCCGGCGGAGCCCATCGCTGCAAGGGTCATGGTGTGTCGGGCCTGGCATGGGGCAGGCCCGACACATGTTCTGACGACGCGCGGGCGCTAGCCGGTTCAGACCTTTGGCCCTGCCTTGCGCGGATCGCAATCTTGTCAATCGACCTCAGGGCACTGGAAACGGCCCGGCCCGGGATGGTAGCTGACGATGATACAGTGAAGAGGAATCCGAAGGGCAAATGGACGACCGGTTCGAGACGCTGCTCCAGCCTGCGCGGGCTTATCTGTCAGCAGCCCGAAGGGCGCTGGCGACGCGCCTCGAGTGCAGAGGGATCGACACTGAGCAAAGGGCTGCCCATGGGGTGGCATGGCTGGCAACCAGCCTCGCTGCCCTTGAAGCCGTTGCAAGATGGGCCAGCGGCGAAAGTGCGGATCTTGACCGGGAGATCGCCTGGCTCGCCTTTGCCGAAACGATTGCGCAGATGGTCGGTGGCTTGCCGATGGGACAGAATGAGCTGTTCCGCCCCGCAGACCTAGGATTGGGGCGCGAAGCGCGTGATCTTGCCGGGGCCTGTGCCGCTGTGCTCGATGTCGATCATGCCGAAGCCCGCGCGCAGGTAGCCAAGGCGCTTGTCGAGGGGCAATGGCCATCCGAGAGCCTTGGCGATGCCGATCTTGATGCGATCCGCAACCAGTTCCGCCGCTTTACCGATGCCGAAATCCTGCCCCATGCGCACAAATGGCACATGGCCAACGCACTCATCCCCGAAGCCATGATCGGCCAGATGGCCGAACTCGGCACTTTTGGCGTATGTATTCCCGAGGATTTCGGCGGGCTCGGTCTTGGCAAGCTGGTGATGTGCCTGGTTACCGAGGAACTTTCGCGCGGATGGATCGGTGCGGGGTCACTGGGCACCCGTTCGGAAATCGCTGGCGAACTGATCGTGTTGGCAGGCACGGCCGAGCAGAAGGCCGAATGGCTGCCAAGGATCGCGCGGGGCGAGGTGCTGCCGACCGCAGTCTTTACCGAACCTGACACCGGTTCGGATCTCGGCTCGCTGCAGACCCGCGCCCGACGGAACGCAGCCGGCCAGTGGGAGATCAACGGTGCCAAGACCTGGATCACCCACGCCGCCCGTTCCGATCTGATGACCTTGCTGGCAAGGACGTTGCCGGACGAGCGGGGTTATGCCGGACTTTCGATGCTGCTGGTGCCAAAGCCACGCGGCTGCGACTATGATCCTTTCCCTGCCACCGGGATGAGCGGGAGCGAGATCGAGGTCCTCGGCTATCGCGGGATGCGCGAATATGCGCTGCAATTCGATGGGCTTGTCGCACCGGCTGAAGCGTTGCTTGGCGGGGTGCAGGGACAGGGTTTCAAGCAACTGATGCGCACGTTCGAAGGCGCCCGGATCCAGACTGCCGCCCGCGCCGTCGGCGTTGCTCGCAGGGCGCTGGAGCTTGGCCTGGACTATGCGCGGGCCCGCAAACAGTTCGGCAGGGCGATTGCGCAGTTCCCGCGCGTTGCGGACAAGCTGGCGATGAGCGCCGTCGACGTGGTCATGGCGCGAGAGCTCACCTATGCAGCCGCCCGCGCCAAGGATTCAGGCAAGCGTTGCGATATCGAGGCGGGCATGGCCAAGCTTCTGGCGGCGCGGGCGGCATGGTCCAATGCCGACGCTGCCTTGCAAATTCACGGCGGCAACGGTTACGCGCTCGAATACGAGATCAGCCGCGTGCTCTGCGATGCCCGAATCCTCAACGTCTTCGAAGGCGCGGCAGAGATTCAGGCGCAAGTCATCGCTCGCGGACTGCTTGAAGGGCGCAACTGATGTCAACATGGCAAAGCTGGATTGGCCGGACCGAGCATGGTCGTGACCGTGTTGATGCCGGACTTTGCGCCCGGTGGCTTGCCACTCTCGATCGCGCAGCGCCGATTGACGGGACCATGCCACAAGGTCTCCACTGGTGCCTATGCGTGCCCGAGGCGGCAACTTCGGCGCTCGGACCCGATGGACACCCCTTGAGGGACGAAAGTGCACAAAGCTTTCTGCCTCCCGTGCCGTTGCCGCGAAGGATGTGGGCCAGCAGCAAGGTGGACTTTGTCAGACCGCTGGTGATCGGGGCCGAAGTGTCGCGCAAATCCACCATCGTCTCGATCAGCGAAAAGACGGGCGGTAGCGGCAGCCTGGTATTCGTCGACATCTGCCATGAGACATCATGCGAAGGGGCTGTTGCCGTGCGCGAGACCCAGACGGTGGTCTATCGCGCTGCTGCGGCTGCAGGAGACCGGAAAATGGCTCTGCCTGCAGGCGACTTCGCACCAGACCTGTCCGGGTGGGGCGCCCGCAGATGTGTGCGGCCGTCCGAGATGCTGCTGTTCCGCTTTTCAGCGCTGACGTTCAACAGTCATCGCATCCATTACGACCTGCCCTACGCGACCCTCGAGGAAGGTTATCCCGGTCTCGTCGTCCATGGGCCTTTGACTGCGACCCTGTTGCTGGACCTTGCGCAAGCCGAACTTGGCGACAACGCGCTCAAGTCCTTTTCCTTCCGCGGGGTTTCTCCGGCGATCTGCGGAGAGCCACTTCATCTGGCGATGCGCGGTGCGGAAGACGCCCTGGAACTCGCTGCTTTTGCCGGCGACGGACGACAGGTGATGGCAGCAACGGCCTCGACCTGAGGAGGAGGACGGCTCCGCAGCAAGCTGAAGAGCCGTCCATTCGTTCATGCCAGATCGAAGCGATCGGCGTTCATGACCTTGGTCCAGGCGGCGATGAAGTCCTCGACGAACTTCCTTTCGTTACCGACCTCGGCATAGACTTCGGCAACCGCGCGCAACTGCGAGTTTGAGCCGAACACCAGGTCGGTGCGGGTCGCGCGCCAGCGCTCCTCACCGGTGGCGCGATCGGTGCCGACAAATTCCTCGTCTCCGCTGGTGTCCACCGTCTTCCACTTCGTGCCCATGTCGAGCAGGTTCACGAAGAAGTCGTTGGTCAGAAGGCCTGGCCGGTCCGTGAGGACGCCCAGCGTCGTGTTGCCGGTCGTGGCACCAAGAACGCGCAGACCTGCCACCAGCACGGCCATTTGCGGGATCGAAAGGCCAAGCAGATGCGCGCGGTCGAGCATGATCTCCTCGGTTTTCACTGTCTGCTTCGTGGCAAGGTAGTTGCGGAACGCATCGGCTCGCGGCTCCAGCACGGCAAAGCTGTCAGCGTCGGTCTGCTCTTCGCTGGCATCGCCGCGGCCACCGCTGAACGGTACGGCCACGTCGAACCCTGCATCATGCGCGGCCTTTTCGACTGCGGCAGTCCCTGCCAGCACGATCGCGTCCGCCATCGAGATTTCACCGCGCAGTCCATCGATTGTCGAAAGGACACGTGCCAGTTCCTGCGGATCGTTCACCGCCCAATCCTTCTGCGGGGAAAGGCGGATGCGTGCGCCATTGGCGCCGCCCCGATGATCGGACCGCCGATACGTCGAAGCCGAGGCCCAGGCCGCCTTGACCAATTCGGCGGTGCTGAGGCCGCTGGCAAGGACCGATGCCTTGAACGCATTCACCGCAGGATCCGATGGCGCAGTGCCGCGCGGGATCGGGTCCTGCCAGATCAGGTCTTCGGCCGGCACTTCTGGCCCAAGGTATCGGACCTTTGGTCCCATGTCGCGGTGGCACAGCTTGAACCAGGCACGTGCAAAGGCATCATCGAGCGCCGCCTGATCGTCGCGAAAGCGTTCCGAAATCTTCCGATATTCCGGGTCCATTTTCAGCGCCATGTCGGCAGTGGTCATCATAGTCGGGACGCGCTTCGACGGATTTCGTGCGTCCGGAGCCATGTCTGCAGGGTCAGGATCGATCGGTTGCCACTGCTGGGCGCCGGCCGGGCTGCGGACAAGTTCGAAATCGTACTTGAACAGCAGGCGGAAGTAGTCGCCGCCCCACTGGGTCGGATTGGGCGTCCATGCGCCTTCGATACCGGAGGTGGTGATATGGCCCTTTTCGATCTGGTCGGCATCGGTGGCCCAGCCGAAGCCCATGAGTTCCATCGCCTCGCTCTCGGGCGCGCCGCTTAGTTGTTCGGCAGGAACCGCGCCATGGGCCTTGCCGAAAGCATGGCCGCCAGCCGTCAAGGCGACGGTTTCCTCGTCATTCATGCCCATGCGTTCGAAGGTGACGCGCATGTCCCGGGCCGACTGCAAGGGATCGGGCACGCCGCCCGGCCCCTCCGGGTTGACGTAGATCAGACCCATCTGGATCGCTGCTAGGGGGGTTTCAAGTTCCCACTCCTTGTCGGGCTGGATGCGGGTTTGCGCGCCAGTGTCGACCCAGGCTTCTTCGGTGCCCCAATAGACGTCACGCTCGGGCTCGAAGCTGTCAGGCCGGCCACCGCCGAAGCCGAACACAGGGCCACCCATCGATTCGATGGCGACATTTCCGGTCAGGATGAACAGGTCGGCCCAGCTGATGTGCTTTCCATACTTGCGCTTGATCGGCCACAGCAGGCGGCGGGCCTTGTCGAGATTGCCGTTGTCGGGCCAGGAGTTGAGCGGGGCAAAGCGCTGCTGTCCGCTGCCCGAACCACCGCGTCCGTCGGCCGTGCGGTACGTGCCGGCCGAGTGCCATGCCATGCGGATGAAAAACGGACCGTAGTGGCCATAATCGGCTGGCCACCAGCTTTGCGAATCCGTCATCAGGGCACGCAGGTCTGCCTTCAACGCGGCGTAGTCGAGCGTGTTGAATGCCTCGGCGTAGTTGAAGTCGGCACCCATCGGGTCGGGCGACGCGCCATTTTGCGTCAGGATGTCGAGCTGCAGTGCGTCGGGCCACCAGTCGCGGTTGGTTCGTCCCAACAGAGCGCGAACCCCGCCGTCCTTGGCATGGAACGGGCAGTTACCGCGCATCTCGCCAGTCTTCATATCCATCGCTTGTACTCCTTGATCGTCTGGCGCCAACCTATGGCAAGGCAATTGATCGTAGAAATGACTATTTCATGTCATATATATTTAAAAAATCGATCTGACGCCGCCATGATCCG
This sequence comes from Novosphingobium sp., assembly GCA_041639635.1. GTDB lineage: Bacteria > Pseudomonadota > Alphaproteobacteria > Sphingomonadales > Sphingomonadaceae > Novosphingobium. The sequence continues at coordinate 19,948 of JBEQBV010000014.1, forward strand.
TTGGCCATGGCCGAAACTTCTTTCAGGTTGCAGCCATGGTCAACCGCTGGCTCCCGCAATGGCCGCATCGACACTTCCGCTCCGATCGAGCTTGCCCCAGCCGACCACCCAGCCTCCGATTGCAGAGGTGAGCGCACGCAGCACGACCCAGTACATTATCTGGCGGTAGACGAGTCGCTGGGCAATCAGCAGTCCTGCCGGGTAGGGGGGGCGCTTGTCGTCCAGCCGGTAGGCGATCCAGCCGCAGGCGACGTCAATGGCGGAAAACGCTGCCCAGTACAGGGCCATTGTCCCGAGATCGCCTTGCGTCTGCGCCCAACCGTGCTGCAACACACGCGCCACCGTCGAGATGATGGAAATGACCAGCGCCGCGTCGATCAGGGGTGAGATCGCGGCGAACACGATCTGGAAAAGCCAAGCCTGGGGCAGGCCGATCAGTCCAAGTCCTGCCGGCTTGCGCGACGTGATGACAGCGCGGTGCTTCCATAGGCATTGCAGCGTGCCGAAGGCCCAGCGGTAGCGTTGCTTTGCCAGCGAGCGGAAGCTCTCGGGCGCTTCGGTCCACGCCACGGCGCGCGGATCGTAGGTGACGCGCCATCCCTTGCGCTGGATCGCGATCGTCAGGTCCTGATCCTCGGCAAGGGTGTTTTCAGGATAGCCGCCCACTGAATCCAGTGCAGCGCGCCGCCAAGCGCCGACGGCGCCCGGAACCACGGTCATCGCCTCGAAGCCGGCAAGCGCGCGCCGTTCAAGGTTTTGCGCGGTGATGTACTCGACCGCCTGCCACCGGGTAACCAGATTGACGCGGTTGCCCACCCGCGCGTCGCCGGCCACAGCGCCGATCTGGGGGTCGGCAAACCATCGTGCCAGGCGGCGGATGGTCAGCGGCTCGAACTGTGTATCGGCATCCAGCGCGATCACCACTTCGCCCGTCGCGTGTTCGAGCGCGCGGTTAAGCGCCGAAGCCTTGCCGCCATTGCGCAAAGTCAGCAGGGTCACGGCAGGATTGTCTCCATAGCGCTCGGAGATCACACGACTGGTACCGTCAGTCGAACCGTCGTCGGCAACGATGACCTGCAGGGCCGGGTAGTCGCTCGCCAGTACACGCTCGACCGATGCGGCGATGACCCGCTCTTCGTTCCACGCCGGGATGATGACCGACACTGTCGGTTCATATTCGGGCGGCGCGTGGCGGGGACTGCGGCTCTGCCACCAGGCGAGGCCCGCCATGATCACCGCCCGCGCGATCCCCAGGGATATGGCCAGGAAGAACAACCAGGTCACACCCAGGCCGAGGAAATGCAGCACGACGAATGCCGCCACGTCTATCCGCACGGCCGTAAGGTCGGACGGCGCCAGTTGTGGCATGGCCTGGGCGGGCGGAACGCCGACCAGTTGCGAGGCGGTGACGAAGTGATAGCCTTCTGCCTGCAGTGCCGAGATGATGCGGGGCAGGGCGGCCACGGTCTGTACGCGATTGCCGCCGCCATCGTGCAGCAGGATCACGTTGCGGCTCGATTCATCGCTGGCGCCGTGAACCTGGTCGATGACCTGCTGCACGATCGCGTCTGTCCCGGGGCTCTGCCAGTCATTGGGATCCACGTGCAGCCCGACGATGGTGTAGCCTGCGGTCTGCGCGTTGAGTGCCGGCTGCAGTTCATCCGCCGTGGTCGGTTCGGCATCTCCAAAGTACGGGGCACGAAACAAGGTCATGCTGTGCCCGGTAAAGGCCTCGACCAGCCGCTGCGTGGCATTCAACTCCAGCGAGGTGCCGCTGTCCGAAGCATTGGCCAGGTTGGGATGGGTGTAGGTGTGATTGCCGATCTCGTCCCCATCGGCCATCATCCGGCGCAACAGTTCAGGACGAACGAGCGCATTTTCGCCGATCACGAAGAAAGTCGCAGGAACGTGCGCAGACTCGAGCGTGGACAGGACCTTGGGTGTCCACTGCGGATCGGGCCCGTCGTCGAATGTCAGCGCCAGCAATTTGGGATCGGCAGCCCCGCTACGCCGCACGACGAAGGGGGTGGGCAGGGCAGCATAGGTCTCGTCGCGAATGAGGTGCTGGCTGTCGAAGCGCACGGCGCGCGCTCCTGCAACTGGCGTTGCGGTGATGCGCAGGATCTCGCCACTGCCCTCCACGTCGTTGCCGCTTTCCGAGACGAGCCGCGAAAGCTCCGGCGCCTTGCCCGAACGTAGCGCTGCAAGGTCGTTCCAGTAGCCCGGGTCTTCGGTGCCAAGGCGCCATAGCGCGATGTTGCCGACGCCAAGGCGGCCAAGTGCGAGCATCTCGTTCCAGTTCGTCGCGGCATCGAGCATCCACACGGTGTGTTGCGAACCATCGACGGAATAGGCGAAGCCGGCATTGCCGCTCACCTTGTCGAAGGTCGGCTTTGCATTGCTGTCGTGCGCGGCAAGCCAGGCCTCGTTGATCGACAAGGCATCGGCTTCCTTGCCGTGCCAGTCGTAGGCGTAGCTGCCCAGGGCCACGACCAGTCGATCGGGGGCGATACGTCGTGCCGCGTCTTCGACTTGCGAGAGATACCAGCCTTGTGATGCGATTGGGCCTGCGCTGCCGCTCTGCCAGTGTTCGTCATAGGCCATGACGATGACCTTGTCGGTTGCCCTGGCAAGGGCTTCGAGCGGCCATGCCGGGTCGCCGGCAGGCGCCGTTACGGCAAGCTGCGCATCGGCAGGCAGAGCCGCGTGCAAATCATGCAGAAAATGCAGATAGGTCGGCATCGCATTTTCCGGAAGGTTCTCGAAGTCCACGACGAGGCCGGCAGAGCCATGCTTGGCGCTGTAATCGGCGAGCTGGCGCACGAGTGCTGCGCGCCGGACGGGAGTTGCGAGAAGCTGTGCAATTCCCTCGCCATCCCAGCCGTCCGCGCTCACGTTCTGGACCATCGGCAAGATGCGGAAGCGATGATGGCTCCTGGCCGCAAAGGCGTCGAAACGCCTGTCGTCGGCGATCGTGATGGATTTGTCGGCGCCCGTGATGTTGATCTGGGCGGGCACCACCCAGTCAAGCTGGTCGGCATGGCGTGAAAGCGAGAAGAAGCTGCCGTCGCTGCCGGGTTGATAGAAACCGATGCTCAAGCTGGTCGTGTTTGCAGGGTGGTGCAGGCGTGGCAGCCACGCCTTCAGACCCTGCAACCCGCGCGAGCGATGCAGCGAGGCCGAAGCATAGCGGGGCTGAGGCAGTTCCAGTTCACGCTGTCGCGGCACCATGACAAGCGTCGTGGCAAAGGCGATTGCGCCCAGCACGATGATCAGGATCAGGAAGGCGACAGAACGCTTGGCCAGAACGCCGCGGCGTCCGGTGGGATCAAAGAAGATCGGGCGAGTCATGGTGTGTCAGATGCTCCGAGTAGTTCGGGCGTCGTGCCACTGCGCACCTGCCGTGGCGGTGGGCGTTTCATGAACTCCTTGTCATGACACGCTGTTATGCTCTGCGCTGCCCCGGTATCTCAGGTAGATCTGCGCCCCATTTCATCGATTGCACCGGTCATCGTGCCGATGACCTTTGCCGCATCGTGGTCGAGATAATGATCGCCAGGCAACGCGATCTTGTGCAGCGTTCGCCCGTGCAGCAGTGGGCAAAGGCTCGAAGTCTCGTCCTCGCCTTGGATGCAGGTCAGAGGAGGAGCGATCTGTCGGTTCAACGCTGCTGCAGGCCTGTCATCCGGCTCACCCAGATAAGCCAGCCCGATCGGATCGGCACGCAGGTGAACGTTGTCCGATGGCACGACAAGGATCGCGGCGACGATCTTCTCGCGGATGGGCAGGGAAAGCCGAGGCAGAACCGAGGCAATCACGTCGGCGCCGAACGATTGCCCGGCAAGGATGACCCTGCGCGCATGGCCTTGCACCGCAGCATTCACCGCTGCTGTCACGATCTGCTGTGCCTGCTCGAGTGTCCGGTGGCTTGCGAAGGTTACAGGCGAACTCACGCCAATGACACGGTACCCATGGGCGGCAAGGCCGCGGGCGATGCTGCCGCTCATCCCGAGGTGCAGCCCCATGTCCCCGGACAGGAACACCACCGCATCGGCTTTTGGCTCTCCCTCCGGCGCATAGGACACGCGTTCATCCCAGCCCAGAAGACCGAGCCGGGGCGCTGTGGCGCCTATGGCGAACAGGAAGCAGACAGCGGCCAGAGCAATGGTCTTCCAGCGAATGCTGGGCTTGTGCTTGCCTGTGGTCGCCTCGGTCATGCCGCTTGCTCCACCAGAGGCACAGGTGTGGCAGCAACGGGCAGGGGTATGACTGCAGCTTTGCCCGGATGCTTTCCGATCAGGCGAGAGGCATCACGCAGCGATTGCAGCAGTGCGACACCCTGCGGCCCTGCCAGATAGCGCGGTTGCCAGCGAGGTGCGAACTTGTCCTTGTACGCGCGCAGCCCCCTAAAGCCATAGAAACGCTCGCCGTGACGGAACACCAGCGCGGCAGCGCGTGCCCAGGCAGGCGCAAGGCGCCGCCCTTCGATGCCCGAGAGCGGCACCATGCCGAGGCTGAAGCGGCCATAGCCCTGGCGTCTTGCCCAATCCAGCAAGTTGACGAAGAGGAAGTCCATCGTGCCGCGCGGCGCATCGTCGACATGGCGCATCAAATCCACCGAGGCCTCGCTCCTGCTCCTGGTCAGCCAGAGATTGGCAAAAGCGACGATGCGTCCCTCGTGCATGACCACGGCCACATCAGTCCGCTGCACATAGGCGCGGTCGAACCAGCCCAGGCTGAAGCCTTTCTCGCGACCATCGCGCGCGGCCAGCCAGTCGTCGGAAATGTCTTCAAGTTCGCCGAGGATGACCGGCACTGCTTCAGCCGGGACGATCCGGAAGGTGACACCGGCCCGCGCGGCAACCCGTTCCGACTTTCGCACCGATCGCAGCGCAGGGGTGTCGATACTGAACTCTGCAAGGTCGATGACGGCCTCTTCCCCGTATTTCACGATCTGAAGACCGAGACCGATAGCAATGTCGAGGACGGCCGCGGTTGCCTCATAAATCAGCAGGCGGCCTTGCTGGCGGTGGGACATGTCCCGGATTTGCCAGAGCAGACTTTCCCAATCTTCGGCAGCACCTACCGGGTCGCCCATCACGACCCATGTCGCGCCTTCCACCTGGTACATCAGGAATGCTTCCCCGCTTTCCGAGATCAGGAAGCGCTTGTCGCCGGTCAGCGCGAGCATGGCCTCCGTGCGGTCCGCGCGAGCGAGAATGCGCTGGATCTTTTGCCACTCCTCGGCGCGCGGCAGCACTGCCGGTGAGGGCGCTGCGGGCGAGAGCATGCGCCACGTAGCAAAGCCCAGCAGCAACACAGTGCAGCCCAGCATGGCACGGAGATAGCGCGGTGCCTCTGCGGTCAGGGCAAAGCGCCACCACAATGCATCGCTATAGGGAACGTGACGATAGGCAAACAGGCCGGCCCACCCGGCCAGGATCGCAGCCATGGCAATGGCCACGATCCAGCCCGCACCGACAGGCTGCGCGGTCAGCGCGGTCAGTCGATCGAAGCGGCGGCGGCCGCGTTGCAACAGCATCGCCACGACAGCGCACGCGGCAGCTTCTTCGTAATCCAGCCCCTTGCCGAGCGAAAACAGTACGCCTCCGATAAGCAGCGCCCGCGCAAGCACTGACGCACCATCAAGCCTGCGGTAAAGCCCGGGGGCCACCAGCATCAGCGCGGTGCCGACCATGCTTGCCGCGACATGGCTGGTCTCGATCGCGGCCAGTGGCAGCACGCCGCCCAGGGCCCCGATGCGCCAGCCGCCTGGCGGCAATGCACCCGAAAGCAGCAGCATCGCTCCGGCGAGGAAAGTGCCCGTCCCCAGCAATACTGGCAGGAGATCGGCAATGACCCCGCGCAAGCCGCCGAATGCCCGGGCAAGACGCGGCGAACGGCTGAGTTCATGGCATGCCAGAAGGATCACGCCGAGCACGAGCGGCAACAGGTAATAGATCACCCTGTAGGCGATCAGCGCTGCAAAAACGCTGGTCCGGTCATGCTGCGGCAACACTGCAAGCACCGTAGCTTCGAATACCCCGAGCCCTCCCGGCACGTGGCTGATCAAGGCCGCCACGATGCCAAGCGACCAGGCCAGCACGAACAGGGGCAGCATGTGGAAATCGGCGCCGGGAATGAGCACGAACAGCGCCGCGCTGGCACATACCAGATCGACGAGCCCGGTCGCGAACTGCGATGCAAGCGCAGTGGAACCCGGCAATGGCAGGCTGCTACCGAACAGGACAAGCGGGCGGGAGTGGCGGACAGTGAGGATCGCGAGCAAGGCGATGGCTGCCGCTGTCACCAGTCCGCCAGCATGCAAGAGGCTGCCGCTCAGCATCAACGGGCCCAACTGGATGGGTTGGTCGCCAAGCATCATCGCCAGTGCGGCAACGAGGCTGACCGCGGCCCAGAATGTGGCTCCGGCCAGGACAACCACACGTGCCACGTCGGGCCCATCGAGCCCTGCGGCAACGTAAATGCGATACCGCGCCGAACTTCCCGTCAGCAGCCCGAACCCGAGATTGTGGCTGAGCGTATAACTGGAGAACGAGGCCAGGGCAGCGGTGCGCCATGGCAAAGGCCGGCCGATGACCTTTAGCGCGATGTGATCATAGAATGTGAGCGCCAGATAGCTCGCTGCCGTAAGGCACAGGGCAAGGCCGATCCGCAACGGTTGCAGCGCATGCACGGCGGCGCGCACATCGGCATAGCGGACTTCGCCCGTCAGGCGATCGAGTGCCAGAAATCCCAGCACCGTCAGGGCGACAACCACCCCGATGGTGCCCAGCCGCCGCTGACGGTCGGTCGGTGCAAACCGCAGGCTCATGACATTGGATCCCTTCATTGTGGAAGCGCGCCGATGCGGGTCCAGATCTGCGACTTGCAGATCAGACCGTGAAGGATGCAGCCGCTGATCCTGATCCGGTCGGCCGCGAGCACATCGATCTCGGAGGAAAACCGCCGCCCCAGGTCCGGCACGAACACGGTTCCCTTCCAACTGCCGCGACCGCTCGGACGATAGTCCTGCAGCAGGTCGGTGCCGATCAGGCTGGCAACGCCGCTGTCGCGCGCGTCGGCCTTGGCATCTGCGCTGGCCCAGACAACGTGACCGCACAGGGCATTGCCGCAAAACTGGTTCTGCACGGCTACAGAGTGATGCGGGTTGATCCACATGCCTGTCACGGCATCGCTGCCCGATGCCGGCGCAGCGTCGGCTGGTGCCAGCGGCACGAGCGCTGACAGCACAATGGCGAGGAATGCTGGCAATCTGGCCACGAGCGGAAGTCTCCCTGCGAACGATCGGCAGCAAGACAGCTAAAGCCCGGGCAATTGCGGACTGCTGGCGGCAAGGTGAAATATTGGCAATGTTCGGTGCACCCCCTCGCCGCGTGGCAAAGAGGCTGGCATAACGATGGCCATGAGCAGCAAGATCCTGCTGGTCGAGGACGACCAGACCACTGCGGACTTCATCGCCAGCGGCCTCGAACAGGAAGGCTTCCTCGTCGATCGTGCCACGAACGGGCGAGATGGCCTCTTCCTCGGAACCGACACCGATTACCAGTGCATCGTCCTGGATCGCATGCTGCCGGGGCTGGACGGCATGGCCGTGCTGGCGGCTCTGCGCGGCGCAGGTGTCCACACGCCAGTGATCGTGCTTTCAGCGCTGGGGGCAGCGGAAGACCGCATCGCCGGCCTGACCGGCGGGTCCGACGACTATCTTGCCAAGCCCTTCGCCTTTGCCGAGCTTCTGGCGCGCATCCGCCTGCTGATCCGGCGCAGTCAGAACGCGTCGGCGCCGCAGACCAGCCTGTCCTGTGCGGACCTTGAAATGGATCTCCTTGCCCGGCGGGTGCGCCGGGCCGGGCAGACGATCGACTTGCAGCCCCGCGAATTCCGCCTCCTCGAATTTCTGCTGCGCCATGTCGATCAGGTGGTCACGCGGACGATGTTGCTGGAAGGCGTGTGGGATTACCATTTCGATCCCGGGACCAACGTGATCGATGTCCACGTCAGCCGGCTTCGCAAGAAGATTGACGAAGGGCATGACCGGCCCTTGCTCCACACCGTGCGAGGTGCCGGCTATCGCCTCGGTGCAGAACGTTGAATTCGGCACTCAAGGCCGCGTTGCGGCCCATGCCGCTGCCGCGCCTGATCCCGCTGCGTTCGACGACGTTCCGGTTGGCCGTGCTGGTCTTTCTCCTGCAGGTGGTCGCAGGAGCCGCGCTGCTGCTTGGCCTGGGTGCGCTTATCCGCCAGCAGAATCACGCCGAGGCCGTCAACCTTGCCGAAAATCTGCGCGATGACCTGCTGACGATAGCTTCGCCAACAGATTCCCGGTCCACCTTGGCCAAGGCGATAGACGAACGCCTGTCGCGTCGCCTTTCGCGCGGCATTGTGCTCGCTCTGGTCGATGGCCGTGGACAGATCATCGCCGGCAACATCGAATCCCCTTTGCTGACACCGACACCCGGGAGGGCACCGCGCACGCTCGACATGGTAAGACGCGGCCATGCCCACGCCGAGGCAACGCTTGTCGTGCCGACGGCGCTTGCAGGCGGAGATGTGCTGCTGGCCGGCACCGTAGTGGAAAGCGACCGGCAGTTTCTGGCGATCGTCGAACGCGCCAGCCTCGCTGCGCTGGCGATGGCCGTGGTGCTTGCAGCTTTTGCCGCGGTCGTCGCCGCACGCCAGATCGCAAGCCGGCTACAGGCCACGATCATCACCCTTGGTGGTGTGGGGCAAGGCAATCTATCAAGGCGCGTGCCGCCTGATCCCTCTGGCGATGCCTTTGCCGTTCTTGGCGAGGAAGTGAACCAGGCACTTGATCGCGTCGCGGCACTCAATGCCGAACTCAAGATCGCGACCGACCTTCTCGCGCACGACCTCAAATCTCCCTTGACCCGCTTGTCTGCGGCGCTGGACCGGGCCGAGGGGCTTGTCGAGGATCAGGATGCCGCTGACGCGATTGCCAGAGCCAGGGCGGAAAGTGCCCGGATCCTCGCGATGGTCGATACTGCCTTGAGCATTTCGCGGGCCGAAGCGGGGCTTGGGCGGGAAAGCTTCCGCGAAGCCGATCTCGTCCAGGTTCTCGAGACGATCGAGGAAATCTACGAACCGGTGCTGGAAGAACAGGATCGCACTCTTTCCATCGAAGCTCCGCCAAGGCTGCTGCTGCCGATCCATCGCCAGTTGATCAATCAAGCCATCGGCAATCTGCTCGACAATACCATCAAGTACGGTGAAGGGCCTATCGTGCTGTCGCTGGAGCTGATGCCTGAGGCGGTGCTTCTGGGCGTAAGCGACCAGGGTAGCGGAATTGCCCCCGACCTGCGTGAAAAGGCGCTCAGCCGGTTTGGCCGGCTTGACGAGGCAAGAGGGGGGTGGGGCGCAGGATTGGGGCTGGCCTTGGTCCAGGCCGTGGCGCATCTCCACGGCGGCACGGTCATTCTGGAGGATGGCCCCGGTGGCAAGGGACTACGCGTGACGCTGCGTCTTCCCTTGGCCAAGGCTGTTTCCTAGGCGCGCGAGCGGGTCGCGATCGCCTGGCCCATGCGCAGGGTGTCGCCGGCCTTCAGTCCTTCCAGCCAGGCGATCCGGCCAGGTTCGAAAAGCAGGACGACGGTCGAGCCAAGATAGAACCGGCCCATCTCCTCGCCAGCCTTCAGCAAGCGGCCTTCGCGCGTGAAATCTTCGGTTACCGGCTGCTTGATGTGCGTGTGAAAGCTGTTCGGCCAGACAGTATCGATCCCGGCAACGATCATGGCGCCGACCATGACGCTGGCAAAGCCGCCATCTTCGCCTTCGAAGAGGCAAGCCAATCTCTCGTTGCGGGCGAACAGGCGGTCGACGCCGGCCGCGGTTGCAAGGTTTACCGAATAGAGCTTGCCCGGCACGTACGTGGTCGACTTGAGCGTGCCTGTGGCCGGCATGTGGACGCGATGGTAGTCGCGTGGGCTGAGATAGATGGTCATGAAGTGGCCGCCGTCGAAGCGCCGCCAGTCTTCGCCAGTGTCGCCCAGCACTTCGGCCACGGTGTAATCCCGCCCCTTGGCCTGGAGAATGCGCCCGGAAGAAATGTCCCCGAGCTGGCTGATTGCTCCGTCAGCAGGGCTCAGGATGAACTCTCCGGCATCGGCCAGCGGACGGGCGCCGGGACGCAGTTCGCGCGTGAAGAAGTCGTTGAAGTTGGCAAAGTCGCCCTCTCCGCGCGCGGCATCCCTCATGTCGACGTCGAACGCCTTGATGAACCTGTGGATCAGCATGTCGCGCAACCACGGCTTGCGACTGGACGCGAAGGATCCCGCGATGCGGGACAGTGCGTGTTGCGGAAGGATGTGCTGCAGCGCTACGAATGCGTTCATCTCCACCCTCTAGGGCGCGGGCGGAGCGGAGCGCAAGAGCATCCTGCCTTCAGAATTTGTACCCGGCTTCAAGACCCGCCATGTAGATGGGATCTGCACTGCCGGTCTCACGCAGGAAGCGGCCAGAGCCGAACCTGGCGATCGAGCCCGAAAGCGCGGTCGTTGCGTCGATCTGCCACGATACGCCAAGTTCGATCTGGTTTCCGATATGTCGGGCGCGGGAATTGCCTGCCGGTCGGATGAGTTGACCGGGCACATCGTATATTCCGTCGCCGGTTGATGCTCGCCAGAACGCGGCTAGCGAAAGCTCGGCGTTGACTGACGGCGCAGGCGCGATGTCGATGCTGGGATGCAGGTTGAAGATGTTGCGCGGACCAACCGGCGTCAGTTCGCCGAAATAGCGGCCTTTCGGGAAAAGCGCATTGAATGTGCCGACCGTTCTATCGCGGGCATCGGCATCACCGCTGGCGTAGTTTGCCCGGAGACGCAGGCGGGGGGCCAATGGCGCTTCGGCAAAGGCCAGCGATGTCTCGGTTGCCTGCGACCAGGCCTTGATCGACTGTCCTGAAAAGTCCCCGCGCTGCAACATGGTTTCCCAGTTCCAGCTGATCCGCGCCGAGCGGCTAAGTGCTCGCCCACCAGACAGGCGCAGCCCGAACGTGTCACGCCGTTCGTCTCCGCTCACCCCGCCAAAACGGGCATTCCGGTTGCGGAATCCGATCCAGTAGATATCGAACGACCCCGCGTGCTGCGTGGCAACCGTCGCATAGACGGCGCGCAACTGTCGCCGGTCGGAACTGTGGTCGTTGAAGTTTCCCGGCTTCGTGTCGACCGCCCGCAAGTCGAGCAGGTCAGCCTTCACCGGCCCATGCTTCCAGCCAAGCCGCAAGCCGTCGAACGGTTGCGGAATGTTCGGACCGTAATGCAGACCGACCAGCCGCTCCGACCCCAAGGCGACTAGTGCACGACCCGCTCGAAAAGTGAGTTCGTCCTGCGCGCTGGAGATGAGCCGGACGTCGGCAAAGCCCTGCAGAAAGTCGAGCCCTGTCTG
>JBEQBV010000015.1:0-31326 GCA_041639635.1 Novosphingobium sp.
CAGCGTCCTTGCGGTCCCCAAAACCTTTACTGTGCGGCTGCACCACCCAGCGGATCAGCAGCGGGTGCAGCGCCTGAAGGCTGCGCCGGGGCGGGAGCCCCGCCCTGAGCCGGAGCAAGCGGATCGGTCGCAGGTGCATTTTCAACGGGGGCCACACGCTCAAGCGATGTGTCAATCTTCCGGCTGGACGTTGTGCCGACAGCCAGCGCCGCCAACGTGACACTCAGCAGGACAAACGCAATCGCGAGAATAGTCGTCATCCGGGTCATGAAATCAGCCGCACCGCGAGCTGACATGAAGCCCGCGGGGCTACCACCCACGCCCAGGCCGCCGCCTTCGGACTTCTGCATCAGGATCACGATGACAAGCAGGGCCGCAACGATTGCCTGGACGACGGTGAGGAAAATGAACAGCGACATGAATCTCTTACCCTTCGCGCATCAAAGCGCAGGAATTTCCGGCCATGTAGGCGCGCGAAGGCCCGCGCGCAAGCTGCAGGTTCACCTGCCTGATCAGGCCTCGACCGAACCTGCCGCCGCCACGATGGGCAAAAAGGCTTCAGCTGTCAGGCTCGCACCACCCACAAGCGCGCCGCCTACGCCTTCTGCCACCAGCAATTCCTGAGCATTTCCGGCATTTACCGACCCGCCATAGAGAATGCGCACTTTCGCGCCCGCCTCATCATAAAGCGCCAGAAGCCGTTCACGAATGCTGGCGTGCATGGTGACGACGTCCGAAACGGCGGCGACACGGCCCGTGCCGATGGCCCAGACTGGCTCATAAGCCACTGCAATCTTGCCCAGGGCCAAAGCATCGGCCGCCACATCGGCGGCGGGAAGCGATCCATCTACTTGCGCCGAAACCACGGCTTCAGCCTTTCCAGCGTCGCGCTCGTCCAGCGTTTCACCAACGCACACGATGATTCCGAGGCCTGCTGCCAGCGCTGCTTCAGCCTTGGCCCTGACCGTGGCGTCTCCTTCTGCGTGATCCTTGCGCCGTTCGCTGTGGCCCACGATTACGAAGTCGGCGCCCGTATCCACCAGCATAGCCGCCGATACGTCTCCGGTGTGTGCGCCCTTGGCTTCGGTGTGGCAATCCTGCCCGCCCACGCCCATGGCCGTCACCGCCTCACGCAGCGCGCCGATCAGCGTGAACGGCGGAGCCAAAGCCACCTGCACATCGGGATAGCGAGCAGCTGCCCGGTCAATCGCGCGGGCTTCGGCCAGCATGGTGCGGCTGCCGTTCATCTTCCAGTTGCCAACGATATACGGACGATGCGGCATGATTGGTGGATTCCCCTGTTGTTCCCTGCGGAACCGTTATTCTCTGCAAAAACGCATCCAGATCGGGCGCGTTTCGTCTCAAGTCGGCGGGCGGCTATCAAACCTCGGGTGATTCTGCAAAACGCCTGATCGCATAAAATTGCCAATGTGGCAGAGCCTTGTCACATTTCTGCCACGCTGCACGCACTTGCGCGCCCCATTGCGGGAATTGCGTTTGGCTCCTAAGGGTTCGGCAAATTGTCAACAGGCGCCCACCGGCACCTCTTCTGAAGAGACGAAAAACCGCCAATGCTCGGCTTCTTCCGCTCGTTCCTGAAATCCCGCTTTGGCGCTGCCATTGCGCTCGTATTCCTTGGCCTGATCGCGCTTGCCTTTGCCAGCGCCGATATAACCGGCAGCGGCTTTGGCGGGATTGCCGGAGGGGACCGCGCGGCCAAGGTCGGGTCAAGCCGCCTCGGCACCGCCGAACTGGGCAAGGCTCTGACCAGTGCATTCGAACAGGAACGCCAGCGCCAACCCGGGCTGACGATGGAACAGTTTCTCGCCGCCGGTGGCATGGATACCGTGCTGAACGGCCTGACGGATCGCCTTGCGCTGGCCGAATGGGGCAAGCGCCACGGACTGACGCCCAGCAATCGCCTGATCGACAGCGAAATCGTCAAAGTGCAGGCCTTTCAGGGCGTCGACGGCAAATTCAGCCAGACCACTTACGAGCAATTGCTGACCCAGCGTGGCCTGACGGACAAAGAAGTGCGCAACGACCTCGGGCAAGGCCTGATCGCCCGCCAGTTGCTTCTTCCTGCTGCCTTTGGCGCGCAGATGGCCGACGAAGCGGTGCAGCGCTATGCCGCCCTGCTCACCGAAAGGCGCACCGGCACCGTTCTGCAGATCCCCTCGCTTGCCTTCGCGCCCCAAACGCCACCCGATGCAAACACGCTGTCGGCTTTCTACAACGCCAACAAGGCGCGCTACATGCAGCCCGAACGGCGCACGATCCGCTATCTCGTGGTTGATGAAACGGCTTTGAAAAACGTGCCCGCCCCGACCGAAGCTGAAATCGCCAACAATTACAAATCGAACACGGCGGTCTTCGCCCCATCGGAACAGCGCTCGGTCACGCAAGTGATTGTGCCCACCGAAGCGGCGGCAAAGGCTCTGGCCGCAGAAGTCGCCAGCAGCGGCGCGCTTGAAAGCGCCGCCCGCGCCAAAGGCCTCGTGCCCAGCAAGCTCGAAAACCAGACCCGCGACACGCTCGGCAACCAAACCGCCAAGGCCGTCGCCGATGCCGCTTTCGCCGCGGCACAAGGTGCCATCGCGGCCCCCGCCAAATCCAGCATCGGCTGGCACGTGGTGAAGGTCGATGCGATCAATCGCAACCCCGGCAAGACGCTGGATCAGGCCCGCCCGGAGATCATCAAGGCGCTTACCCTGCAAAAGCGCCGCGCCGCATTGAACGATCTTGCCGCGCAGGCAGAGCAGGAAATCGATGGCGGCACCGGTCTTGCCGATATCGCCAAAAAGCTGGACATGACCGTCAGCACCACCGCCCCGCTCACCGCCGATGGCAGCGTGTTCGGAAAGCAAGGGGAAAAGGTCCCGCCAGACCTTGCCCCGCTGGTGCAGGCCGCTTTCGCCATGGAACGCGAAGGCGAAGCGCAGCTGGCAGAACTGACCGCTGGCCTCAAGTTCGCGATTTTTGACGTCGGCCAACTTACCGCTGCCACGCCTGCTCCGCTGGACCAGATCAAGCCTCTGGTGTCGCGCGATTGGGCGGTTGAACAGGGTTCGGCCAAGGCAAAGGCAGCAGCTGACAAGATCCTCGCCGCGCTGAACAAGGGCACGCCTATGGCAGAAGCCATCAAGGCTGCCAGTGTTCCCCTACCCGCACCGCAGGCCATCGATCTGCCGCGCGCCGCCCTCAATCAGATGCAGGGTCAGGTCCCCGCCCCGCTCTTCGCAATGGCCAAGGGCACGCACAAGCGTCTCGAAGGACCCAACCAGGCAGGCTGGTTCGTGGTCTCGGTAAAGGACATCGTGCTGGGCGATGTAAAGCGTGGCGATCAGGTCTTCACGCAGGCCGCCCGCTCGTTCTCAGCCGATGCGGGTGACGAATACGCCCAGCAACTGCGCCTTGCCATTCGCAAGGAAGTGGGCGTCGAACGCAACGAAGCCGGGATCAAGGCCGTCCGCGACCAATTGACCGGCGCCAACGCACAATAACGCCATGGCCACGACCTTTGCCGAACCCCAAACCGCGCTGCCCGAAAACCACGGCCCTGCGCTTGCCCAGCTTGCCGCCGGAAAGCCCGCGCTGATCTGGCGCAAGCTGATCGTCGATACCGAAACCCCGGTCGGCGCAGCGCTCAAACTGATGGAGAACGGGCGCGGCGATTTCCTGCTCGAATCCGTGCAGGGCGGCGAAGTGCGCGGGCGCTACAGCCTGCTCGGCATCGACCCGGATCTCGTCTTCCGCGCCACCGGCTCCAGCGCCGAAATCAACCGCATCTGGCGGCATGACAAAGCCGCCTTCGCCCCGCTGCCCGGCGATGCACTGACCGAACTGCGCGCGCTCGTCGCGGCCTGCCGGATCGACGTGCCCGCGGTCCTCCCCCCCGCGCTCGCCTGCCTCGTCGGCTACTTCGGCTATGAAACCATCGGCCTTGTCGAAAAGCTGCCGCGCGCCGCGCAGAGCGATCTCGTCTTGCCCGACATGCTGTTCACCCGCCCCACTGTGGTGCTGGTGTTTGATCGCCTGTCCGATGAATTGTTCGCCATTGCACCCGTCTGGGCCGAAGGCGGAGCGCCCGAATACTTGCTCGAAGCCGCAGCGGAACGCATCGACAATGCCTTGCGCAAACTGGCCGATCCGGTCCCTGCCGATACGCGCCTTGCGCAAAGCGTCGACGTCACCCCGCAGCCGGTCATGCCGGTGGCCAATTACGCAAACATGGTCATGCGGGCCAAGGATTACATCGAAGCAGGCGACATATTCCAAGTCGTCCTAGCCCAGCGCTTCACCGCGCCATTCCCGCTGCCCCCCATCGCGCTTTACCGGTCCTTGCGCCGCATCAATCCCTCGCCCTTCCTCTATTTCCTCGACATGCCGGGCTTTGCGCTCACCGGCTCAAGCCCGGAAATCCTCGTCCGCATTCGTGACGGCGAAGTCACCATCCGCCCCATCGCTGGAACCCGCCCACGCGGTAAAACGTCAGAAGAAGACCGCGCCAACGAATTAAGCCTGCTCGACGATCCGAAGGAACGCGCCGAACACCTGATGCTGCTCGACCTCGGCCGCAATGACGTGGGCCGGGTGGCCAAGGCAGGAACGGTCAAGGTCACCGAAAGCTACACGGTCGAACGCTACAGCCACGTCATGCACATCGTCTCGAACGTGGTCGGCCAGCTGGATACCAACCGTGCCGACAGCGTAGACGCCCTCTTCGCCGGCTTCCCGGCAGGCACCGTCAGCGGCGCCCCCAAAGTCCGCGCCTGCGAAATCATCGCCGAACTCGAACCCGAAACGCGCGGCGCCTACGCAGGCGGCGTCGGCTACTTCGCCCCCGACGGCTCGGTCGACAGCTGCATCGTCCTGCGCACCGGCGTGGTCAAAGACGGCGTCCTCCACGCCCAAGCTGGCGCAGGCATCGTCGCCGACAGCAACCCAGAATACGAACAGCGCGAGTGCGAACTGAAGAGCGGCGCGTTGTTTGCTGCGGCTAGAGAAGCTGTGCGTGTCGCCACCGAACCCGGATTTGGCCAATGATCCTCGTCATCGACAACTACGACAGCTTCACTTGGAACCTCGTCCACTACCTGATGGAAATGGGCGCGGAGGTTGAAGTCGTGCGCAACGATGCGCTCACCGCTGAACAGGCGATCAAGACCGGCGCGCAAGGGTTCCTGCTCTCGCCCGGTCCCTGCACGCCCAACGAAGCAGGCGTGAGCCTCGATCTCGTCGGCGCGGCGGCGGATGCCAAGCTGCCGCTGCTCGGCGTGTGCCTCGGCCACCAGTCCATCGGGCAGTATTTCGGAGGGAAGGTCGTGCGCGGCGGGTTGATGCACGGCAAGACTTCGCCCGTAACCCACGACGGCACCGGCGTGTTCGAAGGTCTGCCCTCACCGTTCATCGCCACCCGCTATCACTCGCTTATCGTGACCGACATTCCCGATTGCCTCGAAGTCAACGCGCGGTCCGATGACACGCATGTCATGGGCTTCCGCCACACCTCGTTGCCGATCCATGGTGTGCAGTTCCACCCGGAATCCATCGCCACCGAACACGGCCACGCGATGGTCGCGAACTTCCTCAAGCTCTGCGGCATCAAGACCAACCCGCTGCCTGCATGAGCTTGCCCGATGTAACCCATCCGCTTGAGGAAGCCGAAGCAGAAGCGGCCTTTGCTGCCATCCTCGATGGCACCGTGCCAGATGAAGCCATCGCACAATTCCTAGTCGCGCTATCGGACCGAGGCGAGACCGCATCCGAAATCGCCGGAGCCGCACGCGCCATGCGCGCGCGGATGATCCCGGTCAAAGCCCCCGCCAACGCCATAGACGTCTGCGGCACTGGAGGCGATGGACACCACACGCTCAACGTCTCCACCGCCGTCAGCCTCGTCGTCGCGGCCTGCGGCGTGCCCGTGGCCAAGCACGGCAACCGCGCCGCCAGTTCCAAGGCAGGCGCTGCCGATACTTTGGAAGCGCTCGGCCTAAACCTCGATCGCGCGGCCGAAACCGCCGAGGAAACGCTGGCCGACCTCGGCATCTGTTTCCTCTTCGCGGCCAAGCACCACCCGTCGATGGGCCGCATCATGCCGATCCGCAAGGCACTGGGCCGCCGCACCATCTTCAACCTGATGGGGCCGCTGGCCAACCCCGCAGGCGTCCGCCGCCAATTGATCGGAATCGCCCGCCCCGCCTACGTTCCGATCTATGCCGACGCCATCAGCCGCCTCGGCACCGATCACAGCATGGTCATCTCGGGCGACGAAGGTCTTGACGAACTGAGCCTTGCCGGTGGCAATGAACTGGCGCAAGTGCGCGGATCCGAAGTGCTCATGCAACGCCTGACGCCACAAGACGCGGGCCTGCCCGCAGCTCCGGTCGAAGCCCTGCGCGGTGGCGACGCAACCTACAACGCCGCGGCCCTGCGCGCGCTGCTACAGGGCGAAGAAGGCCCCTATCGCAACGCCGTCCTCCTCAACGCCGCCGCCGCGCTGATCGTCGCGGGCGAGGCGCAGGGCTGGCACGAGGGCGTGGAAGAAGCTGCGGAAGCCATCGACAAGGGCCTCGCCAACGCGCTGCTCAACTGCTGGATTGCGGCGCTGAAATAGGCGTCGGCTCGGCATCCTTCGACAAGCTCAGGATGAGCGGTCTTTGTGCATATTTCTGTTTCACCAGGCCCGCTCATCCTGAGCTTGTCGAAGGATCGAAGGACACTCTTGCCCCACCGCGCCCATCCTCGCTAAGGCACTCGCACAATGACCAACATGCTCACCGAAATCTGCGACACCACGCGCAGCGAAGTCGCCGCCCGCAAGGCCCGCCTCTCTCTGGCCGACCTCGCCGCCCGCGCCAGCGAACAAACCGCCCCGCGCGGCTTCGAAGCGGCCCTGCGCGCCAAGGCCGCCACCGGCTACGCGCTGATTGCCGAAATCAAGAAAGCCAGCCCCTCAAAAGGCCTGATCCGCGCTGATTTCAACCCCGCCGCTCACGCCGCTGCCTATCAGGCAGGCGGAGCCACTTGCCTTTCAGTCCTCACCGACGAACCCTATTTTCAGGGGCATGAGGATTATCTGATCGCCGCCCGCGCCGCCTGCACCCTGCCGGTCATCCGCAAGGACTTCATGGTCGATCCGTGGCAGTGCCTTGAGGCGCGCGCCATGGGCGCAGACGCCATCCTGATCATCGCCGCCTGCCTGTCAGACCAGCAAATGGCCGAGATGGAAGCCGCCGCCTACGAACAGGGTATGGACGCCCTCGTCGAAGTCCATGACGAGGCCGAAATGGAGCGCGCCGCCCGCCTCAAGTCGCGCCTGATTGGCGTAAACAATCGCGATCTCAAGCGCTTTGTCACCGACCTTGGCACCACCGAACGCCTCGCCCCTCTCGCGCCTGAAGGCACGCTACTGGTGGCCGAAAGCGGCATCAACTCTCATGCCGATCTGCTGCGCTTGGAAAAATCCGGTGCGTGCACATTTCTGGTGGGCGAAAGCCTGATGCGTCAGGCCGATGTCACCGCTGCGACGCGGGCACTTCTGCAGGGCTGAACCGTACCGTCCGTGAAAAGTTAGGCAACTACGCGCCGGTACAGGTGCCATGTGGCATGGGCCAAAACTGGCAGCGCCACCAGAAGCCCCAGAAATAGCGGAAGCAAGGCCACAAACAGCAGCACGGCTATCACCGCCGCCCAGATGATCATCACAAAGCTGTTGCTCCGGATGGTGGCAAGGCTGGTGATGATGGCCGTCAGGAAATCGACATTGCGGTCCACCAGCATCGGCAGGCTGACGACTGTAATGGCATAGAACGCCAGCGCCATGATTGCCCCTACAATGCTGCCCACGATCAGCATGGCAATCCCCGCCGTGGTATTGAACAGCGCCATCGATTCGGCACCAATGCCGGATTCGGCCAGAAAGATGGCGAAGATTCCGTGGGCCACCATCAACCAGAAGCCAAACGCCACAAACACGATCACGCCCATCGAAATGATCTGTTCATCCCCACGCCCGCGCAACGCACCAAGAACGGCGCTCCAGCGCATCGGCTCTTCCGCCTCGCGGCGGCGGCTTACTTCATACAGACCGACCGCAACAAAGGGTGCCAGGAGCGGAAATCCGGCGGCCGCCGGGACCAGCCACGCCACTTGCCCGCCACGGAACAGAACGGCCCAGATCAGCAGGCCCGCGGCCACATAAATCCCGCCAAAGAACAATCCGAAGGCAGGAAAGGCCGCAAAATCGCGCCATCCCGCAACCAGCGCCCCCCGCAAATCCTGCACGGTCAGATCCCGCGAAACCGTCACCGGAGCAACCGGTGCACGCGCTCCGTCCTGAAACGCTTCACCCATGGCGCGAAACTCCTGCTACCCCGTCTTAGCAACTTCGTCCTGTCGTCAAGGTGCGCCAAGTCTGCGCTGTGCGCAAGCCACCTAGAGCTCCCGCAGCACCTGTGCCGGGCGCGTGCGCAGCAGACCAAGCGAGCCGCCCACTGCCAGCACCATGACCAGTCCTACTCCTGCACCAAGAACGCCCAGAATGCGCGGCCAATCGGGCAGCCAGTCAAACTCGAACAGCAGCACGACTATGGCCCAGGCCACCCCACTACCCAGCGCCAACGCCAAAGCGCACAGAAGTGCACCTAGCAACACATACTCGGCCATCAGCAGCACCAAGAGTTGCCTGCGGCTCGCCCCAAGCACCCGCAGGATCACGTTGTCATAGGTCTTGCGCTCACGCGCCGCCGCAATCGCGCCTGCCAGGACCGCCATGCCTGAAAGCACCGCCACGCTCGCCGCCGCCAGGATTGCCGCGCCCATCTGTCCCAAAATCTCCCGCGCCTGCCCCAACACCGGTCCGATCTCGATAACCGAACTTGATGGCAGGGCCTTTACCAGACCGCCAAGGATTGCGCTGCGCACTTGAGCCGTTTTTTCCTTTTGCGGCAGGCTGATAGTCGCAGCCAGATTGTGCGGGGCATCGGCTATCGCATTGGGGCTGAACACCAGCACGTAGTTGAAGCCCATGTTCTCCCAATCGATCCGCCGGAACGAAGCGATCTTCGCCGTGCGCTCAACCCCGAGAATCGAAACGGCAATCCTGTCCCCCAGCTTCAGGTTCAGCGCTTTGCCCAGATCATCATCGACCGAAACCAGCGGCTCGCCAGCATTGTCTTTCGCCCACCACTGCCCGGCGGTTAGGACATTGCCCTGCGGCAGTTCGTCGGCATACGTCAGCCCTCGGTCCCCGCGCAAAGGCCAAGCGTTTTCGGGCAGTTGCTTCAAGTCCGCCACGCGCGTCATCGCACCTTCCGGCCCATAGGCCACGATGCTGCCGCGCAGCGCGGGCACCTTGCGGATGTCCGCCCCCGGAGCGGCCGCCTTCACGATCGCATCGAAATCGCTCACCCGGCTCAGCGGCAGATCAAGCACGAAGTAATCGGGTGCCTTGTTCGGCACGCGCTGTGCGATGTTGCCGTCAAGGCTTGTCTGCACCCCTGCCAGTAGCACAAAGGCCGATAGCCCGAAGCCCAGAGCCACAACCAGCGCCGATGTTTGCGCGCCCGGTCGGTGCAGATTGGCCAGCGCCATGCGCGCAATCGCACCCTTGGGCTTTGGCACTCGGGCGGCCAAGCGCTGAATGCCCCAACCCAGCGCGGACAGCAGCAGAAACAGCGCCGCCGCCCCGCCAAGGAACCCGGCGGCCAAAAGCTTTTGCGGTGCGGTCAACACCGCAAGCGCCACGATCCCGCCAAGCCCCAAGGCCACAGGCAGCACCGCTCCGCGCCAGCCCCCCGCCAGCGGACTGACCCGCGCCCGCATCAGCGCCATGGCCGGAAAACTCCGCGCCCGCACCAATGGCGGCGCAGCAAAAGTCAGCGCAATCAACGCCCCATAGGCCGCCGCAATCGCCAGCGCGCCAAAATCGATCACGAACCCGGCCTTGATCGGCAGCAGCCCTTGCAGCGCCTGCCCCAGCAGCGGCGTGACACTCACCCCGATCACCAGCCCGGCAGCAATCGCCAGCAATGATGCCGCCGCCAGTTGCAGCAAGAAAATCCGCGCAATATCGCCGCTCGATGCGCCCAGAATCTTCAGCGTGGCAATGCTGTTGCGCCGCGCTTCCAGATAGGAATTCACGCCATTGCCAATCCCGATCCCGGCAATCGCCAGCGCCGCCAAAGCCACCAGCACCAGAAACTGCCCCATGCGCGAAACGAACCTGTCCAGCGATGGCGAGGCCTTCTCGCGCGTGCGCACTTCATATCCGGCCAGCGGAAAGCGTTCCTTGATGCTCTCGCCCAGCGTCACCGGATCGGCGGCGGCGGGCAACTTCACCCGCAGCTTTGACCGTACCATTGACCCCGGCTGCACCAGTTTCGATGCGTCCAGCGCAGCCTTGCCAATGATCACTGTCGGACCGAGCGAGAACCCTTCGGCCAGTCGGTCAGGCTCCGATCCGATCACCCCGCCCACCGTCAGCGTCGCTTCACCCACTTTCAGCGCATCGCCCACTTTTACACCAAGCCGGTCCGCCACCCCCGGCGCAATCCACGCGGTCATGCCCTCAGGCGCGCGCGCAACCGTGCCGTCAGCCAGCCTGAACGTCCCATAAAGCGGCCACTTCGCATCCACCGCCTTCAACTCAACCGGCGTAGCCGCAGAACCAGAAGCACCCTCCTCTTCAGAGGAGGGGGTTGGGGGTGGTGAAGATGCGCCGACAACATTTGTCGCCCCAACCCGCAGCGCGCCAACCTTTACAGCCATAGCCTGCATCCGCGCGCCTTCGGAAAGCTCGCCCAGTGCCGCAATCGCCGCCCGCTCGTCTGCCGCAGGAGCCCGCGCCGCCAGCGTGAACTCCAGATCCGCACCCAGCATTTCCCGCCCGCGCGAGGCCAGTTCCCGCTCAATCGCACCGGTCAGCGTGCCAATGGCTGAAAGCGCCGCGGTGCCCAGCACAAGGCACACCAGCAAAAGCCGCAAACCCTTGAACCGCCAGTCCAGCCCCCGCCGCGCCAAAGCCCAGGCAGCACCCCACGAAAGGTTCATGCGCCTGCATCCACGACGCTGTCAGACACGATCCGACCATCGGCAAGGCGCACGATCCGTCCGCACCGCGCCGCCAGCGCCTCGTCGTGCGTCACCATGATGAACGTCGCGCCCACCTCGCCCGCGCGGGCAAACAGCAGATCCGCCACCGCATCGCCATTGGCATGGTCAAGATTGCCGGTCGGCTCATCCGCAAACAGGATCGCCGGTTTCGGTGCCAGCGCGCGCGCAATCGCCACGCGCTGCTGCTCCCCGCCCGAAAGCTGCGCCGGATAATGGTGCAAGCGATGGCCTAGGCCGACCGCGATCAGTTCCGCCTCGGCCCGCGCCATTGCATCAGGCATGCCCGCCAGCTCAAGCGGCGTCGCCACGTTTTCCAGCGCGGTCATCGTTGGCAGCAGATGAAACGCCTGCAACACAATTCCAATGCGTCCACGCCGCGCAGCGGCAAGGCCGTCCTCATCCAGAGTCGTGAAATCAGCGCCAGCCACGTTCAACGCGCCGCCACTCGCCTGTTCCAGCCCGGACAGAATGGCGAGCAGCGATGATTTGCCCGATCCCGATGGTCCCAGCAGCGCCAGCTTCTCTCCGGGCATCACCGTCAAGTCGATACCGCGCAGAATCTCCACCCGCGCCTCCCCGGAACCGAGCGACAGGGTCAGGGCGGAAGCGGCGATAACCGGAAGGGGAGTGTTTATCACGGGCCTCGATTGGCATGATTTGGTTGCAGCGTGCAACCGGCACTTGGGTGCGCGGGCCTGAAGATTCAATGCGCCGTTGTGCAAAGCTGGATGATCCTTCGACAAGCACGGACCGAGCGGTTATTACAATTCGCATGAGATACACCGCTCTGCTCATCGCCCTGCTTCTGGCCGCATGCTCATCGGAACCAGCCCCCGAATCAAAGGCTTCCGCGACGGTGCAAACGCCCGCCAAAGCTGTTCCCATTCCCGCTGACGCGCCTGTCATCCTGGCCTTTGGCGACAGTCTTTATGCCGGATACAACCTGCAACCAGGCGAAGGCTATCCGCCGCGCCTCGAAGCCGCGCTCAATGCATCCGGCACCTCGGCGCGCGTGGTCAACGCAGGCGTTTCGGGCGATACCACCGCCGCAGCACTGCAACGGCTGAAGTTCACGCTCGACAATCAGCCGGTCAAACCCACGCTGGCATTGGTTGGCCTTGGCGGAAACGATATGCTTCGCGGGCTCCCGCCCGAGGAAACGCGCGCCAATCTTGATGCGATCCTGACCGAGTTCGGCAATCGCCAGATCCCGGTCGTCCTCACCGGCATGCTAGCCGCACCCAATCTGGGGGCCGATTACACGGAACGCTTCAACCCGATCTGGCCGGACATGGCCAAGAAGCACAAGGCAGCGCTAGTGCCGTTCTTCCTCGAACCCGTTCTGGGCAACCGGGCGCTGATGCTGGAAGACAATGTGCATCCCAATGCCGAGGGCGTGAACCGGATCGTGGCAGCAACGCAGGCGAAAGTGGCAGAGGCGCTGAAACGGGCAGTCGAAGGCGGCAAATAAGGCTGTCCTACATCGCTTGGTGATGCCAGCATCGCGCAATGACCACGCCCGCTCTCCTTTGCTTGAAAACCGCCTCATTTCCGGCCATTTGCCCGCACAGATTGGACGGTCGCAAAGGCCTGACAGTTTTCTCCATGGACTGTGTAAACAGTGTAAACCTGTTCAGGGAAAGGCCCTGCTGAATGAACGGATTGACCCATATCGATTTGGCCGGAACCGCCCGCATGGTCGACGTTGGCGGCAAGGCTGAAACGCAGCGCGTCGCCATCGCGCGCGGCATGATTCGCATGACCGCCGCTACGCTGGAGGCCATCCGCGCAGGCGATGCGCCCAAGGGGGACGTGCTAAGCACCGCGCGCCTTGCGGGCATCATGGCGGCAAAGAAGACCGGCGAACTCATTCCGCTGTGCCACCCGCTGGCGCTCGATGCAGTGAACGTCGATTTCGCTTTCGTTGAAGGCGGCGTCGAATGCACCGCAACGGCCACGCTTACCGGGCGCACTGGCGTGGAGATGGAGGCGCTAACCGCCGTCTCCGTCGCGCTGCTCACGGTCTATGACATGGCCAAGGCGCTGGACAAGGGCATGGTGATCGAAGGCATACGCCTGATCGAAAAGCGCGGCGGCAAATCCGGCGTCTGGCGCGCGGACGCTCTGTGAAGACGCCACCCCTTCCCCTTGCTGAAGCGCAGGCGCGTCTGCTGGCGCTGGCCCCAACCTTGCCGTTGGAGCATCGGGCGGTTGGCGAATGCCTTGGTTACTATCTCGCACAGCCACTTACCGCACGCCGCACCCAGCCCGCAGCACCGCTCTCCGCGATGGATGGCTATGCGCTGCGCAGCGCCGATCTGCCCGGTCCGTGGCAAGTGATCGGCGAAAGTGCTGCGGGCCATCCATTTGATGGCGTAATCGGTGCGGGCGAAGCGGTGCGGATCAGTACCGGTGCGATTGTTCCGACACGCGCGGACATGGTGCTGCTTCAGGAAGACACCGCGCGGGACGGTACAGCCTTGCGCTTCACCGGCACCCTGCCCGATCCACTGGAGCGCCACATCCGCGCGGCCGGCATGGATTTCAGCGAAGCCGCTGAATTGATGGCTGCGGGCACGCGCATCGGCCCGGCGCAGATCGCGCTGGCGATCGCGGGCGGGCATAGCCATCTACCGGTGCGGCGGCGGATCCGGCTGACCGTGATCGACAGCGGGGATGAACTGGTGTCGCCAGGCCATCTGTCAGGATTGCACCAATTGCCCGCCAGCAACGGCCCGATGCTCTGTGCGATGGCAGCAGCCCTACCGGTCGATATTCAGGCGCTTGACCCGATTCCCGATCAGTTGCAGGCGCTGTCAGATGCTTTGGAAAGCGCTAGCACTGCCGAAATCATAGTCACCAGCGGCGGCGCTTCGGTGGGTGACCACGATCTTGTCCGCCCTGCGCTTGAGGCGGTGGGCGCCACGCTCGAATTCTGGCGCGTCGGGATCAAGCCCGGCAAGCCCCTGCTCGTTGCGCAGCGCGGGAATCAGGTGATCCTTGGCCTACCGGGCAATCCCGCATCGGCCTATGTCACGGCGTTCCTGTTCCTCCTCCCTCTGCTGCGGGCCAGTGCTGGCGCTGCAGCGCCGTTGCCAAAGACGATTGCAGCGCGTCTGGCATCGCCACTTGGCAAGGGCGGCAGCCGCATGGAGTTTCTGCGGGGGTTTTGGGATGGAGCGAAAGTCACGCTCGATCCGCTGCAAGACTCGGGCGCGCTCTCCCCGCTGGCGCGCGCCAATGCTCTCGTTGTGCGCGAAGCTTGGGCCGAGCGACACGCAACGGGAACGGATGTTCCGGTCTACCTGCTCGAAAATGGCGGTATTGCTTGACGTCGTGAAATAGGTTGCTTATCCGTTCCGCATTCGTTCACCCGCGGAGGAACCGCCAATGTTGACGCGCAAGCAGCACGAACTGCTCACCTTCATTCAGGTCCGGCTGGAGGAATCGGGCATTTCCCCTTCGTTCGAAGAAATGAAGGAAGCGCTCGATCTCAAGTCGAAGTCCGGTGTCCACCGCCTGATTTCCGCGCTGGAAGAACGCGGCTTCATCCGCCGCCTGCCCAACCGCGCGCGTGCGCTGGAAGTGTTGCGGCAGCCAGAAAGCTCTGTGACCAAGCCGGGGGCCGGCCCCGCCGTTCGCGCTGCAGCAAACACCAATGCCACGCTCACTCCGATGCGCACTGCACCCAAGGCGGCGCCTGCTCCGGCAAACGATGTGATCGAACTGCCCCTGCACGGGAAGATCGCGGCCGGTATGCCAATCGAAGCTTTTGAAACTTCGGCAACCCTGCCCGTTCCCGCCGCGCTCCTCGGTGCGGGCGAACATTACGCGCTTGAAGTGTCCGGAGACTCGATGGTCGAGGCGGGGATCTTCGACGGCGATTACGCTCTCGTCCGCAAGACAGACGTTGCCCGCGATGGAGAAATCGTGGTCGCGCTGGTGCGTGGTGAGGAAGCCACGCTCAAGTATCTGCACCGCGAAATGGGCATGATCCGCCTCGATCCGGCCAATGCGGCCTATGATCCGCAGTTCTATCGGCCTGATGAAGTGGCCGTGCAGGGCAAGCTGGCTGGCCTGCTGCGGCGCTATCACTGAGGCACGTTCCATCGGCCAAGCGCTGATGCAAATTGGATGCAAGTTTTCAGATGCCGCTCGCCGAGACAATCGGCGGGCGGCATTTGCTTTGTCTCGGCCGAGGTTATACTTAATATCAATCTTTTCGGTTGAGTTTTTTCTGGCAAGTCGATCGGCTTTGATATAGTTTCTATCGTTACCGAATGCCCCACACGGGGCGCCCCCTTTCCGGGACGGCCCGCCAGAACCTGGGGCGTCGGCAACGGAAGAGGTGTTGCCAATGGCTTATACAGTCGAAAATTCGGGAAAACGGCAAACGCAAACATTCATCGCGGTTGCGCTGCTGCACGGCGTGGCGATCTGGGCAATCGCGTCGGGCTTTGCCGGCAGCGTCGTCAAAATCGTGAAGGACCCCTTTATTGCGCAGCAGTGGAAGGATGACGAGGTCAAGATTACCCCGATTGCCCCTCCGCCAGACGTCAAGCCGGCGCAGAAGCCGCAAGAGACGCCGCTGGTGGCGCCAAAGCCGGACATCGTGCTTGGCCCCGTCGATCCGGGGGTAGGATTGAAGCCGGTAGAGATCATTCCGATCACACCGGTCGAAGTGGGACCGTTCTTTCCGCCTGAAGTGAAGCCCTCCCCCTCGGCGAGCTTCGCGGTGCGTGGGGCGGCACCCAAAGGCTCGCCGGGATCGTGGGTCTCTGATCGCGATTATCCCAGCGCCGCCATCCGTGAAGAGCGCGAGGGGCTGACCCGGTTCCGCCTGACCATCGGCACCGACGGCCGCGTGACGGGGTGCGAGATTACGGGATCGAGCGGGTCGGCGGACCTTGACGCCGCCACATGCGCCAAAGTCAGCAGCCGCGCGCGCTTCGTCCCGGCGATGGGCACCGATGGCTTGCCGATGACCGGGAACTACAGCGGATCGATCCGCTGGGTGCTGCCGTAACCGATCCGGCCGGGCACCTATGCGATCTGTGCCACAGGTGCCCGGCCAACAAATTTCACGGCTTACTGCAAAGACGAAGGGATATCAGAGGCACCTTCGGAGGCTGAGACAACGGGCTTATCGGGCTTTTTGAACGTTGGCGCTGGTGGTGGGCGATACCATCCATGCGCGCCCTGCGTTTCGGCCACCGTCCTGATGCGACCGGAGGCAAGATCGATCGACAAGCCACCCGTGCTGCTCAACAAGGTCCGATCCGCCTTGAGCATCCTTGGTCGGCATGAATAGGGCAGGCGCCGATCCGCGATCACGATATCTGCCCGTTCACAGGCAGCAGCCAGCGCCATATCATCAATGTAGTTCCGGCTCCGCGCCAACAGGATGGTGATTCGCCGACCGCCCCGCCGCAGCCGCGCAACGCAGAAGTCTTCGGTACAGCGCGCCCCGGACCACGCATCGATAGGACGAAGCGTGCCTTCCATACCAGCGAGTTCGAGCAGATTGTCGCGCATGTATTCGCCCCTGCCCATGCGCAGCACGATCAGATCATCACCCGCCCCGGTCAGGCCGACATGATGCCCATCGCCCGTGACGAGGATGTCTGGCGTTGGCGTGAAGACCATGACGATAACAGCCAGAAATGCAGGGATTGCGCCCCACAAACGGACTTTGCCCGTCCACAGCGCTAGCCACAGCATGCCGGTGATGAAGAGCGCGAAAGTCCACGGTGCGATGGCCGGGAGCATCGTCACTGCACCGGGCCTTGCCGCGACGAAGTGGGCGAGCGCAAGCAGCAGTTCGAGGCTCTTGCCCGCCAGCCACCAAGCAGGAGCGCCCAAACCGGCAGAGTCGAGCAGGAGCGCCAGCCCGATCAACGGCATCGTTACGAACGTGGTCAGCGGAATTGCGATCACGTTGGCGAGCGAACCGTAAATTCCGGCGCGGTGAAAGTGGAACAACCCGATGGGCATCAGCGCCAGTTCGATGACCACGCCGGTCGCAAGCAGGAGGATCAGGCTTCGGGCCATGCGGACGAGCAAGCCGTGATGATCCGCGCTCAGGAATGCCTTGACCGGCGCGGCAGAGTGGAAAGCGATGATGGCGATCACAGCCGAAAAGCTCATCTGGAAGCTGGGACCAAGCACGGCTTCGGGCCAGAACAGCATGACCACCAGCGCACCGGTTGCAACCATGCGCAAGGACAGCGGATCACGCCCCAGCGCCAGCGCGATCAGGACCAGAAGTGCACCAATACAGGAGCGGATCGTTGGCACTTCGGCCCCTGTCAGCAGCGTGTAGGCAATCCCCGCCAGCGCCCCCGCCAAGGCCGCCGCAATCGGCACGCGGATGCGCAGGGCGATCCACGGGATGGCAGCCAGCAGACGTGCCACCAGAAAATAGACCGCGCCGACCAGCGCGCTGACATGCAGACCGCTGATCGAGAGCAAGTGGGTGAGCCCTGCATCGCGCATCGCGTCATCGTCTGCCGGAGCAATGGCCCCGCGATCTCCGCTGGCCAGCGCGGCGGCGATGTTGCCGGGCGATCCGCCAAGCTGGGCGCGGACATGATTGGCCAGCGACCGTTGCACCGCGCGCAAGTTTGCGCCTTCCTCCGATGCCCGGATCAAGGCGGGATCGCCCAATGCGCTGCCGGTGGCGGCAAGCCCGCCAAACCACGCAGTTCGGGCAAAATCATAGGCTCCGGGCAGCATCGGCGCAGCAGGCGGCATCAGCCGCGCGCGCAGACGAATCTCGGCCCCTTCGGTGATGCCCGGTAGGTCCCTGGCAAGCGGCAGGTTGACTCGGACGCGAACAGGATCGGGAAATTCGGAAATGCGGGTGAGCAGGAGGAGACGAATCCGGGCCTTGGCAGGCTCTTCCCGACGCTCGAGAACCTTTCCCTGCAAGGTCACGACAGCGGGCCGTGCGATTCCGGGTTGTCCGACCAATGCGGACTTGGTCCAGACCGTAGTCATCCCGGCCGCCAGCATCGCCGCACAGCCGAAGAACGCCAAACGCACGTAGGGGATGCGACTTTCGTCCAAGAAAATGAGAGCGCCAAGCGCAACGGAAAGGCTGGTGAGCAGGAGGGCAACCCAGTCCGCCGCATTGGGCAAGGCCACCCACGCAACGATTCCGACCGCAAAAGCCACGACCAGCCACAGACCGCGATCAAACGGGTGGGCTTCAAGGAAGCGGTCGGCTTGTTCAGGCAACTTGGCAAGCATGCTGGACAATCGCGCCCGGATGTCCCAATGCCGCGCCTGTCCGGCCGGGGCGGAACCCGGATCGGCGGCGGGATATTCCGCCGCAGGTCCATCTGCTGCCGGGGACGCCATGACATTCAAAGCAAAGGAAAGCGCGGCCAATGGCAAGCGCCACTGACACCGTTTCTGCAGGATCGCCCGAAAAGGGCCGCGTGGTCACGCGATTTGCGCCCTCGCCCACAGGTTTTCTGCATATTGGCGGCGCGCGCACCGCGCTGTTCAACTGGCTTTATGCCCGCCATCACGGCGGCACCTATCTGCTGCGGATCGAAGATACCGACCGCGCCCGGTCGACCGAACCGGCGATTGAGGCGATTTTTGACGGGCTGAACTGGTTGGGCCTTGGCGGCGATGCCGAGCCGGTGTTCCAGTTTGCCCGGTCCGACCGCCACGCAGCGGTGGCCCACCAGATGCTCGAAGCAGGATATGCCTATCGCTGCTACCTGACGCAGGAAGAACTGGCCGCGCGGCGCGAGCAGGCACAGGCCGAGCGCAAGCCGTTCCGCATCGACAGCGAATGGCGCAATGCGACCGCAGATCAGTGGCCCGAGGGCCAGCCCTACGTGGTGCGGATGAAGGCGCCGCGCGAGGGTGAAACGACCATCGAAGACAAGGTTCAGGGCGCAATCACCGTCCAGAACAGCGAACTTGATGACTTCGTGATCCTGCGGTCCGACGGCACCCCGACTTATATGCTGGCCGTGGTGGTGGACGATCACGACATGGGCGTCACCCACGTGATCCGGGGCGACGATCATATCAACAATGCGTTCCGGCAGTTGGTTGTGATCCGCGCCATGAACGCCATCGAAGGCAATTGGCCCGATCCGGTTTACGGGCACATCCCGCTGATTCATGGGGCAGACGGGGCAAAGCTTTCCAAGCGCCATGGCGCGCTGGGCGTCGATGCCTATCGCGACGAGCTGGGGCTGCTGCCTGAGGCCGTGTTCAATTACCTGCTGCGGCTAGGCTGGGGGCATGGCGACGAGGAAATCATCAGCCGCGATCAGGCGGTGGCATGGTTCGACATCGGCGATGTGAACAAGGGAGCGTCACGGTTCGACCTGAAAAAGCTGCTCAATCTGAACGGGCACTATCTGCGCGAGGCTGACGATGCGCGACTGGCGGCGCTAATCGCACCCAAGCTGGCGACGCTGGAGCCGGGCTTCGATGCTGACACTGGCACCGATCTTCTGACCCGCGCGATGCCGGTGCTGAAAGTGCGTGCCGCCGATCTGAACGAACTGGCGGCAGGCGCGGTGTTCCTGTTTGTGCAGCGCCCGTTGCCGATGGCGGAAAAGGCCGCAGCCCTGCTGACGGATGACGCGCGGACCATTCTTGGCCAAGTGGCGGAGCGGTTTGAAGCCGAAAACGACTGGACAATGGCAAGCCTCGAAGCCACGGTGAAGCAAATGGCCGAGGAGCTTGGGATAGGACTGGGCAAGATTGCCCAACCGTTGCGCGCAAGCCTGACGGGACAGACTACCTCGCCGGGAATTTTCGACGTATTGGCACTGCTCGGTAAGAACGAGTCGCTTTCGCGCATTCGTGATGCAGTGGCTTGAATCTCGCAATTGTTTGCAATGCAAAGATAAATAGGAGGGTTAAGGCGTGAGCGATAACCAGGCTTCTTTGACGGCCGGTGGCAAGACCATCGAAATGCCGGTCAACAGCGGCACGATTGGCCCGGATGTGGTCGATATCCGCAAGCTCTATGCCCAGACGGGGATGTTCACCTACGACCCGGGCTTTACCTCGACTGCAAGCTGCGACAGCGCCATCACCTATATCGATGGCGACGAAGGCGTGCTGCTGCACCGTGGCTATCCGATCGGCCAGTTGGCCGAACATTCGAGCTTCATGGAAACCAGCTATCTGCTGCTGAACGGCGAGCTGCCAAACAACGCGGAACTGGAAGATTTTACCCGCACGATCACGCGGCACACGATGCTGCATGAACAGCTTGCCACGTTCTATCGCGGTTTCCGCCGCGATGCCCACCCGATGGCGATCATGTGCGGCGTGGTTGGCGCGCTTTCAGCCTTCTATCATGACAGCACCGACATTGCCGATCCAGTGCACCGCAAGATCAGTTCGCACCGCCTGATCGCCAAGATGCCGACGATTGCCGCGATGGCGTACAAATATTCGGTCGGCCAGCCTTTCGTCTATCCGGACAATCGCCTGTCCTATACCGGCAACTTCCTGAAGATGACGTTTGCGGTTCCGGCTGAGGAATATGAAGTGATTCCGGCGGTCGAACGCGCCATGGACCGCATCTTCATCCTGCACGCCGATCACGAACAGAACGCCTCGACCTCGACCGTGCGCCTTGCCGGGTCATCGGGTGCAAATCCGTTTGCCTGCATTGCTGCTGGCATTGCCTGTCTGTGGGGCCCGGCGCATGGCGGCGCAAACGAAGCTGCGCTCAACATGCTGAAGGAAATCGGCACGCCCGACCGCATTCAACACTACATTGATCGCGCCAAGGACAAGAACGATCCGTTCCGCCTGATGGGCTTTGGCCACCGCGTGTACAAGAACTACGATCCGCGCGCGACGGTGATGCAGAAGACCGTGCGCGAAGTGTTCGATGCGCTGAAGGTTACCGATCCGCTGTTCGAAACCGCGCTGCGGCTTGAGGAAATCGCGCTGAGCGATCCTTACTTTGCCGAGAAGAAGCTGTTCCCGAACGTTGACTTCTATTCGGGCATCATCCTTTCGGCCATCGGCTTCCCGACCACGATGTTCACCGCGCTGTTCGCCCTTGCCCGCACCGTGGGCTGGGTGGCGCAGTGGAACGAAATGATCAGCGATCCAGGCCAGAAGATCGGGCGTCCGCGCCAGCTCTATACCGGCCCGACGCAGCGCGATTACGTTCCGGTCGGCGAACGCTGAGAGAGCAAAAAGCGCGGCCGCTCTCGTTTTGCCGGTTTCTCAAGAGAAACCGGTTGGCCGCGCCAGCTCTACACCGGCCCGACGCAGCGCGATTACGTTCCGGTCGGCGAACGCTGATTTGAGCAACTGAGTTAGAAAAGGTGCGGCAATGACGGCAATTCTTAGGATTGTTGGCTTTGTCGCACTTTTCGTTGGCGCTCTATGGGCTGGTCAGGGTTTGGGGTTGATCATGTGGCCCGCTTCCAGCTTCATGTTGGCCAAAGCACAATGGGCTTACATCGGCATTGGCCTGATGGCCTTGGGGGTTCTGGCTTTGTGGCGTGCAGGAAAGCGGCGTTAGCCGAAAGCACTGGCCGCTTCGGGGTGATCAGCTTCTAGCGTCAAGACGAAGCGCGCGCCGCCAGT
This sequence comes from Novosphingobium sp., assembly GCA_041639635.1. Classification (GTDB taxonomy): domain Bacteria; phylum Pseudomonadota; class Alphaproteobacteria; order Sphingomonadales; family Sphingomonadaceae; genus Novosphingobium. Next base: position 21,709 of record JBEQBV010000015.1, read on the forward strand.
TGTTCCCTGTTCTACCACCAGATCACCGCCCATCGCGCGGGCAAGTTTGCGCGAGATGTAGAGGCCGAGGCCACTGCCGCCATCGCCGCTGCGGCCCAGACGCTCGAACTTTTCGAACACCCGCTCAGCCTTATCAGGTTCGATGCCGTCACCTTCATCTTCGACGGCGATCCACGCGAGCGCATCCGAAACACCGCTTTCCACGCGGATTGACGTTTCGGGGCGGGTATAGCGGATGGCGTTGCCGATCAGGTTCAGCAGGATCTGCAGAACACGCCGGAACTCACCTATCGCAGGTGCTGCGATATCTTCATCGGGCAGCGCCAGCGTAATGGCGCGCTCCTTGGCGCGAACGCCCAGAATGCCGGCGGCGCGTCGGGCGCAGTCTGCCAGATCGACATGATCCGGCGCAGGCGCAAAGCTGCCATCTTCAACCGTTTCCAGATCGGCAAGGTCCTCTACCAGCGAAAGCAGGTGCCGCCCGGCTTCGGCAATATCACCTGCATAGCCGACATAGGGATCGGCGATCGGCCCGGCGAGCCGGGTGCGGATGGTTTCGGCATTGGCAACGATACGGTTCACCGGCACCCGCAGCGCCGGAGCAAGCGTGTTGCCAAGCAGGCCTTTCAGTTCCGGGCTTTCAGTTCCAGCTGCATTTGAAGAGGCAGTTTTCGGGCCTGCTACAACACTGGCCAGAACGGTTTCGGCGATCAGAAAAAGCTCGAAACCACCGTTACGCAGCGGCATAATGCGGGTCTTCCACCGCCGTTCCGAACCATCGATGGTAACTGCAGCATCATCAAGCAGGCGCCAATGGAGAGGCTGGTGATGGCTGCTCCCTTCGACAGAGACGATATCGGTCCAGTAGCGGCCGAAGCTCTTCTGCAAAGTGGTGTCGAGCGCCGTCAGATCAGGCGCATCGACATTGCCCGAAATAACCCGCTGTTCGGCATCAAGCACAAGGTGCGCTTGGGCGAGTTGGCGCTGGAGAGCCAGCCCGTCAGTGCCGCCAGTATCAGCCGACCATGCAGATTCGGCGAGGCGCCATTGCGTGATCTCGATGGTTGCACCGTCTTCCAACGGAAAGACTGCCGCCTGAAATGACAGTGGCTGATTGCCGTCTTCTGCAGAAAGGACTGCATGAAGCGGCGTGCTCGCGCGGCGTGCCTTGCGGACCAGCGCTAGCAGGCCCGGCAAGGCAATCTTGCCCGGAAAGGCACCGCCAAGGCGCATTTGCAACGCAGCAAGCGCCTCATCCGCTTCGACAAAGTGATCGGCCCCGTCGGTTCGGGCGCGGATTGGCCCGGCGGCCGTCATGTCAGGAACGTGCTCCAGCAGGGGTGCTGGCCAGCAGGGCAATGGCCCGGGACGGATCAAGCTGTTCGATCCCGGCGGGGACAGCAATGTCGGGATGAAGCGCAGCGAATGTTGCCACCACGCCTTCGCGGCCGACATTGGCCGCAACCAGCGATAGCGCAAGGCGCGGCATCTGGCTTTCCGTGGTGCACATGATTGCGGTTTCCCGCGTTATGCCTGCCACCATGCACAATCCGCTCAGAAACATGGCAAGGCCCGCATGTTCCAACTGCAGCGCGGCGACACGTTCCGATCCCAAAACGGTCATCACATGATGCAGCAGATCGATCCGTGATGCGGTTACGGCGCGGCGCTGGCGCAATGTCACCTCGGCTAGGGCCGCAGCAGCCTCGCCTGCCGGATCATCCAAGACATAGCGCTGCATGATTGCGAGTGTTTCATCGTGCAAATCGGCGGGCAGTTCTGTCAGCGGAATCTGCATGCGGCGGACGGCCTGTCCGAACCGGGCCTGTGCCGCCAGCAAGTTCATGCCCCGCGCCGCCAGATCGGGCCCCGGCGAGGCGATGAGATCCTGCAGCATCGGGGTAAGCACCGGATCGATACCAAGCCTGCCTTGAAGTTTTTCCGCAAGCTGCCACTCCACCGCCAGCATGTGCAGGTGATAAAGCAGCGGCTGGTTGCCCGCGAGCATTTCGGAAAGGCCCGGCCCGGCATCGCGCGCCCAGGCAGCGGCATCGGCATGACCCGCCGCTTCGCCCAGTGCCTGCACAAGCTGGCGGGCCAGATCGGCAAGCATTCCGCGAACGCGGGCAATGATTTCGTCACTGAAAATCGAGCGATCATCGTTCTGCAGAAGATGGCGCAGAATCGGCCCCATGTGGAGCACCGCCTGATTGGCATGGAAAAGATCGTCGCACAGGAGCCGCTCGATCGCTTCAGGATCGACAGGCGTTTGCACGCCGGAAGCTGGGAGATCGGCAGATAAAGTCATGGCCATCAGTCGCTCTTACTGCCGAGTGGTTAACTGAGGGTTAGGCGAAGCGACCGGCTGTCCGTTCGGCAAGGAACGATCCAGTCCAATCTGAAGCGAAAAAACACAGATGCCGAGCAGCACAATCACGCTCAACGCAAGCATCACATCAAGGGGCAGAAACAGATGAACAGCTGCCAGAAATGCGCCGATTACCAGACGATCCGATAGCCAACTGGTCCAGCGATGCGCGTGCAATGCCAGCGGCATCAGACGCGTGCAGATCATGAACACGAGCGGGACGAAAAACGCTGCCCCGACCGGGATCGAGGGAGCGGCGGAAAGGCTGCTACCCCAACCTGCCAGCGTGACAAATCCTCCATCAATCAGCAGATGGAACAAGGCAACGCTGCGCCGGGCCAGTCCGGACGCCAGAAGTGATGCCCGCTCTACCTGACCGAGCAGGCGCGCCACCTGAGCCACCAGCCAGGCAAGACCGAGGAGGACGAATCCTACCGTCAACTGGCCAAGCCACCCTGCCCCACCGCCCAGCAATCCGATAACGCCGGCTGCAAGCCCCAGCAGACTGGGGCGCGTTCCTGCATGAAGCAGGGCTGGCCCAAAGCGGTTGACCGCCATCTTGGCCAGATGTTCGCCCGGCGTGATCGCTCCATCACCTGACAGCCGTGTGTGCAAACGCAGCCAGCGGCGCTCGGCAACTTGCGCTTCCTGTTCATCACGAACGAGGCTCCAACGCCCATCGTCAAGCAAGGCAGCAGGAACAGAGCGCTGGGCAATGCGCCCCTGAATGGCCAGACGCAGCAGCGCTGACTGCGGGTTCCATTCGGGCGGCAGATCGGCAAGACCGGCTGCAATACGCCCTGCAAACCGCATCACCCCTGCAAAAGCATTATTGAGATCGATCCGTTCAAAGCCCAGCGGCAGCGCAGGCTCAATTGGCAAAGTGAGCACAACCGGGCCAGAATCAACGAGGTCGTGTAGCGCGTCTGGCATGGCCAGCAGACCATCGGCCAGAACGATCACATCGTCTTCCGGGGCAATCAGCGGAACCAGCGCGCGCACTGTTGGCACGACGTGGAATTGCGCACCGCCTGCTTCGGTAACATGCTGCATGGCGACAAGTTCACCACTAATGGCTTCTGCCATCACAACAATGCGCTTTGCGTTCAAAGAGAGGGCAAGGCCAATCTGATGGCGCAGCACCGAACGTCCGCCAATCGGCAGATACCCTCGCAGTGCAGCAGGATCACCCCCGCCAGCTTCGATCAGCGATAGAACTGCGACCCGCACACGTCAGCCTCCTAGTCAGGCATCGTAGGGGGTGCGCTTCCCGATGCCAAGGAGGGCATGGCCTCTTCGGCAAAACTTGTCGGGCAAAACGGTTTCAGATCTGGACGGCCAGATCCGCCAACATCTGGTCCAGCCTTCGCAGGATCACGGGATCACCGGGAACGGTATCAAGGGCTTCTTCTGCCAGAACCATCAAGCTATCGGCGTGAAAGCTGGCCGCCAGTCCCCTGAGGCGCATGGCCGCCACTTCCCAATTGCCGTCACATCGTGACCGGGCGAGCAAATCGATCTGCCGTTCCGCGCTTTCGATAAAGGCCTTGCGCAATTCGCGCACGAGTTCGGGATCATGCCCTGCCGCAGCAGCAAGATTGGCGTCGAGAGAAGCACCTTCATAGGCCATGGCGATTGGTTACGCAGCGAAGTGTTAAGGCAGGGTTTATGCTCTGCAGAAATTCGTGATATGCAATATGTTGACGTCCGCCCAGGCCGTAGGGCCAAAGTGAACAGGCCAAAGTAAACAAGCTAAAGTGAACGGTCCAATATCAGCGGGCCGGGAGCGAATGGGGCAGCATGAACGAGAGAAGCCGGATCATTCCGCTGGAAGGCACCAATCCTGAAAGCGCAGCGCCTGATTATCGTGATTCAGGGGGGGGCTTCGATACTCCGGCATCGGAAAAGACGCCGTCGCACCATGACGAGCGCGATCGCGAAGAGTATGATTCTGGCCTTAAACGGCCTGATCGCGGCTGGCTCGTGGCGGCTATCGCGGGCGTGCTCATTGTCGCATGGACGGCCGCGTTCGTGCTGGCCGTAATCCTTCCGCAGACGGCGGTGGTCAGCCCGGATCAATGGGTATGGTGGGTCTCACAGTGGTCTGTGCCAGTGGCGCTGATCCTGATGGTGTTTCTGTTGATCATGCGAACGAGCCGACGTGAGGCGGACAGGTTTGCCGACGTTGCGCAGCAACTGGCGCGTGAATCCAGAGGTCTGGAACAGCGCCTTTCTGCGATGAATACCGAACTTGCGCTGGCCAGAGATTTCATCGCCGCGCAGGGGCGTGATCTTGAATCGCTCGGGCGCATGGCGGTTGAACGGCTTTCGGGTAGTGCTGCACAGCTGGACAACATGATTGGCCAGAACAGCAAGCAGATTGACCGGATTGCTGATGTTTCCTCGGCGGCATTGGACAATATGGAGAAGCTGCGCGGGCAGTTGCCGGTCATTGCCAACACGGCAAAGGATGTGACCAACAATATCGGAAATGCTGGCCGCACGGCCCATTTGCAGCTTGAAGAACTGGTTTCGGGTTTTCAGCGGCTTAATGAATTTGGCTTGGCAAGTGAACGTCAGGTGGCCTCGGTGCGGGAAAGGATCGAAAACTCGGTCACGGCCTTTTCCCTAGCATCGGAAGATCTGGCCGCGCTGGCCGAAAGCCGGTTCGATACGCTTGCATTGCGAAGCAGTCAGCAGCAGGAGAGCATGGCTGCGGCAGAAAATGCGGCGATTGGCGCGTGGGAGCAGCGCAGTGCTGCCCATGTGGCTTCCCTTCGCGACACGTTGCAACAGCTGGCGAATGATCATGAGGCTTTGCTGGCCCAATCCACAAGTCATCTGGCGCAGTTCGAAAGTGGCGCGAAGGCACTGACAGCGGCACTTGAGGAAGATGCACGTTCGCTTGACCAGGCGTTTGCCGCCAGGCGCGTTTCGGCCGAAGCTGAAGCAGAGACCCTGAGGGAGCAGCTTGAGCTGCGATTGGCCGCGATCGATGCAGCTGTGGCAGACCGTCGCAAGGCCATGGAAGCAGTGGCAGCATCTGCGACAGAAAATCTGGCAGCCCGCCTTTCAGAACTGGACAATCTGATTGCAGAGCAGCGCGAGATGCAGGCCGCAAAGGCAGATGCTCTAGCGGATCAGTTTGCCCGGATCGGCACGCAGGTGAATGAGTTCACGTCGGTACTGTCCGCCTCCAGTAACGAAGGCGTGCAGGCCGCAGCGAACATCAATCGGTCTGTCGATGAGTTGAACAGCCGCCTTGCCGCGATGCGCCAGAACCTGTCCGGAACAGACGGCGAAATCTGTAACCTGACCGATGCTGCCGTGCGGCTGCTCGAATTGATTCAGGCCGGGAGTGACCACGCCAGAACCCAGATTCCCGAAGCGCTGCGCAGCACCGAGGCTGGTCTGAAGGGACTTGAGGATCGCGTGTTCACGCTGCGCGACACCCTGCGCGAAGCTGGAGACGGCGGCCGGGCATTGAAGGACGTAATCGGATCTGCGCGAAGCGAAGTTGAGATCGCAGTGCGGGATATTCACAATGCACAGGTTGCGTTGACCGGGCAGGCAGCCGAACGCGAACGTCAAATCGCCGCGCTTCAGGCCATTCTGGTCAAGGCCAAAGCGGAGAGCGCGGCCTTGTCCGATGAGGTCGAAGGACGCCTAGCCGGCGCCATTTCACAGCTTTCCGAAGCAGCGACCAATACAGGCCAGAACCTCCGCGAGGCGACCGCCGGTGAGATCGAGGCGATTGCCAGCCAGCTTGGCGAACAGAGCAGCGCCGCCATCGCGAAAGTGCTGCAAGGACGTGCGGCAGAACTTGTGGGCCGGCTTGAAGAAGCGATCGATACCGCTGCCAGCGCAAGCCGTGACAGTGCGATCCAGATGCGCGATCAACTTACCAAGATTGATGAGCTTGCGGCCAATTTGGAAGCCCGGGTGAGCCGCGCGCGCGAAAAGGCCGAGGATCAGATCGACAACGATTTTGCCCGCCGTGCCGCGCTGATCACGGAATCGCTCAATTCCTCGGCAATCGACATCGCCAAGGCGCTTTCCGCCGACGTATCCGAAACGGCATGGGCATCTTACCTGAGAGGGGATCGTGGCATCTTCACGCGGCGCGCTGTCAGCCTGCTGGACAATGCCGAGGCGCGCGCGGTGCAGGAGCATTACGAAAGCGAAGCCGAGTTCCGCGAACACGTAAATCGTTACATTCACGACTTTGAATCGATGCTGCGGCAATTGCTGTCCACGCGGGATGGCAACGCATTGGGTGTGACGCTGCTTTCGTCTGACATGGGCAAGCTTTATGTTGCGCTGGCGCAGGGGATCGAGCGACTGCGAACGTGACTTGAGGTCAATGGAAATCGCGGGACTTGGGGATGATCCGCACGTCACGCGGATGCGTGCGCGCTCCGGGGCCAGCTTTTACGAAACCGGCGCGTTCGGGGATAGGCCGGTTGCATTCGTCCGCTCGGGCAATTGGCGGGTTGAGCCGGTCCGCATCCGATAGCGCATCAAGGCTGGCGCTGGCATCAGTCAGGTGCATGGCGATGACGTGGATGACCTCGTCATCATACTCCACCCGCCCGCGCACTTCCATCAGCCGCGCGCCCATGATGATCTTGCGTTGCTTTTCCAGCAGATCCGGCCAGATCACGAGATTGACCACGCCAGTTTCGTCCTCCAGCGTGATGAAGCACACGCCCTTGGCGCTGCCGGGCCGCTGGCGCACAAGCACCACGCCTGCCACCTGCACGGTGGCGCGATACTTATGGTTGCGCAGATCCGCCGCGCGCACAAACCCGCGCTCGCCCAGCATGGGCCGCAGGAACGCCAACGGATGGGCTTTGAGCGAAAGTCGGTGCGTCTGGTAATCGGCCACGACTTCTTCAGACAGAGGCATCATCGGCAGCACGGCACGGCTGCGCTCTTCGCCTTGTGAGCGTGACGTCATGGCGGCGAACAGCGGCAGTTCCTTGGGCGCAATCAGGCTGCGCGCATCCCACAGCGCCTGCCTGCGCGATAGGCCCAGCGAGCCGAGCGCATCGGCCGCCGCAAGCCGCTCCACCAACGCAGGCGAAAGCCCTCCCCGCTCCTTCAGGCTGGCCGCATCGGTGAAGGGGCCGACCTGCTCTCGCACCGCCACTAGCATGGCGGCGGCGTGTTCGGGGAAGCCGTCGATCTGCCTGAGCCCAAGGCGTAGGGCCCTGCCCTGCTGTTCAAGCGTGCAGTCCCAGTCCGAATGGTTCACATCCACCGGCAAGACCACCACCCCATGCTGCGCCGCATCGCGCACGATCTGCGCCGGGGCATAGAACCCCATCGGCTGCGAATTGAGCAGCCCGCAGGCAAAGGCCGCCGGATAATGGCACTTCAGCCATGACGAGACATAGACCAGATGCGCAAAGCTGGCGGCGTGGCTTTCGGGAAAACCGTATTCGCCAAAACCCTTGATCTGGTTGAAGCAGCGCGCGGCAAAGTCCGGATCATAGCCGCGCTGCACCATGCGCCCCACCATCATGTCTTCCAGTTCGTGCACCATCCCGCGTGACCGGAACGTGGCCATGGCCTTGCGCAGGCGGTTGGCCTCAAGGCTGGAGAATTGGGCCGCATCAAGCGCGATTTTCATCGCCTGCTCCTGGAAGATCGGCACGCCGAGCGTTCGGGCGAGGATCGAGGACAGTTCGTCCGGCGGGCCATGCTCCGGTCCCGGTGCGGGGATTTCCACCTTCTCCTCGCCCCGCCGCCGCTTGAGGTAGGGGTGGACCATATCCCCCTGAATCGGGCCGGGCCGCACGATGGCCACCTCGATCACCAGATCATAGAAGCAGCGCGGACGCAGGCGCGGCAGCATGTTCATCTGCGCGCGGCTTTCCACCTGGAACACGCCCAGCGAATCACCCCTGCACAGCATATCGTAGACCGCCGGGTCCTCACGCGGGACCGTGGCCAACGTCAGATTGCGGCCATGGTGTTCGCCCAGCAGATTCAGACACTTGCGGATGCAGGTGAGCATACCCAGCGCCAGCACATCGACTTTGAGGATGCCCAGCGCGTCGATGTCGTCCTTGTCCCATTCGATAAAGCTGCGATCCGCCATTGCGCCGTTGCCGATGGGAATCGTCTCTACCAGCGGGCCTTGGGTGAGGATGAAACCGCCGACGTGCTGCGAAAGATGGCGGGGCATTCCGATCATCTGTTCGGCCAGCTTTACCACGCGCTTCAGGTGCGGGTCGGTGCCGTCAAGGCCGCTCTCGGTGACGTTCCGCTCCCCCACCTCGCTGCCCCAACTGCCCCAGACGGTGCGGGCCAGCGCGCCGGTCACATCTTCGGAAAGGCCCATCGCCTTGCCCACTTCGCGGATCGCCATGCGCGGGCGGTAGTGGATCACCGTGGCGCACAGCCCCGCCCGCTCCCGGCCATAGCGGCGGTAGATGTACTGGATCACCTCCTCACGCCGCTCATGCTCGAAATCCACATCGATATCGGGCGGTTCCTTGCGCTCTTCAGAGATGAAGCGATCAAACAACAGGGCGTGCTTGGCAGGGTCGACCGAAGTTATGCCAAGGCAGAAACACACCGCAGAATTGGCTGCCGAACCGCGCCCTTGGCACAGAATTGGCGGATCGCAATTGCGCGCGAAATCAACGATATCCTTGATGGTCAGAAAGTAAGTTGCGAGGTTCAACTTGCCGATCAACGCCAGTTCGCGGCGCAGGGTATCGGCGACCGCTTCGGGCACGTCGCCGCCATAGAATTCTGCTGCGCCTGCCCATGTGCGATCTTCCAGCCACGATTGCGGATTGTGGCCTTCGGGGCAGATTTCCTCAGGATATTCATACCGCAGTTCAGCCAGGTTGAAGCGGCAGGCATCGGCCACATCGCGCGCCGCCTTGATGGCATGGGGCCAGCGCTGGAACAGGCGCACCATTTCATCCGGCGATTTGAGATGCCGTTCCGCATTGGGTTCCAGCAGAAGACCCGCCGCCGCGACAGTGGTCTTGTGGCGGATCGCGGTCATCACATCCTGCAGCGGGCGACGGTCCGGCGTGGCATAAAGCACGTCATTGGTGGCCAGCAGCGACAGGCCATTGGCGCGGGCCAGTGCATCGAGCCATTCGATCCGGGCAATGTCATCGCCCACGTAAAGGTAACTCGCCGCGATGTGGCGCAAGGTGGGTAGCCTGTGGACAAGCCGCGGGATAACTTCGGCAAAAGGCTGGGACAGGCTGTGGGCAGGATGT